>JBHJGY010000057.1:0-29527 GCA_050331335.1 Pikeienuella sp.
GGCCCGAATTTGCGGGGGAGCTCTGCGCCGTCGCCCGCGGTGCTCGCCTCGGCCTGCCAAGGGATCCCACGTTGGTGCGCGAGCCTATGCTGCGCGGGGGCGGCGCGGCGGGGGGGTCGACCCCCCGGACGCGCCGGGCACGGGCGCCTTGACGGCGCCGGTGCCGCAGCGCCCCGGGTCAAAGGGAGGGACCGATATGACCGGACGGATCGACGCGCGGCTGACGGAGCTTGGGATCGTGTTGCCCGAGCCGAAGGCGCCGGTTGCGAATTACGTGCCCTTCGTCTTGGCGGGGGGCCTGCTCTATGTCTCGGGGCAGGTTTCACTCGGACCTCAGGGGCCGATCACGGGCCAGCTCACCGGCGCAGATCAGGTGGACGGCACGGCGCCGGACGGCTCGCCGATGGCCAAGGCGGTGGGGGCTGCGCGCGCGTCGGGCCTGAGCCTTATCGCCCAGATCAAGGCGGCCACGGGAGATTTGGATCGGCTGACACGGGTGGTGAAGCTGACAGGCTTCGTGAATTCGGCGCCGGACTTCACCCAACAGCCGGTGGTGATCAACGGCTGCTCCGACCTCATGGTCGATGTCTTCGGCGCGGCAGGGCGGCATGCCCGGTCGGCGGTGGGGGTGGCAGCGCTGCCGTTGGGCGTCATGGTTGAGATCGAAGGGATCTTCGAGATCGCCTGAGCCCAGGGATCTGGAACGGGCCTGCGCCCGATGGCGCACGCCCCGTCCGTTAGCGGTCCAGTCAGCCGATCAGCACATCCCCGTAATCAGAAGCATTTTCGAGGAAATAGTCGAGCGCGGCATCGGCATCGGCGATCCGGTACCCCGCCGGCGGGCGCAAGCCCTCGCCGCTCACCGCCTCG
Organism: Pikeienuella sp.; assembly: GCA_050331335.1. Taxonomy (GTDB): domain Bacteria; phylum Pseudomonadota; class Alphaproteobacteria; order Rhodobacterales; family Rhodobacteraceae; genus Thermohalobaculum. Next base: position 871 of record JBHJGY010000057.1, read on the forward strand.
CCCGACGCCTGGAGGATCTCCAGGAACTCCTCATCGCTGAGGCGTTCGCCGATCACTTCCTGGGCCGCTTCCTGCAAGATCGCCGCGATCCCGGAGATCATGGGGGCCGAGAAGCTCGTACCCGACACGTCCAGGACCTGCCCATCGAGGGTCTCGACTTCGACATCCACGCCCGGCGCCGCGATATCCGTCAGCGTCTCGCTCCGCTGGCTGAACCCGGCGAACCGGCCGGCATCATTGGTGGCCGATACCGCAATCACATTGGGATCCGCCGCGATGACGCTAACGCCATCGGCATAGCGGTCGCCCTCGTTTCCAGCGGCGACGACCGAGAAGATGCCGAGCGCGTCGAGTTCCGCGAACTCGTCCGACAGCCGGGTCGTCGTCTCCCGGGTGGCATTGCCGAAGCCCAACGAAAGGTTGACGGCTGCGATGTCGAGCACGCCGGCATTGTCGATAACCCAGTCGAGAGCCTCTTCGATGTCGAAGAGGCTCGCGCCGGCACCGGGGAAATTCGGGAATACCTTGAGATGGACGATCTCCACCGCCGAGGCGGTGTTGGTCACGGTCTCGGCGACCCAAGAGCCGTGGCTGTCGATCCGATTGACCCGCGCCCAAGGGTCGTTGAACAGCCCGGCGAAATCGAAATCGGAGATTTGCGCCGTTTGATCGTAATAGGGCGACCAGCCGTCATCGATTACCACGACCACCTGACCGTCGCCGGTGAACTCCGCCGCGGCAGGCTGGGCGACCGGGGCGATGTCGGTGCCCGGGGCAAAGCGATCCTGCGCGTCCTCGATCCGGGATGCCAACCGATCCCGCAGCTCTGCGCCGTCGGGCAACGACCAGTCGAACAGCGTGTCGCCGATCGCATCAGGAGCCTCGACCCAAGGCGCACCGCCGTCTCTCAAGCTGCCATCGAGGCGTGCCAGGGCCGTATCGAGCGCGTCGCGGGCAAGCCCGAGCGCGGCCTCCGAGAGGCTCTGCGGTGCCAGCACCGGTTCTGCCCCCGCACCGTCGGCCCCCGCACCGTCGACCGCAGCGGAGGCCTTCTCGGCGATGGCGGCAAGGAGATCTGCAAGCCCAGCGACGGCCGAGCTTTCCGCGGGCGGGCCAGCCTCGTCAGACGGGATGATGACCACCGGGTCCAAGAGCAAGCTGTCTGCACCGCTGGCAAAGACCATCGGAGTTGGGGCGCTATCGTGTCGGCTCATCCTGCACCTCGATAGATGATGGGATCCCTTGGGTCACTACGCGATCTCTACACCTCAGTGGTAAAGCTTCCCACCAACAAAATGGTGACCGAGCCTACCAATCCATGCGCGACGGAAGCGCCACGTCTGCACGTTTTGGCTGGGCTATCGGGGCGGCGTCAAGGCGGTGAACGGCCTGTCCAACCGGACCTGTTTACGCGGCGCCCCCCGGGCGAGGGGGGGGTGGGACTAGGGGGCGCCGCGCCGCCCCCTCGCGAAGGGGGGCGTCTCTTAGGCAACCTGCCGTTACGCCGATCAGGCGATCAGCAGCTCGCCGTAGTCGGAAGCATTGGCGATGAAATAGTCGACCGCCGCGTCGCCATCGGCGATGCGCCAGCCGTCCGGTGCGTCGGCCCCGGTATCCTCCACCCCGGCGCCACTCACCTGGAGGATCTCGAGGAATTCCTCATCCGTCAGCCGCTCGCCGATGAGGGTCTCAGACGCTTCCTGGAGCCGTGCGGCGATCCCGGAGATCGTCGGCGCGGCGAAGCTCGTGCCCGACACGGATCCGGTGAGGCCCGACACGGTCTCGACCTCGACATCGACGCCGAGCGGGGCAATATCGGTCAGCGTTTCGGAAGTCTGCGAAAAGCTGGCGAACTCACCGTCCTCGTCGGTGGCCGAAACCCCGATCACATTGGGGTCGGCCGCGAGGACATTGACACCGTCGTCATAGGTCTGGCCCGAATTGCCCGCCGCGACGATGGAGAAAACACCAAGATCGTCCAGTTCGGCGAATTCGTCGGACAGACCGGTCAGTGTCTCCTCGGTCGCATTGCCGAAGCCGAGCGACAGATTGACCGCCGCGATGGAGATCTGCTCCGCAACCTCGATCACCGCATCGAGCGCTTCTTGGATGTCGAACAACGAGGCGCCGCCCCCGCGCTCGGAAAACACCTTGAGGTGGACGATCTGAACTCCCGACGCCTCGTCCAAAACGGTCTGGGCAACCCAGGAACCGTGGCTCTGGGTGCCGAAGGTCTCGGCCGAGGGGTCGTTGAAAAACCCTGCGAAATCGTACTCCGCGACCGTCGAGGATTGGTCGTAGACGTCGGAATATCCGTCGTCGATCACCACGACGATCTCGCCTTCGCCGGTGAAATCCGCAGCCGTCGGCCCGGCGGACAGAGGGGTTGCCGCCGGTGCCAGGCTCATTTCGGTGGCGGTCGCTGCGATCTGCGCCTGACCGGTGAGGGCGTCCTGCGCTTTCTTCGCGAGGCGGTCGAGCGGGCCGGCGCCGTCGAGCGGCATCGACCAGTCATAGAGCGTGTTGGCAATCTGCGCCGGCGCTTCGACGAAGGGCAGGTGCGCGATCACGGCGTCGATCCCCTCAGCGACGAGGTCCAGCCCCGTTTCGCCCAAGGTCAGAGCGCCCGTGTCGCGGGCGGTAGGCGCGGCGGGCTCGGCTCCTTCGTCGTCCTCGGGGAGCAAGAGCTGAAAGGCGTCGGTGAAGGAGGCAAAGTCCCAATGACTTTGTAGGCTGGACTGAAGAGACATCGGAATCACCCATTGGCATGTCCGTCGGATGATCTCTCTCTAGCATCTGTGGGAATTTTTCCCAAGGGAAAATGGGCTGATTGCCCATCCACAATTTCGTGACCGCCTCAGACGTTGCCGATCAGCACCCCTGCTCCAAAGACCAAAGCGCCGCCGAGCACAACCTGGAAGGCCGCGCGCCAAAACGGGGTTTCCATATAGCGGTTCTGAATCCAGGCAATCGCCCACAGCTCGACCACCACGACGATCATGGCGATCACCGTTGCGGTCCAGAAATCCGGGATCAGATACGGCATGGCGTGGCCAAGTCCGCCGACCGTCGTCATGATCCCGCAAACCATGCCGCGGGTCACCGGCGATCCGCGGCCTGAGATCTTGCCATCGTCGGACACCGCCTCGGTGAAGCCCATCGAGATCCCCGCGCCTACCGAAGCCGCGAGCCCGACGATGAAGGTGGTCCAGGTGTCCATCGTCGCGAAGGCCGTCGCGAAGATCGGCGCCAGCGTGGAGACCGAGCCGTCCATCAACCCAGCGAGCCCGGGCTGAACATAGGTGAGCACGAATTTGCGATGGGCCGTCCGGTCCTCTTCCGACAGCGCTTCGTCGTCGAGCACCTCGCCTCCGATCTCACCAGCGCTCTTCTCGTGAACCGCCTCGGCCGCCGCCAAATCGCCCAGCAGCTTGCGCGTGTCGGCGTCTTCCGTCCGCTGCGCCGCGGCCTCGTAGAACACCCGGGCATCGTGCTCCATGCGCCCGACCTCGCCGCGGATCTGCTCCAGCGACAGCGTCTCCACGAGCCAAACCGGTTTGCGGGCGTAATAGCCGGCCACATGTTCACGGCGGATCAGTGGGATGCGATTGCCGAAGCGGTGCTTGTGGGTCTCGATCAAGCTGCGCCGATGGGTATCCTCCTCCTCGGCCATTCGGTCGAACAGCTCAGCGGTGTGGGGATAGTCGGCGCGCAATCGGTCGGCATAGGCGCGGTAGATCTGCGCATCGTCCTCCTCTGCCGAGATCGCGAGGGCAAGGATCTGCTGCTCTGAGAGGTCCTTGAAGCGGCGGCGGATGGCGAGGCCCGGAACCATGGCTGCCCCTTTTCTGGAATGGTTCTAAGAACTCACCGATAGCACCTTTTGGCGCCTGCGCAAACCGCCGCAGCGGCAGGCAGTTGTGTTGCAGCTTTCCGCGCCAGGCTGCAGGTTGGCGGCAAAGTCTCCTGCCCCTTGTCGAAAATGATTGGATCCATGCCATGCCGACCCGCCTGTCCATCCCCGCCGCCGCGACCGTCCTTTTCCTGTCGGCCTGCTCCGGCAATGCCGCCCCGGTCCTGTTCGCGGTTGACGCAGGCACCGACGAGCTCCTGTCGATCGACCCGAACACCGGCCGCGCCAGCGCCATCGGCCGGGTGGAGATCGGGGGCGTGCCAGTCGGCGGCATCCGCGGCCTCGCCTTTGGGCCGGACGGCACGCTCTACGGCGTCGACGGCTTCACCGACCGGCTCGTGATCATCGATACCGAAACAGGACAAGCCCTCGAGGTGGGCATCGTCACGGCCGGCGGGGTCGATGCCTTGGCCTTTCGCGGGGACACCCTCTTCGGCGTGACCTTGTTCGACGGGCGTCTCACCGACACTTTGGTCAGCATCGATACAACGACTGCCATGGCGACCGAGGTTGGTCTGATCGAGCCCGAGCAGAACCGCACCCAAGCCGCTCACGGCCTCGCTGCCACCCCGGACGGGACACTGTTCTACACGAACCAGGCCAACGATCTGTTTTACGAGATCGACCTCGAGGCGATCGGGCCCACGACCGATGCCTCCAAGCTCGTCGGCTCGCACCGGCCCGATCCGGAGACCGATGTCGAACTCCTCACGCTGACCGCGGCACCCAACGGGACCCTTTATGCGACTGACTTCTTAACGGACACGCTGGTTACCGTAGATCGCGAGACGGGGGCGCTGACGGAAATCGGCCCGCTCGGCTTCGGCGACGTGCGAGCCATCGCGGCGGCGCCGGCGGGGTTCGGGGTGGTGCCGGTCCCAGCGGCGGGGTGGCTCCTGCTCACCGGGGTCGGGACGCTGCTGCTGGTCCGCCGGCGGGCTCAGCCCGCGTAGCCGGTCATCTCACAGAGGAGGCGCCACTCCTCATCGCTCACCGGTACGACGGAGAGCCGCGACTGCTTGACGAGGGCGAAGTCTGCGAGGCGCTCGTCGGCCTTGATCTGCGCCAGCGTGACGGGCCGCGGAACAGGCGCCACAGCCTTCATGTCCACGCATTCCCAGCGCGGATCGTCGGTTGTCCAATCGGGGTGAATCTCCCGGCAGACCTCGACGATCCCGACGATGCGCTTCTCATTCACCGAATGGTAGAAGAAGCCGAGATCGCCGAGTTTCATCTCCCGCATGTTGTTCCGAGCCTGGTAGTTGCGCACCCCGTCCCATTCCTCGCCGGCGGCGCCTTTGGCAACCTGGTCGTCCCAGCTCCAAGTGTCGGGTTCGGATTTGAAGAGCCAATAGGCCATCGCGGCGTCCTTTCAGGCAGGCAGCAAAGATCAGCAGAGGGCGGCCAACGCACGGGCCGCCAAACCGTCCGGGGCGCCCTGAGCACAAAGGTGGACCCAATCTTCCGGCGCCGACTGCGTCATCTGGCGTGCGAGCACGGCAAGCGTCGCATCAGAAGCGTCGTCACGGCGGGCGGCGATCCGGGTTTCGAGGACGGCGCGCGGGGCGTCGAGCCAGAGCCCGTCGAAGCGCAAGCCGAGTTCCCCTGCCAGCGCCGCGGCCTCGGCGCGCTGAGAGGCTTCGAGATGGGTGGCGTCCAGGATGACCGGCCAGCCCCCGTTGAGGGCCATCGCCGCCCGGAGCCGCATCGCCTGGGCCACCTGCGCCGAGATGTCTGCCGCATAGGCCGCTTGCGGGAGCCGCGCCGTCTCCTCCACCCCGAGGAGCCCCTTTCGGACGGCATCCGACCGCAGCACCACAGCTTGCAGGCGATCCGCCAAAGCCCTGGCGAGCGTCGATTTGCCGGTACCGGAGCGCCCGCCGACCGCGATAAGCCGGGGCGTCGGCGGTGCCCTGAGCGTCGCCAGCGCCGCCTCGGCATAGGCGCAAGCCTGATCCGGCCGACCCTGCAGCACCGTCACCTTGGCGCGGATCGACGCCCGTACCGCCTCGTAAAGCCCCAGCAGGGCGAGCCCCCCATAAGCCGTCTCGACCAACGGATCCGGTGTCCGCGACAGCGCCTCGGCCCATGCATTGAGCACCGCCGGACGCAACCCGCCAAGGCCACGGATGCGCAAGTCCATTGTCAGGAACGCCAAGTCATAAAGCGGGTCAACGGTGGCAATGGCATCGTTGAACTCGATACAGTCGAAGGGCGCAGGCTGCCCGCGCCACAGAACGATGTTCCCGAGATGGAGATCGCCATGGCAGCGCCGCCGGTGGCGGGCGGTGGCAACCTCGGTTCGCCGTGCGGCCTCGGCCAACAGCGCCTCAGCGAGCGCCGCCGCCAGATCGGCCCCGAGCACCGGCCCCAGACGCGCGATCTCGGCCGCCTCCGCTCCGACGAGGGCTGCGAGGTCGACCGCACCCGCGGCGGGTGCCGCCTTGTGCAGCGCCGCAACGCGCGCACCGGTTTGTGCGAGAAGCCTGCGGTCGAGCTTGCCGGCCTCGGCCATCTGAGAGAACAACGCATCCGCTGCGAACCGCCGCATGACCACGAGCGGCTCCGCCGTCGCGGGCAGGCCGTCGGGATCGGCCGCGGGACGGAGGAGCCGCAGCCCGCCCTGCGGCGACACATCCACCCCGCCGAGACCCAGATAGAGCCCGGAGGCGGCGGGGGCGTTCAACGCGATCTCTCGGGCGGCGCAAGCACGCCGCTTGGCCCGGCTGCCATAATCGAGCCAGCCATAGTCGACGGGGCGGCGCAGTTTCCACGCCTCGCTCGGGGTCAGATGGATAACCGCGGTGTGGGTCTCGACGATCGCCGGCCGGTCGAGCCCTGGCCCTCTGAGGAAGGCCGCCGCCTCGCCCCAGCCAAGCATGCTCAGCCGATCACGCGCTTCCACGGGCGGATCTCGACCCGCTCGAACAGCCCGGCCGTCGCGTACGGATCTGCGGCGCACCAGGCCTCGACCGTGGCGCGTTCCTCGGCCTCGAAGATCAGCAGCGACCCCACCATCTCGCCATCCGCATCGAGGAAGGGGCCGGCCTGGGAGATCGCGCCGTCGGCCGCGTGGATATGGGCAAGATGGGCATCGCGATTGGCCTTTCGGAGTTCGATCGCGCCCGGTTTGTCGATGCAGATCACGGCGTAGAGCATGGATGGTCCTCCCTAAGACGCCTAAGGGGGTCATAGAGGCGGCGGTTTTGCAAGCCTGCCGGCGACGTCCGGCGGCTCAGGCCTTCGCCCCCTTTCGGCCGGCCCCCAGCAGAGGGGCTGCGGCTTCGTCCAGCGGCCAACGCGGGCGGGCGCGCACGGGCCTGTCGGCGCACCCCGCCGCGAGCCGCTCGATGCCAGCCCAGGCGATCATCGCGCCATTATCAGTGCACAACCCGATCGGCGGCGCTATGAGCCGCGCGTCCGCCGCTGCGGCAACCTGCTCGAGCCCTTCCCTGAGCCGACGATTTGCAGCAACCCCGCCGGCCACGGCCAGCACCCGCGGCCCGCCGCCCGCATCGAACCCGGCAAGTGCGCGGCCCGTCTTTGCCGCCAGGATCTCCGCTGCCGCGGCCTGAAAGCCCGCGCAAAGATCCGCGATATCGGCATGGCGCAGCCCCCCTTGGGCCGCAACAAGCCGCTCGACCGCGCGCGCCACCGCAGTCTTGAGCCCGGAAAACGACATGTCGCAGCCGGGGCGCTCCATCAGCGGGCGCGGAAAGTCGAACCTCCCCGGCTCCCCGGTCGCCGCCTGGGCCTCGACCTCCGGCCCGCCGGGAAAACCCAGCCCCAGGAGCTTAGCCACCTTGTCGAAAGCCTCGCCAGGCGCATCGTCAATCGTGCCGCCGAGCCGCCGATAGGCCCCGAGCCCCTCGACGACGACCAGCTGGCAATGCCCGCCGGACACCAGCAGCAGCAGATAGGGAAATGCCACCGCATCGGTCAGCCGCGGGGTGAGCGCGTGCCCCTCGAGATGGTTGATGGCAACGAGCGGTCGTCCCGATCCCCGCGCAATGCCCTCGGCACACATCACGCCGGCCATCACGCCGCCAATCAGCCCAGGGCCTGCCGTGACCGCCACCGCATCCAGGGCGCGCAAGGGCAGGCCCGCCTCCGCCAGCGCCGCCGCGACCACCGTGTCGCAGCGCTCTGCATGGGCACGCGCGGCGATCTCGGGCACCACCCCGCCAAAACGCGCATGCAGATCCGCCTGGCCGAACACGCGATTGGACAGGATTTCGCCCCGCTGCCCGGGCACTCCGCGTACAACGGCCGCCGCGGTCTCGTCGCAGCTCGTCTCGATGCCCAAGACCGTGCGCACAGCGTTGTCGGGGCCATCGGCCATCGCGCTCCCCTCCTCAGATTGCATCCAACGCGCAGCCACAATAGGTAAATACAGAGAAGACAGCTGACAATTCGGACGCCCCCATGCCCCTGCCCTCGCCGGATCGCCCGCTCAAAATCGGCACACGCGGATCGCCGCTGGCTCTTGCCCAGGCCCAGGAGACCCGCGCCCGGCTGATGCAGGCCCATGGCCTGCCCGAGGACGCCTTCGAGATCCGTGTGATCAAGACCACGGGCGATGCGGTTCAGGACCGCGCGCTCTCTGAGATCGGCGGCAAGGGGCTCTTTACCAAGGAAATCGAGGAGGCGCTGTTGGCCGCCGAGATCGATGTCGCGGTACATTCGATGAAGGACATGCCAACTGTCCTGCCGGCGGGACTTGCGATCTTATGCCTGCTGCCGCGCGAGGATGTGCGCGATGTGGTGATCGGGCCTAAAGACGGGATCTCGGGCTTGCGCAGCGGCGCCGTGGTCGGCACCTCGTCGCTCAGGCGGCGCGCGCAGCTGTTGCACAAGCGGCCCGATCTCCAAGTGGTCGAGTTCCGCGGCAACGTGCAAACCCGGTTGAAGAAGCTGGCCGATGGGGTGGCCGAGGCGACGTTTCTCGCCCTCGCAGGGCTGCGCCGGCTGGGTCACGACCCCGAGGAGATGGGCCGCCCGATCGCGCCTGAGGAGATGCTGCCGGCGGTCGCTCAAGGGGCGATCGGGATCGAGGCCCGCGCGGACGACGCCGACACCGCCGCGCTGCTGGCGGCGATCCACCATAGCGAGACGGGCGATCGCCTCGCCGCGGAGCGGGCGTTCCTCGCGGGGCTCGACGGCTCCTGCCGCACCCCCATCGGCGGGCTCGCCGTGCTCGACGGCGCCGATCTGTGGCTGCGCGGCGAGATCATCCGACCGGACGGCACCGAGCGTCACGCCACCGAGCGCCGTGGTCCTGTGCAGGACGCGGCGGAGATGGGGACGGACGCGGCGCGCGAGCTCAGGGTCCGCGGCGGCGATGGCTTCTTCGACGACTGAGCCCCCGGACCGGCCTGCCGCCGCCCCGGATCGGTCCCAGGGAGCGGTGCTGATCACCCGCCCCTTGCCAGACAGTCGGACGCTCGCCGAGACGCTCGAAGAAGAGGGCATCGCCTGCGAGATTTGGCCGCTGACCGCGGTCCGCCCGCTCGCCATGCGCCTGACCCTCCCTCCCACGCTGGACGGCCTGCTCTTTACCTCGGCCCACGGCGCCCGCGCCTTCGCCGCGCTTTCGGAGCGCCGCGACCTCCCAGCCTTTTGCGTCGGCCAAGCGACCGCGACGGTCGCCCGGGGCCTGGGGTTCGCCAGTGCGGTCGCGGCAGGCGGAGATGTCCAGAAGCTTGCCGCCCTCGCCTCGCTCACGGGGCTTCGGCACTTCCTTCACGCTCGGGGGCGGGACGCTGCCGGGGATCTCGCCGGGGATCTGGCAAACCGCGGGGTCCGCGTCAGCGAAGCCGTGCTCTATGCCGCGGAGGAAACAGGGCCGGCGCCGGCGCCGGTGGCGCATGCGCTGGCAACCGGGCGGATCTCGCTCGTCACACTGTGGTCGGCGCGCAACGCCGAGATCTTCGCCCGTCGGATCGCAGCACCCGGCCTGCTGGCGCCCGGCCTCGCCGCACTTGCGATCTCTCCTGCCGCCGCGCGCGCGCTCCACGGACTGCCCTTCGCTGCCCTTCATGTGGCGCAAAGCCCGTCTGCGGCCGCGATGCGCGCGGCGATCCGCCGTCTGGTCTGACGGGCGACCGGCGCGGCGCTCGGAGAGATTGTGACCTGCGGCTTGCGGCACTACCCTAAGGCGCAGAGAATAGGGGGCCGGTCATAAAAACGGCCGAACGACAAAAGGACCGCGTGCGATGACTTCCGATCGTCCAGAGGGGCCGGACACCCCGTTCGCAGAAGAGCGGACGGCGGACGCGTCGGATGCGCCGGGGATCGGGACCGCGACGCCCAGGCTGCGCGGCGAACCGCAAGAGGAGCCGCGCGCTCCAGATGACCTCTTCGACGATGGGCTCGACCTCGACGCGGAGGCGGAGGATCACAGCGACGCCCTGGGACAGAGCCCGGCGGCGACAGCTTTGTGGATCCTGCTCGGCGTTCTCGCAGTCGCCGCGACGACCCTTTGGCTCGCCCCGAAGCTCGCGCCGCTGGTTCCCGCACCGGTCGCCGATCTGATCGCCCCGCGGCCCGAGGGGCTGGAAAACCGGATCGCGGCCCTCGAAGCGCGGGTGGCCGCAGCCGAAGCGAAATCGGCGGATACGCAGGCCCAACTTGCGGCAGCCGAGGAGGCGCTCGGGATGGCACGCGCCGAGATCGCTGCGGGTCCGAGCACTGGCGATCTCGACGGGATCCTGACCCGCATGGAGCGCATCGAGGTGGCGCAGGCGGCGGTTGTCGGAATGGCAGAGGCCGCACGGGGGGCCGCGCGTGCCGCGCTTGCCGAGGCAGAGGCGGCGCAACGCAGCGCGGGCGATGCCAGCGCCGCTGCGGAAACGGCGCGGCTTTCCGCCGAGCAAGCAGGGGAAACGGCGCGGCTCGCGGAGGAGACGGCCAGTGCGGCGGCCTCGGTTGCCGAAACCGCCCGGATATCCGCCGAAGAAAGCGCTCGCGCGGCAAACACTGCCCATCGCGAAGCCCGCACCGTGCGCGAGAGCGGCGCGGCGCTCACTGCAAGGTTCGATGCGCTCGCAGCGGAGAACCTCGCCCAAGGATCGCGGCTGGAGGCACTGGCCGCGAGCCTCTCTGGCGTTGGCCTCCGAGACCCCGATGCATCGCCAACCGCTGAGCCTGCCGATGCCCCCGTCGGTGGTGGCGCCGTGGAGATCGGCGCCTTGCAGGCCCGGCTGGACCAACTCGCGGGAGAGCTGGCACAAACCCGCGCCCGTCAGCTCCCGGCAGCGGCCGATCTCGCCACCCGAGCCGCGCTCGAGGAGACGGCTGAGGCGATGGCGGGCCGGCTCGACGCGCTCGGCGCGGAGCTTTCCGACCTCGCCATCGGGCTGGCGGAGCTGCAGACGCTTCTGGCTCGGGAAACCGACACACTCCAGCGCCGCCTAGGCGGCGACATCGCTGCTGCTAAGACCCGGCTCGACCGACTGTCAGATCGGCTCTCTGTCGCCGAGGCGGGCATCGCGGCCAACCGGGCAAGCGCGCTCTCCGAAGCCGAGGCGGTGCTGCGCGACGCACGCTTGAGAAGCTCTGCCGACGCGCTGGCGACCCGTGTCTTGGCGGGCAAGCCCTATGCCGGCATGCTCGGCGAAGTCGAGGCCCTGATGGTGACCTCCGCGCCAACCGATCTCGCAGCTCCCGCACACCGTGGCCTCGTCTCAGTCGCCGATTTGACGGAGCGCCTGCCCGAGGCCGCCCGGTCGGCCATCCGTGCCGACGCGCAGGCCGATGCCGCCGGCACCCCGACCGGACGGGTGTCCTCTTGGCTGCAATCTCAGATCTTCGTGATGCCGACCGAGGAGCAACCGGGCAACGGACTTGCAGCGCGCCTGTCCCGGATCGAAGCCCGATTGATCGAGGGCGAGCTCGCCGAAGCCCTGTCGGAGGTGGAGGCCCTCCCAGGCGCGTCGCGACGGGCGATGGCCGACTGGACCGAGGATCTGCGCATCCGGGTCGCGGCGGAGGCGGCGCTCGCGCGGTTTCTGGCACCCGTGCTGATGGAGCAATGAGGCCCAAATGATTGGCTCGCTCATTCGGCTTCTCGTCTTCGCCGCGGTCGTGGCGGCCGCAACCTGGGGCGTGTCGATCTTGCTCGAGGCCGAGGGCGGGGTCACCATCGCGCTCGCGGGCTATGAGTTCGCGCTGACCCCGCTCGCCGCCGCGGCCGTCCTTGTCGTGGCGGCGGGCGCACTCATCGTGGTGATCCGCGCGGTCGATCTCATCGTGGCCACCACGCTGTTCATCTTGGGCGATCCGCAGGCGGTGCGCCGCTTCACCGATGAGACCCGCAAGCGCCGCGGCATCGAAACCCTCGACGCGACGCTGATGGCGCTGGCCAATGGCGACGGCAAACGGGCGCAAAAATCCGCCGCCCGCGCAGAGCGGCTGTTGCGCCGTCCCGGCCTAACCCGGCTGCTGATGGCCCAGGCCTCTGAGCTTGCGGGCGACACCCGGCGGGCCCGCCGCTATTGGCGAGCGCTGGCCGAAGAGCCCGACACCGCGGCACTTGGGCTCAAAGGGCTGCTGGCCCAGGCGCTCTCTGCGGGCGACACAGAGCGCGCTCGGGCGCTCGCCGAGCAAGCCGCAGAAATCGCCCCGCAGGACCCCAGCATTTGGGCCGATCTCTACCGGCTCCAAAGCGAAGCCTATGACTGGGCCGGAGCACGGCGGACCTTGGCAACCCAGCGGCGGCTCGGCGCCCTGCCCCGCCCCGAGGCCGACCGGCGCGAGGCGACACTGGCGCTTGCCCAAGCCGAGGAGGCCGCTGCCGCCCGCGATCGCCAACAGTCCCGGGCCTTTGCCCTCGAGGCGGTCAAGCTCGACCCTGCCAACGCGGAGGCTGCAACCGCCGCCGCCCGGGAGCTCGCGCTGCAGGGCCACACCAAATCCGCCGCCCGCCATCTCATGGAGGCCTGGCGGCGGGCCCCCTCGCCTGAGATTGCCCGCGCTTATGCCGCGCTGGAGCCGACCGAGAGCCCCCTGCAACGCCGGAAGCGGTTCGAAAAGCTCTTCGCCGCCAATTCCGACCACCCGGAGGCCCGCTTCGTCAGCGCCGAGCTCGCCCTGCTCGCGCGCGACTGGGCCGGCGCCCGGGCCGCGCTCGATGCGCTCGGCGAGGACGTCCCGTCCGCGCGCAGCTGTGCGCTGATGGCGGCGATCGCGCGCGGCGAAGGGGAACCTGAGGCGGTGATCCGTGGCTGGCTGGCAAAGGCGCTCGGCGCGCCGCGCGATGGCGGGGCCACCGAGATCGCTCAGACCGCGATGCTCCCCCTGCTGATCGACGACGCCGACGAGGATGCGCCGAGCGACAAGACGGGCGGGCGGCGCGCCGCACCTGAGGTTGCAGCCGTGGATGGCGAGGATGCCTCCGCCTCAGACGCGGAGGCCGGGGGCCGAACGGGCGACGCCCCGCCCGCTCAAGCGGACCACGCGCAACGGGATCAGAAAGGCCGCGATCCCCGTGCCGCAGCGGGCCCTGGTCGGACGTCGGAGAGTTAGACCGGCCCAAGGCGCGCCGAGCCCGCGCCACACCCACCACGCGGCGCGTTTGCGCCGGAGCCTGTGGCCTTGCCATCGGTAAACCGAGGCCCTATCACCGCACCCATGCTGGGGTGGCGGGACGCTGACACCCTGATGCGGCCGGTGTAGCTCAGTTGGTAGAGCACGTCATTCGTAATGATGGGGTCGGGGGTTCGAGTCCCTTCACCGGCACCAGCTCCCCCTTGGCAGAGGCGATCACAGCCTTTCACGCCGCGTGCCCGAGCTTCCTACAGGAGCGCGTGGTCTAGCGAGAGCTTGGTCGGCTTCTTGGCAAGCGGTTGAGGTTGCATCACGTCTCCTTTGACGGACACCCGAAGCAATTGCGAATGGGGGCGCGCGTCAGGATGCGAATTCATGCGAACGCAGTTTGTGTTGAGCTAATCTTAACTAGGGCGGATTTTGCCGAGTAGAGTGGCTCTTTCGGCGGATCCCAAGCGCGCTGGAAACACCAGCTTTTCAATCCATTTGTATTCGACTTTCAGCTTCGCGGTCAGGAAATACGAGCGCCACAGCCGAACTACGGATTCTCAAGCGCTACACTCTATGCAGAACGCACGAATTCGGGAACCCGGCAACGCTTTAACCCTGTTGGCTGGGGAACCTGGATTCGAACCAGGACCGACGGAGTCAGAGTCCGCTGTTCTACCGTTAAACTATTCCCCAGCAGCCTGGGCTGCGATATCGGCTGGTCGCCCCGGGTGTCAAGACCGCGCCCGGCGGGCTCTCCTGCCCAGAACCAGCACCGACTTGAAAGCCGCCAACCGCGCGGCATGTCATCCGTTATGATGCACAGTCTCCCGCGCCCGCTGAGAGCGGTCGTCATCGGCAGCTCAGGCGGCTTGGGGGCGGCTTTGGCCGCAGCGCTCGCCGCCGATCCCGGTATCCGCGTCCATGCCTTTTCCCGCTCCGGCAATGCCCCAGACGGAACCCTGCCAGGCGCCATCGACCTGCTCGACACGGCCAGTATCCGCGCAGCGGCCGATCGCGTCGCCGCAGCCGGCGAGCCTGCGCCCCAGCTCGTCATCGTGGCCAGCGGCTATCTACACGGGGCGGCCGGCGGGCCCGAGAAGTCATGGCGGCAGATCGCGCCGGAGCCGATGGCCCATGCCTTCGCCATCAACGCGACGGGGCCCGCGCTCGTCGCTCGGCACTTCCTCGACCTGCTGCCCAGAAAGCAGCGGGCGATCTTCGCCGCGCTCTCGGCCAGGGTCGGCTCGATCTCGGACAACCGCTCCGGCGGCTGGTATGGCTACCGGGCGTCGAAAGCGGCGCTCAATCAGATCATCAAATGTCTCGCGATCGAGGGCCACCGAACGCGGCGCGCTCTGGTGGTAGCCGGGTTGCAACCGGGAACGGTGCGGACCGGGCTCTCGGCACCGTTTCGCAGCCAGATTTCGGAAGAGGCGCTGTTCACGCCGGAAGATGCGGCAGCCAATCTGCTCGCGGTGCTGGATGGATTGACACCGGAACAAAGCGGCGGGTTGTTCGACTGGTCCGGGGCCGAGATCGCCCCCTGAGCCGCACGGGTTGGCCAAGCGGGTCGACTTTTTTCACGCTGCGGTCCAAGATCCAGGCCATTCCGGTCGTCGGA
This sequence comes from Pikeienuella sp., assembly GCA_050331335.1. GTDB lineage: Bacteria > Pseudomonadota > Alphaproteobacteria > Rhodobacterales > Rhodobacteraceae > Thermohalobaculum. The sequence goes on from JBHJGY010000057.1 coordinate 15,942, forward strand.
GGGACGATGGAACGGTGGTCTGGAGACGGGGCGGCGGGGGACGAGGTGCTCGCGCGAGCGGCGGCGGCGGGCGCCCGGGCGGCTTTCGCTGCGCTTGTCGAACGCCATTATGGGCGGGTGCTGCGGCTGTCTTGGCGGCTCCTCGGCTCTGAGGCGGAAGCGCAAGACCTGGCTCAGGACGTCTGCATCGCGCTCGGCGGCAAGATCCGGCAGTTTCGGGGCGACGCCGCGTTCACCACCTGGTTGCACCGGATCGTCGTCAACGCCGCGCGCGATGCACAGCGCAGACGGGCGCGGTCGGGTCGGCTTGCGGAGCGCTATGTCGAGACGGCGGCGCTCGAGCGGGCGGGATCGGCGGCGCGGGAGGCGGAACATGCGTGGCTGCGCGCAGCGCTGGCGGCGCTGGGGCCAGAGCTGCGCGAGACGGCGATCTTGGTGCTCGACGCAGGGATGACCCATGCGCAGGCCGGGGCGGCTCTCGGGGTCAGCGGCGGCACGGTGTCCTGGCGCATGTCGGAGATCCGCAAGCAGCTCGCGAAGCTGGCCGCGGGGGCAGAGGATATGGGCGCATGATGGACGATCTGGGGCGACTGGCACGGGCGCTGCGGGCGGAGCCGGGGCCACAGCCCGAAGACGCCGCACAGCGGGCAGCCCTGGCGGCGGCGGTCGCGGCTTTCGATGCAGCGGGCGCGGAAAATCTCGAAGCGCGCCAAGAGCGAGGCCGCGGGCGGCGTCACAGGAGGGACCGGGCGCCGAGGCCCGGGGCTTTCTCGAGGAGAAACGTTATGACGAACCCCGCCGCTCTTTCATACCGGGGCGCCCTTATCGGCGGCACCGCACTCGCCGGCATCGCCTTCGCGATGGTGGCCAATCTCCATCCCGGACTGGTCGGGCTCAACGGCGGTGAGGCGCACCACGCGGCGCTCGGCACTGGCGACCAGCCGATCTCATCGCCCGAAACGCCTCCAACGGCTGCCGCGCGTCCGGCTGCAGCCCCGAAGCCGCCCGTTACGACAGGATCCCCGGCCGATGAGGCGGAGGCGCCCTTCGTGATCGCCGAGGCAGATGAGGTCCTGACGGCACCGCCCCCGCAGCCCGTGCCCGAGGCCATCCCTTCAAGGCCCGTGGAGGCCCTGCGGCGCGAGGCCGCCTCGGCGCCAGCACCGGCCGCTTCGGCCTTGTCGGCGCCAGTCGGGGGGGGTGCGGATGGCTATGGCGGCGTGGCGACGAGCGGAGACCCGTCCGCGTTAGCCTTGGGCGCCCCGTCGACCTCGCTCGCCGACAGCTTGGGCGCGAGCGCCCCCACAGCCACGATCGCGCCGGCCAGCGAGCGTGCGCTGTCCGCCGACCGCCTCCGTCTGGCGCCGTCGGGCGATGCTCCAGCCCCCGGCTTCCAAGAACAAGGGCGAGACCGCTTCGAGCCGATCGCGGACAACCCGGTGAAGGTCACGGCAGAGGCGCCCGTCTCCACTTTCTCGATCGATGTGGACACGGCCTCCTATTCGGTGATGCGCACATCGCTCAACCAAGGTGTCTTGCCCCAAAAAGACGCAATTCGCGTCGAGGAGCTGATCAACTATTTCGACTATGCCTATGACGGCCCCGACAGCCTCGATACGCCGTTTGCCACCCATGTCGCGATTTTCGACACCCCCTGGAACGCTGACACAAAACTCATCCGGATCGGGCTCAAGGGATATGAACTCACACCCGAGGAGCGCCCGCGGGCCAATCTCGTCTTTCTCATCGACACCTCTGGAAGCATGAACGCGCCGGACAAACTGCCACTCCTGCTCAACGCTTTCCGCTTATTGCTCGACCGGCTCGACGAGGACGACCGGGTCTCGATCGTGACCTATGCCGGCAGCGCCGGAACCGTGCTGGAGCCGACCCCCGCGTCGGAGAAGGGCAAGATCCTGGCGGCTCTCGACCGGCTCTCGGCCGGCGGCTCGACTGCGGGTGGCGAGGGGATCCGCCAAGCCTATGCGCTCGCCGAAGCCAATCTCGACCCCGAAGGCGTCAACCGGGTGATCCTGGCCACCGACGGGGATTTCAATGTCGGCATTCGGTCGACCGAGGAGCTTCAGGGCTTTGTCGAGCGCAAGCGCGCGACCGGGGTCCTGCTCTCGGTGCTGGGTTTCGGGCGGGGCAATTACAACGACGCGCTGATGCAGGCGCTGGCCCAGAACGGCAACGGGCAGGCGGCTTTCATCGACACGCTCTCGGAGGCGCGGAAGGTCCTCGGCGAGGAGGCGTCGGGCACGCTCTTCCCCATCGCCCAGGATGTGAAGATCCAGATGGAGTTCAACCCCGCCCAGATCTCTGAATATCGCCTGATCGGCTACGAAACCCGAGCGCTCGCGCGGGAGGACTTCAACAACGACCGAGTGGATGCGGGGGAGATCGGGTCCGGCCACCGGGTGACGGCGCTCTACGAGATCACGCCTGTGGGGTCGCCCGCACGCTTGGTCGACGGCTTGCGCTACGGCGCGCCGCAGCCGGCACCGGAGGCCACGGAGGCTGCGATTTCAACGGCCCAGGCCGCGGAGTTCGCCTTTTTGCGACTGCGCTACAAGCGTCCCGGCGAGGGTGAGAGCCGGCTGATCGAGCGGCCGATCACCGCCGCTGACGAAGGGGCACCGGATGTGGATGCTCGGTTTGCGGCGGCGGTTGCCGGTTTCGGCCAGCTTCTGCGCGGCGCCAGGCATACGGGCGATTGGGATTACTCCGATGCGAGCGACCTCGCCAATGGTGCGCGAGGTCAGGACCCTTTTGGGTACCGCGCCGAGTTCGTCCAGCTCGTGCGCCTCGCAGAGACCGCGGCCGCCTTAGAGCGGCAACGCTGAGCCCCTCGCCCGACGCCGCGTGCTGCGGCTCCGCAGCCGGACCAGCGCGCAGCGCTAGACGCGCCAAAACACGAAGGCCCACCACGCCGCACCCAGCGCGAGCGCGCCCCATAGCGGTGGGCCGACCACGCCGAGCCACCCCAGGAAGATGAAGCCCGAGCCCAAATAGCTAAGGAACAACCGGTCGCCCCGGGTCGTCTCAAGTCCGAGCACCCCGCGCCGAGGATGGCCGCCGGGATTTCGCCACTCACGGAACGCCATCAGGGCGATCGAGCCGAAAATGACGAGGAAAAACAAAGCCGTCGCGTTGGTCCAGGCCATCCATGAGCCGGGAAAAAGCGGATCCGTCCAGGAAAACCACGGCTTCTCGACCGGCTGCTGCGCAACCTGACCCCAGCCAGCTGACTGCGCAGCGGCGGTCGCGGGCAGCCCAAAGACCGAGAGAATCAGCGTGCGTCTCATCAGCGTCCCCCTGATTACACCCGCCCCAAGGCGAATCCCCGGGCAATATAGTTTCGAACGAAGTAAATCACGATGGCACCAGGAATAATCGTCAAACACCCCGCCGCGGCCAGCAGGCCCAATTCATAGCCCGATGTCGACGCTGTCCGCGTCATCGTCGCGGCGATTGGCTTGGCTTCAACTGCGGTGAGCGTGGTCGCCAACAATAATTCTACCCAAGAAAACATGAAGCAAAAAAATGCCGCGACCCCAACCCCTGAGCCAATATTCGGAAGAAAGATTTTGATGAAGAAATGTGGAAACGAATAGCCATCAATGTAAGCGGTCTCATCGAGTTCCTTGGGCACACCCCGCATGAAGCCTTCTAAGATCCATACCGCCAGAGGAATATTGAACAGACAATGCGCAAGCGCAACCGCGAGATGGGTGTCGAACAAGCCGATGGCGGAGTAGAGTTGGAAAAACGGCAGTGCAAAGATCGCCGGCGGCGCCATTCGATTGGTCAGCAACCAAAAAAATAGATGCTTGTCTCCTAAGAAGCGATAACGCGAGAACGCATAGGCTGCCGGCAGAGCTACTGCGACTGACAATACCGTGTTGATCGACACATAAATTATTGAATTGATATACCCCCAGTACCAAGTTGGGTCGGTAAATATCTTTCGATAATTTTCCAGCGTGAATTCTTGCGGATACAAGCTAAATCCGCCAAGTATCTCGTTTGTTGTTTTGAAGGACATGTTGAGCAGCCAATATATCGGCAGCATCAGAAAAACGATATAAATCAGTGGCACGAGAAAGGTAAGGCGCTGTAACGACATGCGCCTGAGTAACGAAGGGTTCGTCGGAAATGTGGCCGCTGTTCGACTCATGACATACCCCCCTTAATTCTTATCGCTGCGGGTCATCAGCGTGTAAAAAATCCAGCTGACGGCGAGCGTGATTAAGAAATAGATCAGCGACATCGCCGCGGCGGGACCGAGGTCGAATTGGCCCAGCGCCACCTTTACAAGGTCGATCGACAAGAAGGTGGTTGAGTTGCCCGGTCCACCGCCCGTCAACACAAATGGCTCGGTGTAGATCATAAAGCTATCCATAAATCGAAGCAAAATCGCAATGGTCAGGACCCGTTGTAGTTTGGGGAGTTGGATGTGACGAAAGACTGCCCACGGACCCGCCCCGTCGATTTTAGCGGCTTGATAATAGGCGTCGGGAATCGCGATCAGACCGGCATAGACTAAAAGCACAACAAGTGACGTCCAATGCCAAACATCCATCAATATGACGGTGAACCAGGCGGAGACTGGTTGCTGGGTATAGTTGTAGTTCAGGCCGAGTGAGTTGAGTGTATAGCCGAGAAGTCCAATATCCGGCAGCGCAAAGATGTTCCACATCGCGCCGACAACGTTCCAAGGAATGAGCAGCGGCAACGCCATCAGCACGAGGCAGACGGGCACCCAGGGCCCTTTGCGCGGCATCGTCAAGGCAATTACAATCCCGAGCGGGATCTCGATGGCCAGAATAATCGCTGTAAACAGAAGTTGCCGACCCAATGCCGCATGAAACCGCTCTGAATTCAACACATCTTGAAACCAGCCGACCCCATGCCAGAAAAATTGGTTGTTGCCAAAAGTCTCCTGAACAGAGTAATTCACCACAGTCATAAGCGGTAAAATTGCGTTGAAAGCGACAAGCAGCAATACCGGGACGACAAACCACCAGGCACCTTGGTTCTCAGATCGCGGCGACATCACAATCCCTCACGCCTTGGCGGCGAGCCAACCATCGGCATAAAGCCGGGTTCGCTCGCGTTGGAAGGTTACATGCGCCGCGCCCTGGGGGATCTCCGCCCCCTCCTGGCACAGCAGGAAGATCGGATCGTCGCCGGCACGGGCCTCGACGACCCGATAGCGCCCCGCATCGGCGACACGCACCACCTCGACGGAAATGGCGCCCGCGTCCCCGGCCTGGGCAAATCGAACAAACTCGGGCCGCACGCCGATCTCCAGTCGTGCCGCCTCGACGCCCCGGGGCGGGGTCTCGGCCAACATAACCGGCGTGCCGCGATAGCGCGCCGCCCCATCCGCCAAGCTGGCCGGCAAGACGTTCATCCCAGGCGATCCGATGAAATGGCCGACGAAGGTGTGGGTTGGCCGCTCGAACAACTCCACCGGGGTGCCGATCTGCACCACTTCCCCGGCCCGCATGACGATCACCTCGTCGGCGAAGGTCAGCGCCTCGGTCTGGTCGTGGGTGACGTAGATCATCGTGACCTTCACCCGCTGATGCAGCTCTTTGAGCTTGGAGCGCAGCTTCCACTTGAGATGGGGGTCGATCACGGTCAGCGGCTCGTCGAACATGATGGCGTTGACGTCGTCGCGCACGAGCCCGCGGCCCATCGAGATCTTCTGCTTGTCGTCGGGGCCGAGACCGGCGGCGCGGGCCTGAAGCCGGTCGGTCATCTCCAGCATCTCGGCGATCTCGCGCACCCGCGCATCGATCCGGGCACGGTCGACACCGCGGTTACGGAGCGGGAACGCCAGATTGTTGTACACAGTCATCGTGTCGTAGATCACCGGAAACTGGAAAACCTGGGCGATGTGGCGGTCATTCGGCTCGAGATCGGTGACGTCCGCATCGTTGAATAGCACCCGTCCCTCGCTCGGGCGGACGAGGCCGGAGATGATGTTGAGAAGCGTGGTCTTACCGCATCCAGAAGGGCCGAGGAGCGCGTAGGCCCCGCCATCGCGCCAGGAGAGATCGAGGCGCTTGAGCGCGAAGTCCTCCGGCCGGCTCGGCGACGCGAGATAGCTGTGGCGCAGGTCTTTGAGGTCGATGCGAGCCATAAGACGCCCTTTCAGCCGGTCACACGCGCGCCGTCGGCGCCGAAATAAAGACACCGAGCCGCATCGAGGAAGAAGGCATGCGGCGCCCCGACTTCAAAGGGATGCACGCCGTGGCTCTGGCTCACCCAGACAGCGCCGGGCAGCGCAAAATGCGCGACGCTCTCTGAGCCGGAGAGCTCGGTGACCAGCACGCGGCCGTCGATGCGCACCAGATCGGGGCGGTCCTCGGTCGGTGTCACGAAATTGGGGCGCACGCCCATGGTGTAGGACCCATCCGCCGCCGCCGCGATGGCGCCCTGCGCGGGCCAGCTGGCGCCGCTCTCGAGAAGGATCTCACGCCCCAGTTTCGTCACTCGGGCGGTGTTCATCGGCGGATCGGAGAAGACCTGGGCGGTTATGAGATCGGCGGGCTGGCGATAGATTTGCGAGGTCGGTCCGAATTGCGTCACGCGCCCCGCCGAGAGCGTCGCCGTGTGCCCGCCGAGCAGGAGCGCTTCCGAGGGCTCTGAGGTCGCGTAGACGACGATGGCGCCGCGGTCGGCAAAAAGCCGGGGGAGTTCGTCGCGCAACTCTTCGCGCAGCTTGTAGTCGAGATTGGCGAGCGGCTCGTCGAGCAGAACGATCGCGCTGTCCTTGACCACCGCGCGCGCGAGCGCCGTGCGTTGTTGCTGGCCGCCGGAGAGCTCCGACGGGCGGCGGTCGAGATACGGGGTGAGGCGCATCAGCTCGGCCGCCTCGCCGACCCGGCGGCGGATCTCCCCTTCCGCCAGGCGCGCCACCCGGAGCGGCGAGGCGATGTTCTCGAAGACGGTAATCTGCGGGTAGTTCACGAAGAACTGGTGCACGAGGCTCACATTGCGCTTCTGCGGCGAGACGCGGGTGATGTCCTTGCCGTGCAGGAAAATCCGGCCCGTGGTGATCTTCTCGAGCCCGGCCATGACCTTGATGAGCGTGGTTTTCCCTGCCCCCGTCGCACCGAGCAGCACGTTAAAGCCGCGCTCGGCGAGCGTCAGGTCGGTTTCGTAGAGATGCATCTCGGCGCCCACGCGCTTCGTGACGCCTCTCAGCTCGATCGTCATGGGCTCGGATGCTCTCGCAGTCGCTGGGATGGGCCGGGGGGTCGGAAGGGTCGGGAGGGCGAAGCGGCAGGCGCGACCGAAGCCGCATCTGCCGGGATCGGATGGCTCACTGCTGCCAGCGTTGGATCAGCTCCTCATAGGCGATCGTCTCGCCTTGGGGCTTCTCGTTGGCGAGCTTGGCCTTGGGCGAGCCCGGCTGGCTGAGCCAGTATTCAGGATCGCGCTCTTCGTTGAGGCGCGGGCCGCAACCGCCATAGACATTCGCGCCCTCGTCGGCCGCCTGCATGCGGGCCATGGTGACGTCCATCTCCGCGGCGAGACGGTCCATCGCCTCCTGCGGGGTAAAGGCGCCCGAGTTCACATCGCCGATCTGCTGCCACCAGATCTGCGCGAGCTTGGGATAGTCGGGCACGTTGATGCCCGTCGGCGTCCAGAGCACCCGGTGCGGCGAGCGGTAGAACTCGATCAGGCCGCCGAGGTTCGGGGCGCGCTCGGTGAAGCTCTCGTGGCGCACCGAGCTGTCGCGGATGAAGGTGAGACCGACATGGCTCTTCTTCACATCGACGGTCTTAGAGGTAACGAACTGAGCATAGAGCCAGGCCGCCTTGCGCCGCTCGACCGGGGTCGATTTGAAGAGCGTCCAGGAGCCCGCATCCTGATAGCCGAGCTTTTGGCCTTCCTCCCAATAGGGGCCGTGCGGCGAGGGTGCCATCCGCCAGAGCGGCTTGCCCTGCTCATCGACGGTGTTGTTGCCCTCGGCCTTGGGCGCCACCATGGAGGCGGTGAAGGCGGTGTACCAGAAGATCTGCTGGGCGACGTTGCCCTGGCTGAGCGCCGGCAGCGACTGGTAGAAGTCGTAGCTCGCAGCCCCGGGAGGCGCGTATTTGCGCAGCCACTCGTCCCATTTGCGGATCGCATAGACCGCCGCCGGCCCGTTGGCCGCCCCGCCGCGGCTGACGCTGGCACCGACCGGGTTGCAGGTTCCGGGCTCCATCCGGATGCCCCATTCGTCGACGGGCACGCCGTTGGGCTTGCCGGTCGAGCCGGCGCCGGCCATCGACAGCCAGGCATCGGTCATCCGCCAGCCGAGATCCGGCGCGCGCTTGCCATAGTCCATATGGCCGTAGATCCGGACCCCGTCGATCTCCTGCACATGCACCGAGAAGAATTCGGCGATGTCCTCATAGGCCGACCAGTTGACCGGGACGCCGAGGTCGTAGCCGTAGATCTCGCGGAACTTTGCCTGCAGGTCCTCCCGGTCGAACCAGTCCTTGCGGAACCAGTAGAGGTTGGCGAATTGCTGGTCGGGCAGCTGATAGAGCTTGCCGTCGGGGCCGGTGGTGAACGACTTGCCCATGAAGTCGTCGAGATCGAGGCCCGGATTGGTGACATCCGCGCCCTCGCCGGCCATCCAGTCGGTGAGGTTGACGGCGAGTTGGAGCCGCGCATGGGTGCCGATCAGGTCGCTGTCGTTGATATAGGCGTCGTAGAGATTGCGCCCGGTCTGCATCTGGGTCTGGACGGCCTGCACCACCTGGCCTTCGCCGAGGAGCTGATGGTTGACCTTGATGCCGGTGATCTCTTCGAACGCCTTGGCGAGCGTCTGACTTTCATAGGTGTGCGTCGGGATCGTCTCCGACAGCACGTTGATCTCCATGCCGGCGAAGGGCTCGGCGGCCTCGATGAACCATTTCATCTCGGCCAGCTGCTCGTCGCGGCTCAGCACCGATGGCTGGAACTCGCTGTCGATCCATCGCTCGGCGGCGGCCTCGTCGGCCTTTGCCGGCGCCACGGCAATCACCAGCGCCGCGATCGCCGCGGCACACACGACCTGTGGTCGCATTCGCTCCTCCCTTTTTATCAGATCCTTGTATTCAAGGTGTTCGGATGCTCGTTTGATAAAGGTTTGACTGTCAACCAAAAAGGGATGACCCTGCCGCTTGAGATCGGAACGTTCGCGGCCGCAGCGGAGAACAGCCGCCGGCACATCCAAACCACGTGCGGGACACGGATCGCCTTTCGGCCGGGGGATGCGGTTGACGTTGCCCCAGCCCGGGGGCGCGCAAGCGAGGGGGCATGGGGCTATGGCGAGAGACGACGACGCGGCGCATGGCCGAGAGCGCGGGCGAGCCGACCTCTTCGACATCGCGGTGATCGGCGGCGGGGTGAATGGCTGCGGGATCGCGCGAGACGCGGCGGGGCGCGGGCTGACGGTGACGCTCTGCGAGATGGGCGATCTCGGGCAAGCGACCTCCTCCGCCTCGACCAAGCTTTTCCACGGCGGGCTGCGCTATCTCGAACACTACGCCTTCCGCTTGGTGCGCGAGTCGTTGATCGAGCGGGAGCGGCTTTGGCAGGCGATGCCCCATATCGCTTGGCCGCTGCGCTTCGTGCTGCCACACCATAGCGGACTGCGTCCGGCCTGGCTGCTGCGTCTCGGGCTGTTCATCTACGACAATCTCGGCGGGCGGAAGCTCCTTCCGGGCACGAAGACGCTGGACCTTACCAAAGACCCCGCGGGCAAGCCGCTGAAGCCGATGTTCACCAAGGGCTTCGAGTATTCCGACTGCTGGATCGAGGATGCGCGCCTGGTGGTGCTCAATGCGCGCGATGCTGCCGATCGGGGCGCCGAGATCTTGCCGCGAACCCGCTGCGAAGCCGCCGAGCGCGACGGGGAGCACTGGCGCCTCACCCTGAGCGATCTCGAGACGGGCGACACCTTCGAGCGCCGGGCTAAGGTGTTGGTCAATGCCGGCGGCCCTTGGGTCGATCAGGTGATCACCGGGCGGCTCCGGCTCAACACGGCCGACAAGATCCGCCTGGTGCGCGGCAGCCACATCGTGACCCGCAAGCTCTTCGACCACGACCGGACCTATATCTTCCAAAACACCGACGGGCGGATCCTGTTCGCGATCCCCTACGAGACCGACTTCACCCTGATCGGTACGACCGATGCCGACCATACCGGGGACCCGGGCACCGCGACCTGCACCGACGCTGAAGCTGCCTATATGTGCGCCGCCGTCTCGGAGTATTTCGCAACGCCCGTGACGCCCGAGGATATCGTCTGGAGCTATGCCGGGGTGCGCCCGCTCTATGACGACGGGGCCTCGTCTGCAACGAAAGCAACGCGGGACTATGTCCTCAAGATAGACGGGGGCACGGGCGTGCCGCCGGTGCTCAACATCTTCGGCGGCAAGATCACCACCTACCGCAAGCTCGCGGAGAGCGCGGTGGACCGGCTCGCCCCGTTCTTCCCGGACCTGGGTGCAGGCTGGACCGGCGGTGTCGCGCTGCCCGGCGGGGCCTTCCCGGTCGACGGCGTGCCCGATCTGGTCGCCGCCCTCCGCCAGGACCACCCGTTTCTCGACGACGCTTGGGCACTGCGTCTGGTGCGGGCCTATGGCACCGAAGCCCGGGAGATGCTCGCGGGCGCGACCTCCGCCGAAGACCTCGGCCAGCCGCTCGGCGCCACCCTCACGGCGCGCGAGGTCGACTGGCTGATGGACCGTGAATGGGCGCGCACCGCGGCGGACGTGCTCTGGCGGCGCAGCAAGCTTGGCCTGCGGGTTTCGGCCGAGGACACCCGGGCGCTGAGCGCCCATATGGCGGCGCGGCGGGCGTCGGTCGTGGGGGCCTGAGCGGGGCCAAGCGGGGCCAGAGGCAAGGCGCGTCCGGAGCGAAACCGGCGCCGAGGGGAGAACGCCATGCAGACTTATGTGCTCGCCGTCGATCAGGGCACGACATCGACCCGTGCGATCCTCTTTGACGCAGCGATGCGCGTGGCCAGCATTGCGCAGGAGGAATTCGCCCAGCATTTCCCCGCCTCCGGCTGGGTCGAGCATGATGCAGAGGATCTCTGGACCACCACCGCCGCGACCTGCCGCAGCGCCCTGGAGCGGGCCCGCGCCCGGCCTGAGCAGATCGCGACGATCGGCATCACCAATCAGCGTGAGACCACGGTCATTTGGGAGCGCGACACGGGCCGGGCGATCCACCGCGCGATCGTCTGGCAGGACCGCCGCACCGCCCCGCGCTGTGCCGAACTGCGCGCCGCGGGCCATGAGCCGATGATCTCGGAGCGCACGGGACTGCTTCTCGACCCTTATTTTTCGGGCACGAAGGCGGCGTGGATCCTCGACCGAGTGGCGGGCGCGCGGGCGCGCGCCGAACGGGGCGAGCTGCTGTTTGGCACCGTCGACAGCTATCTCGTCTGGCGGCTGACCGACGGCGCCGTGCACGCGACCGATGCCACCAATGCCTCGCGGACCATGCTCTACAACATCCGCGACGGGCGCTGGGACGAAGAGCTCTGCGCGTTGATCGGGGTGCCCATGGCGATGCTCCCCGAGGTGCGCGACAGTGCGGCGGATTACGGGATGAGCCGGGCGGATCTCTTCGGCCGCCCGATCCCGATCCGGGGCGTCGCGGGCGACCAGCAGGCGGCCACCATCGGCCAGGCCTGCTTTCGCCCCGGCATGATGAAATCGACCTATGGCACCGGCTGCTTCGCGCTGCTGAACACCGGCGCCGAGCCGGTGACCTCGACCAACCGGCTGCTTACCACCATCGCCTATCAGCTCGACGGCACGCCGACCTATGCCCTGGAGGGCTCGATCTTCATCGCCGGCGCCGTGGTTCAATGGCTCCGCGACGGGCTCAAGATAATCCGCGAGGCGGGCGAAACCCAGGCGCTGGCCGAGGCGGCAGATCCCGGTCAGTCGGTCTATCTCGTGCCGGCCTTCACCGGGCTGGGCGCCCCCTATTGGGATGCGGAGTGCCGCGGAGCGATCTTCGGGATCACCCGGGCGACGGGGCCCGCGGAGCTCTCGAAGGCGGCTCTGGAGTCGGTGGGATTTCAGACGCGCGACCTCGTCGAGGCAATGCAGGCCGACTGCTCCGGGAAGGCTGATGCGATCCTGCGGGTCGATGGCGGCATGACCGCGAGCGACTGGACCATGCAGTCCATCGCCGACATTCTCGGGGCGCCTGTCGACCGTCCGGCGGTGCAGGAGACCACCGCGCTGGGTGCTGCTTGGCTCGCGGGCCAGGCGGTCGGCGTCTACCCCGACGCGGCGGGCTTCGCGCAGACCTGGGCGCTCGACCAACGTTTCGAGCCCCGGATGCCCGTCGAAGAACGGGAGACGCGCTATCAGGGATGGCGCGAGGCGGTGCGCCGAACCCTAAGCATGCCGCGGGCCTAGCGGCGCGGGCAGGCACCGGGCGAGCCGATGGCGCCTATCCCGACCAAGGCGGGTTGACCCCAGCCGGTCATAGCAGGCAGCGTCGGCGCAAAGATTGTCTCGCGGGATTTCAGGCATGAAAGAAGAAGACCTGGCGACGGCGGAACAACAGGCGCGGATCGAGGAGATCGGCCAGAACGCGCGGGCCAGCTGGTTCGGTCTCCTGGCCTTGCTGGCCTTCGTCGGCGTGGCGCTGTTGGCCCACCAGGACGCGGATTTCTTCGTCCCCGACCGCCAGACCACTCTGCCGCTGATCGGCATCGACGTGCCGGTCAGGGCATTCTTCGCCGTTGGCCCGCCCTTGGTGGCGGTCGTCTATGCCTATTTCCACCTCTATCTGCTGCCGCTTTGGGCGGAGATCGGGCGAATCGGCGCGCGGCATTCCGCCGGCGGCCCGGTGGCCGAGCGCGTCTTTCCCTGGCTCCTCGTCGGCGCGGCTTTCTGGCTCAGGTCCCGGCGGCGCCGCGATCGCTGCGCGCCCGATCAGGCGCTCGGCGGGATCTCCGCGGCGTTGAGCCTGGCGCTCTCCTGGGCCGCCGGGCCGGCGCTTCTGGCGGTGTTTTTGCTGCGCGCGCTCGCGGTCCACGACATGCAACTGGCGCTCATCGGCGCGCTCTCGCTCGTCACGGCGGGGTTCGTGGGGCTCGCGACCTTCGCGGGCTTCTGGGCGCGGATGGGGCCCGGTGGCGGCGAGAACGGCGGGCGCACCGCTGTCTGGCTGCAATGGACCGCGGGGCCTGCCGCGGCTGCGACGGTGGTGCTGGCGGTCGAGGCGGTGGAGAACGCCTGGGTGCCGGCCGATTTGCGCGAGGTGCGGCTCGCCGAGCGGCCCGAGGGACTGCCGGAGTTTGATGATTGGCTGGAGGGCTTCACCGAGCGGTGGAAGACGGCGCGGCTCCTGCCCCACTGGGAGGCGGTCCCGACGGATCGGCTCCTGGCGTTTTGGCGGGACGCGAGCGCGGCTTGGCGGGAGGAGATCGCGGGGTTCCAGGGGCCGGATCTGCGCGGGCGGGACCTGCGCCGGGCCGATGCCTTCCGCCTCCACGCCCCCCGCGCCGATGTGCGCGGCGCCCGCTTCGACGGCGCCAATTTGCGCGAGGTCGACCTCAC
>JBHJGY010000058.1:0-22362 GCA_050331335.1 Pikeienuella sp.
GGATTAGCTCACCCGCCCCCGCCTCGAGCTCCAACTCGTCGAGAATGCCGCGGACCGCATGCGCCGCGTCGACCTCGAAAACCGCGGTGACCGCTCCCTTGTCGGCGCCCGCGCGGACCAGTTCGCGGCGTCCCTTCCGGCCGAGCGCAAAGCCGAGGGCGTCGAGCAGGATCGACTTCCCCGCCCCGGTCTCGCCGGTCAGCACGTTGAGCCCCGGCTGGAACGCCAGATCCAACGTCTCGATCAGGACGATGTTGCGGATCTCAAGGCTTCTGAGCATGGCCGGAGGGCCCGCTCAGAGCCATTTGCCCTGGATCACCTGGCGATAGACCTGGGTGAAGAACCCGCCCGCCTCGTCCTCGTCGTCCGGAACGAGGTCGCGGCCCGTGAGGAGCTCGTAGCTTTCCAGATACCAGTCCGACCCCGGATAGTTGAAGCCGAGCACGGCCGCTGCGGCGATCGCCTCCCGCTCTAGTCCCAGCGCGAGATAGGCTTCGACCAGCCGGTGCAGCGCCTCCGGCGTTTGGCTCGTGGTCTCATAGACCTCGACGACGGTGCGGAACCGATTGATCGCCGCGGGGTAGTGCGCACGCTTGAGGTAGTAGCGGCCGATTGCCATCTCCTTACCGGCCAGGTGATCGAGGGTGAGATCGACCTTGAGCTCCGCGTCGCGCGCATAGTCGGAGTCCGGATAGCGGCGGACCAACTCGTTCAACTCCTGCAGCGCGCTGCGGGTGGTGTTCTGATCCCGGCCGACATCCGAGATGTTGTCGTAGAAGCTGAGCGCGACGATGTACTGGGCGTAGGGCGCGTCCTCGTCGGAGGGGTAGAGTTCGACATAGCGTCGGGCCGAGGCCCGCGCGTTCACGAAGTTTCCGCCCTCGTAGGACGCAAAAGCCGACATGATGATCGCGCGCTTGGCGAATTCCGAGAACGGATAGAGGCGTTCGATCTCGTTGAACGTCTCGGCCGCTTGAACCTCGTTGCCGGCTTCAAGTTGGGCCATGGCCAGCCCAAAGATCTCGGCAGCGGAGTAATCTTCAATGGGCCGCGGTTCTTCGAATAGCCCGCCAATGGTCGAACAGGCTGCCAGTGCAGCGCAGAAAAATGCAGCGATCGCGGGTCTGAGGCTGCGGGCAAGGGTCATGGTTTTCGTCCTCCCCAGCCGCCGGGCGCTTCCCTGCGGCGACGTTCGTCATGAAGATAGCCGGGCCGCTGAGCGAGGGGAAGACCCGGTCTGGCAGGTCGAGCTGCGCCCCTTGACGTCTTAGGCTGGCCTTAGCCGGCCGCGGCGCGAAGCGGCGCCTCCAGCCTGGCGCGACCGCTCGCATGGGGAACTTCGCCGATCGCAGGGCGCACCCATTCCCACGTCTCGGGGCGGTCGAACAGCGCCCGAAGCAACTGCGCCGTCATTTCGTGGCCAGCCTTAACGCCCTCGTAATGGCCGATCACCGGTGCGCCGGCCAGAGCCAGATCGCCAACCGCATCCAGCATCTTGTGGCGCACGAACTCATCGGCCCGGCGCAGGCCGCCAGCGTTAAGCACGGCCCCGCCCTCGACCACGATCGCATTCTCCAGGCTCCCGCCCTTGGCGAGCCCCATCGCGCGCAGCTGCACGACCTCGCCCGCGCGGCAGAAGGTCCGGCAATCCGCGAGTTCGGTGATCACCGCATCTCCGGTCAGCTCCAGGGCGAGGGTTTGCCGGCCGATGGCTGGCTCGGGGAACTCGATTTCGTAGCTTGCCGAGAAGGCAGGCGCCGGGCGCAGTGCTGCACGCCTGTCGCCGTCGACCACTTCGACCGTCTCGAGGATCCGCAGCGCCCGCGGGGCGCCCACCGCACCGTCGAAGCCAGCGGCCAGAAGACCCGCGACGAAAGGGCGGGCGCTGCCGTCCATGATCGGGATCTCGGGGCCATCGACCTCGATCAGCGCGTCAGTGATCCCGAGCCCTGCCAGCGCCGCCATCAGATGCTCGACGGTGCCGAGGGTGGCACCTTGGGCGTTGCCCAGACGGGTGCAGAGCTGCGTATCGATAATGTTGCTATGATGAGCCGCGATGTCGCCCGTGCCAACCGGCAAATCCACCCGCCGGAAGCGAATGCCCCGCCCCAGCCGGCAGGGACGTACCGCGGCAGTCGCCGCCACGCCGCCGTGCAATCCGATGCCGCCGAAACGCACCGAAGATGCCACCGTTCGCCGCATGCCAAATCACCCCGCTTGCCCTGCTCGCGCCACACCGGCTCTTAGAGGCCGTTAAGGCGATGTTCACTTTGGGTAATGGCGCGCTTCGCGCTGCACAAGTCACGCTTTGTGACGCTTTGCAACATGGCCAGATGCAGACCCAGCACCGGCAAGATTGTGCCAAGTCGGAGCCAAGAGACATAAAATCATTACCGCAAAATTGGCTGGCGATTAAATAAAATACCGCCCCCGAGGGGGCGGTGTCAGCGGCGCGGCGCGTTTCCGAGACCGTCAGTTGGCTTGGCGCCGCAGGAAGGCCGGGATCTCGCTCTCGTCGTCCTCGTCAGATTTGGGCGTACCGGCCAGGCTCAACGGATCGAGCCGATCCTGGCCGCCGCCGGCGACCCTGTGGATCAGTTTGTTGATCGTAAAGAGCCCCTGCCGGCTTCCGGCATCCCCCCGGCCGGTTTCGCGGCGACCGCTCGCGGGTTCCGCCATTCGGCGCGGCGCCAGGGGTTCCTGCGGCTCCCGAAGGCCCTGCCCCAAGGCCGGCGCTCGGCGCGGGGCAATGATGTCGGCCTCGTCGTCGAAAGCGATGTAGTCGGCACCGGGGTCCGTCTCGGCCTCCTTTTGGGCGCGGGCATCCATGGCGCGACGGCGCACGATCTCGGCACGCGCCCGCATATCGTGGGGCGCAGGCGCCGTCGCGGCCTGGCTTTCGACCGGCTCGGGCTCTGCCGCGACAGACGCAGCCGGCGGGACCCGGTTGCCAGTGGTCTGGGGCTCTGGCTCCGCAGAGGAAGTGGGCGCGGACTCATGGACCGGCTTGGCATCGGGCTTCGCGGCCGCCGCCGGACGGCGCACCGCGCCGCGCAAAGCGGCCATCATCGAGTTGTCGGTTTCCACCGGTCGGCGCCGCGGCGGCTGGTTGTCGGACTGCGGGCGCGACTCTTCGGCCCCCTCGGTTTCGATCCCCGTTGCGACAACGGAGACGCGCATCTTGCCCTCCATGTCCGGATCGAGCGCAGAGCCGAATTTGATCATCGCGTCCGGGTCGACTTCTTCCTTGATCCGGTTGGCCGCTTCGTCCATCTCGAAAAGCGTCAGATCGTAGCCGCCGGTGATGTTGATCAACACGCCCTTGGCGCCTTTGAGGCTCACCTCATCCAGGAGCGGGTTGGCGATCGCCTTCTCGGCAGCGTCGATGGCGCGGGTGTCGCCCTCGGCCTCGCCGGTGCCCATCATCGCCTTGCCCATCTGCTCCATCACCGATTTCACATCGGCGAAGTCGAGATTGATCATGCCGGGGCGCACCATGAGGTCGGTCACGCCCTGCACGCCCTGATAGAGCACATCGTCGGCCATCACGAAGGCCTCGACGAAGGTGGTGCGCTCGGAGGCCACCTGGAAGAGGTTCTGGTTGGGGATGACGATAAGGGTGTCGACCACCTTTTGCATCTGCGCGACCCCGGCTTCGGCGATCTGCATCCGCCGCGCGCCCTCGAAATGGAACGGCTTAGTGACCACCCCGACCGTGAGGATGCCCATCTCACGGGCGACGCGCGCGACCACCGGGGCGGCGCCTGTGCCGGTGCCCCCGCCCATGCCGCCGGTGATGAAGCACATATGGCTGCCCTCGAGCGCGCCGGCGATGTCCTCGATGCTCTCCTCGGCCGCCTGGTAACCGACATCAGGCTTGGAGCCCGCGCCCAAGCCGCGGGTCACGCCGGTGCCGAACTGGATCTTGTGCTCGGCCTTGGAGTGCGCGAGTGCCTGGCTGTCGGTGTTGGCGGCGATAAACTCGACGCCTGGCAACTGCTTCTCGATCATGTTGTTGACCGCATTACCCCCGGCGCCGCCCACGCCGAAGACCGAAATCCGCGCCGTGAGCTCCGGCTCGATGCCGAAATCCGACGGGTCCTTGAGATTGAGTGCCATGCTCTTGCCTCTTCTCTGCCTGTTGGCCGCTTTCGGGCCGGGTTTGAGCCCCTTTGTCCTGGGGCCTTCTGGGATCTGCTTGTCGTCTGTGCGGGCGCTGCCGCTCACCACGCCGTTCTCAGCCAGCGCAGCATCTCGTTGGCCCGTCCGCGGGTGCCTGCGGGACGGGGGGCGTCAAAATCCCAAAGCTCGTCATGGGGTTTGAGCGCGTAGATCGCGAGGCCGACGGCGGTCGCATAATCCGGCCCGGAGAGCCCCGATCCGAGCCCGGCCAACCGGAGCGGGCGGCCGATGCGGGGCCGGCGACCGAGAAGCCTGGTCACCACCTCGTCGAGCCCGGGCAATTGGCAGGCCGCCCCCGTCAGCACCACCGAACCACCGGGCATGGAAGAGACGCCCAACTCGATCAGCCGCGATTGGACCATCCGGAAGGTCTCCTCGATGCGGGGCCGGATCACGCCGATCAACATCCCTCGCGAGATCTGCCGCGGCTCCGGCGCCTCCTCCTCGCCGATGCGGGGCGCGTCGAACATCTGCCGGTCATCTGCCGAGGTCGGCACCACCCCGCCATGGAGCGTCTTGATCCGCTCGGCGAGCGCGTGGCGCATCATCAGCCCGCCGGCGATGTCGGAGGTCACATGCTCCCCGCCGAAACGGATCTGCTCGACGCAGACGAGATGGTCCCGCAGAAACACGGAAACGCCCGTTGAGCTCGACCCCATCTCGATGCATATCGCGCCCGTGCGCTGCTCGTCTTCCACCAGCGCGGAAAGACCGGCAGCATAGGGCGCGCTGACGATCCCGCAGAGGTCGAGATCGCATTGGCGGATGCACTCCATCAGATTGGCGAGCGGCCGGGCATCGACCGCCACCACATGCAGGGCGATCGACAGGAATTTGCCCGTCATGCCGCGCGGATCCGTGAGGCCAGAATGGAAATCGAGGCTGATCTCGACGGGTTGGGCGTGGAGAATTTGCCGGCCGGGCCCGATTTCGGGCTCGGGCGCGTTCCCCAGCGCATTGGAGATGTCCCGTTCGGTTACCTGCCCGGTCTCGGTCTCGACCTCGCCCAAGGTGGGAAAGCTCTGAGGACGGCCGCCCGAGAAGGAGACGAGCACGTGATCCACCCGATCGATCTTGGGCTGCGCGGCTTTCTCCGCCTGCAAAACCGCCCGGCGAATGGCACGGGCGGCGGCGTCCATATCGATGATCTCACCCCGCTTGACGCCGCGCGATTGCACCGTGGCCTCGGCAACGACCTCGGCCGCCGAGAACAGCGTTGTGGCAAGCGGATCGCTCGCGGCGGCCGCGCCGAGCCGGCCCGGGTCGATCTTGAGGATCAGGCAGGTGATGTTGAAGCTGCCGATGTCGAGCACCGCGAGCTTGCCGCGGCGGATCCCCTGGGCAAGTCGCGATCGCATGGCCCGATGGATGTCGCAGGCTGCGAAATTCATGTGTCCTCTCCGATCCTCAAATCGACTGCGGGATCGATCCCGCCCTGTTCCGCCGCCCGCGGCGAGAGCCGTAGTGTCGGTCTCTGGGGCACCCTCAGGTCGATCACCGCCAAGTCCCGCTCGAGAAGCTCTTGGCCGAACTGCAACGCCATCGTGCCGGCGAGCGTTCTCTCCGGCGCCGTCTCCGGCAGCTTGATCGTCAAGCCGCGGTCGAGAACGAGGTCCCAGCGCCGTCCGCCGATCCGGGCGAAGGCGCGCACCCGGGATCGCAATGCGGGCGCTGTCGCGATCAGCCGGAAAACCTCATCGATGTGTTGGGGAGCGCCAAGCCCGGCCAAAAGCGGGAGCTGGGGGTGGCGAGACCGCCGCCCGGCGCGGGCGATCAGCACCCCCTCTTGGTCGATCACCCAAAGCGAGCCCGTCGGCTCGCGCCACAGAGCGACGGGCACCCGCTCGACCACGACAATCCGCAAGGTGCCGGCGGCATCGAAGAACACGCCAGCGGATGCCACCTCGCCGAGGCTCTCGATCTCCTGACGCAGCCCGTCGAGGTCCAGCCTCAACGAGCTTTGCCCCCGAACAGGCCCGACGAGCGCCCGCAGTACCGCATCGAGATCCGGCCCAGCGCCATCGACCGCGACGCCACGGACCCGGAATTCCGGGCGCGCCGCGATCCGATCGACGAAGGCCGTGGCCTCCGCCTCGATCGCGAGCCTGAGCCGATCCGTCGACACCACGGCCCAACCGCCGAGAGCTGCAAGCGAAAGCGGCAGGTAAACGGTCACGAGGCTGCGGACCCAAGCCTGCGCCCAGGCCCGCGAAAGCCGGTAAGCGAAGCGCGAGGGCCCTGGGGCACCCGGCGGTGTCGTCAGCGGTCGCATGAGGCGTCCTCCATCAGCCACCGGCACAGCGCTTCGAAGGAGATGCCCCGGTGCTCGGCCTGCTCCGGGGCGAGCGAGGTCGGGGTCATCCCGGGCTGGGTGTTGGTCTCGAGCAGCACCACGCCCTCGATCCCGCGCGCCGGGTTCCAGCGGAAGTCGGTCCGGCTCAGACCGCGGCAGCCGAGCGCTCGATGGGCCGAAAGGGCATAGTCCAGGCAAGCTTGAGCGACAGGTTCCGGGATCTCGGCCGGCACGACATGACGCGAGCCCCCCGCCTGGTACTTCGCGCGGTAGTCGTACCACCCGTCCGCGATGATATCCGTGACCGCCAGCGGCTCGTCGCCGAGGACAGCGACCGTGAGCTCGCGCCCGGGCACATAGGCCTCGACCATGAGCTGCGCCGGAGCCTCCGCGCAGATCCGGGCTGGGCCGTTCGCCCCCTCCGGCACGATCTGCACGCCGACCGATGAGCCCTCGTTGACAGGCTTGACGACATAGGGCGGCGCCATCGGGTGGCCCGCGGCCACCTCTTCGCGGCTGCTGATGACATGATCGACCGTGGGCAAACCCTCGGCGGCGTAGACCGCCTTGGCGCGCGCCTTGTCCATGGCGAGCGCCGACGCGAGGACGCCGGAATGGGTGTAGGGCAGCCGCAACCATTCAAGGAGGCCCTGCACACAGCCGTCCTCTCCCCAACGGCCGTGCAGCGCGTTGAACACGGCGTCCGGACGCGCGGCCTCCAGCGCCTGGGCGACATCGCGCCCGGCGTCGATTTCCTCCACTTCATAGCCCACGTTCCGCAGCGCCTCGGCCGCGGCGCGCCCGGAGACGAGCGACACCTCGCGCTCGGCGGACACACCGCCTTTGAGCACTGCCACGCGGGAAGCCCTGCTCGACATCCGCGCCTCTATATCCCGGGCCTATGTGTTTGCCTGTATGGCCCGGACTGCTTCTGTGTTGTTTTATTGCTTCAGCCTAACGCCGATGCGTTTGATTTCCCAGTGTAAATCGTGTCCTGAGTGGAATTTTACCCGTGTCCGCACGGTCTCGCCCAAATCTTCCAGATCCGCTGCTGTCGCGTTGCCTCGATTGATCAAGAAGTTGCAGTGTTTTTCTGAGACCATGGCACCGCCGAGGCGCAGTCCACGACACCCCGCTTGGTCGATGACTTCCCAGGCGCGGGGGCCGGTCATGGGCGCCGCGCCGCCAGAAGAGACCCCGGAAGGATTGCGAAAGGTGCTGCCGCCGGTCCGGTCGCGAATCGGCTGGGACGCTTCCCGGCGCGCCATGAAATCGGCCATCCGCGCGCGGATGTCGGCGGGGTCGGCGGGGTCGGCGGGGTCGCCCGCGAAGACGGCAGCGGTGAAGATCACCCCCTCTGCGGCGCCTGCCCGGCGATAGGCAAACCCCATCTCGGCGGCCGGGATCGTGAGGCGCCGCCCGTCGCGGGTCACCGCCTCCGCCGCCACCAGCCGGTCCTTGACCTCCGTGCCGTAGCAGCCGGCATTCATCGCAAGCGCCCCCCCGATGGTTCCGGGGATGGTGCGCAGGAACTCGAGCCCCGCGAGCCCCGCCTCCGCCGCAGCCTCGGCCACCCGCGCATCCAGGGCGGCGGCACCGGCACGGAGCCGCGTTCCCGCGACGGCGATCTCCCCAAAGCCCCGGCCGAGACGCACCACCACCCCGGGGACCCCGCCGTCGCGCACCAAAAGGTTGGAGCCGACCCCGATCGGGGTGACGGGCACCGACGGGTCCAGGGCCACCAGGAAGGCCGCGAGGTCGTCCGCATCGGCCGGCTGGAACAGCACTTCCGCCGGTCCGCCAACCCGGAACCACGTCAGATCCGCAAGCGCGCGGGCGGGGGTGAGCCGCCCCCGGACCTCCGGCAGCCGGTCGAGACGCGCCGCTCCCAGCTCAGCCATTGGCCGCGGCATGGGGCGTTTCGCGGGCGGCGAGCTGATCGGGCAACGCATTGGCCCAGGCGGAGATGGAGCCCGCCCCGAGACAGATCACCAGGTCGCCGGGGCGCGCCTGGCCGGCGACCCAGTCGGCCAGCCCCTCGGGCGCGCGCACCGCATGGGCCTTGCGATGCCCGTGGGCGCGAAGCCCGCCGACAAGCGCATCCCGCGAGACCCCCTCCAGGGGCGCCTCTCCGGCAGCGAAGACATCTGTGATCCCCACCACATCGGCATCGTTGAAGCAGGCGCAGAACTCTTCGAAGAGGTCGTGCAACCGCGAGTATCGGTGCGGCTGGTGGATCGCGATGACCCGCCCGCCGGTGTCGGCCAGGGTGGCGCGCGCGGCCTTGAGCACCGCCGCGATCTCGACCGGATGGTGGCCGTAATCGTCGATGATCGCCGCACCTTGCCAGTCGCCCACCCGGGTGAAGCGCCGCTTGACGCCCTTGAAGCCGTCGAGGCCGGCGCGGATCTCGTCCATCCCGATCTTCAGCTCGCGCGCGGCGGCGATGGCGGCGAGCGCGTTGGACACGTTGTGGTCGCCCGGCATCGGCAGCGAGAGCCCAGCGTGGCGCGCGTCATCGTCCTCGCCGCTGCCCCGGATGACGAGATCGAAGCGCATCCGCCCGTCCTCATAGCGCAGATGCTCGGCGCGCAGATCAGCCTGGCGCGAGAGCCCGTATGTGACCACCCGGCGGTCGGTGACGCGGCCGATCAGGCCCTGCACCTCCGGATGGTCGATGCAGGCGATGAGCGCTCCGTAGAACGGGATGTTGGAGACGAAGGCCTCGAAGCCGTCGCGCAGCGCCTCCACAGTCCCGTAATGGTCCATATGCTCCGGGTCGATGTTGGTGACGATGGCGATCGTGGCGGGGAGCTTGACGAAAGTGCCGTCCGACTCGTCGGCCTCGACGACCATCCAGCGGCCCTCGCCCAGGCGGGCATTTGAGGCATAGGCCTGGATGATGCCGCCGTTGATCACGGTCGGGTCCTCGCCGCCCGCGTCGAGCAGGGCCGCGACCATCGAGGTGGTCGTGGTTTTGCCGTGGGTGCCCGCGACGGCCACGTTCCAGCGCAGACGCATCAGCTCCGCCAGCATCTCGGCGCGGCGCACCACCGGCAGCGCACGCGCCCGCGCCGCCTCGAGTTCCGCATTGCCGGGCTTGATCGCCGAGGAGATCACACACACGCCGGCGCCCTCGAGGTTTTCCGCCCGCTGGCCGATGGCGATGCGCGCGCCCAGCCGGCGCAGACGCTCGACGATGGGGCTCTCCTTGATGTCGGAGCCCTGGACCGCATAGCCCATGTTGAGCAGCACCTCGGCGATGCCGGACATGCCGATGCCACCGATGCCGATGAAGTGGATCGGGCCGATATCGAGCGGGAGAGCGGTGGGTGGGTTCACGCGGGTTACTCCGTCAAACATTGAGAGGCGCAGCTAGCAGGCGCTGGATCGGATGCCAAGCGCCGGGTCACCTGGCCGCCGCGGCGACCAGGTCGGCGAGGCGGTCGGCGGCGTCGGGGGTGCCGGCAGCCCTGGCGGCCGTGGCCATCCGCGCGGCGCGGTCCGGATCGGTGAGGATCGCGGCGAGATCGGCGGCAAGCGTCGGGGCGTCGAGCCGCGCCTCCGGCGCGAGGATGGCAGGGCGGGGGTCGGCGAGGCTCCGGGCATTCGCGGTCTGGTGATCGGCCGCGGCGCTCGGTAAGGGCACCAGGATCGACGGACGCCCGATGGCAGCGATCTCTGCCACGGTCGAGGCCCCGGCGCGGGCCAGCACGAGATGGCTCGCGGCAATACGGTCCGGAAGATCGGCGAAGAAGGGGGCGAGTTCCGCCGTGATCCCAACCGCCGCATAAGCGCTGGCGACCGTCTCCTGCTCCCCGGGGCGGATCTGTTGGGTCACCTCCAGGCGTCTGCGCAGGCCCTCTGGCAAGGCGGCGACGGCGGCCGGCGCAAGCCGGGCAAAGACCGACGCGCCCTGGCTGCCGCCGAAAACGAGGAGCCGGATTTGACCCGCGCCGGCCGGGACATAAGGCCTCTCGGCCGCTGCGAGCACAGCGGCGCGCACAGGATTGCCGATGCGCTCCAGCCGGGCGCCGGCGGGCGCGTTCAGCACCGGCCAGATCCCGCAGGCAACGGCCCGCACCGAGCGCGCGAAGCGGCGGTTGACACTGCCCAGGACTGCGTTCTGCTCGTGGAGGATCGCCGGCACGCCGAGCAGCCGGGCAGCAATCAGGGGCGGAAAGGTTGGGTAACCGCCGAAAGCCGCCAAGACGCCGACGCGGTGCGCGCGAAATAGCCTGGCGGCGGCGACGACGCCCCGGGCGATCGTGACCGGGAGCCCGATAAGGCCGGTCAGCCCACCACGCGCCGGGCTTGCCGAAGCGATTTGATGGCGCGCGACGGCCTCGGGAAATCCTTGGGCATAGCCCAAGCCCCGAGCGTCGGAGAGCAGTCGGACGTCCCAACCGCGCGCCAGCGCCGTCTCGGCCAAGGCCTGCGCCGGGAAGAGATGCCCCCCCGTGCCCCCAGCAGCGATCGCAAGACGCAAGCTCACAACCGTTGCCTCAGCACCGAGGCCGGGTCGAGCGGACGCTCCCGGGTGAGCGCGAGCAGCGCCCCCATGCCGAAAGCCGCCGCCACCATCGATGAGCCGCCATAGGAGACGAAGGGCAGCGTCATCCCCTTAGCCGGCAGAAGTCGGATCGCCACCCCGAAATTCACGAAGGCCTGAAGGCCGAAGAGCACAGCCAGCCCCGTGCCGGCGAAACGCACGAAGGGATCGGGCACTTCTATCAGGCGGGTCAACGCCCGCAACGTGATCACGAGATAAAGGGCCATCAGCCCCAGCACGAAGAGCAACCCGAACTCCTCGGCGGCCACCGCCGCGATAAAATCGGTATGGGCGTCAGGCAGCGTCCATTTAACCGAGCCTTGGGCCGCGCCCACGCCGAAGAGCCCGCCCTCCCGGATCGCCGCGAGCGCGTAACCGATCTGCGTATCCTCGCCCACCTCCCCGAACAGGAAGCTCGTGAGCCGGCCGGCGAAATGGGACGAATGCATGAAAGCCACGGCCCCCGCCGCAAGCACCAGCGCCGAGAAGCCGATCAGCAACAGGATATTCGCGCCAGACACGAAAAACATCGCGGCCCAAACCGCGAGCAGCAGCGTCGCCTGGCCGAAATCAGGCTGGAGCGCGAGCATCACCGCGAGCCCGGCCGCCACCATCGCGGAGAGCAGCCGCCCCGGCGGCCCGTTCGGATGCAGAGCGCCCGCCATTGCCCAGGCGCTCGCGATGACGAAGGCTGGTTTTAGGAACTCGGAGGGTTGCACCGAGGCAAACCCCAGGGAGAACCAACGCACCGCTCCCTTGCCGAAGTCAGTCCCGAACCAGGGCAGCAGCGCAACTGCCCCCACCGAGCCCACGAACAGCAACACACCGAGGCGCCGCAGCCGAACAAGGTCGAGGGTGGAAACGAAGAGCGCCACCGAGAAGGCAAGCGCGGCGAAGACCGCATGCCGGACGACATAGTGAAAGGTCCAGAGCCCGTTCTTTTCGGCGAGCGGCGGCGAGGCGGCAAAGGCGAGCACCATGCCCAGCGCGGTCAGCGCCAAGAGCGCCCCGAGGGACCAGCGGTCCACCGTGCGCCACCAATCCTCGAGCCCGACGGCGTTGCGGCGCCTGAGGCTGCCGTTTCGGAAGGCCATTTCGGTCATCGGCTGTCCTCCTGAGATGCCGCAGCGAGATCGGGGAGATAAGGCATGGCAAGGGCGCGGAAGGCGTCGCCGCGAGCCTCGAAATCGGCAAACTGATCGAAGCTCGCGGCGGCGGGGGAGAGCAGCACCACCTCCCCGGCCACGGCGGCGGCTGCAGCGGCCGAAACTGCCGCAGCCAGGGTGCCCGCGCGGGTCGTCGGGATGCCGGCGGCGCCGAGCTCGCTGGCAAACCGGTCCGCCGCCTCGCCGATCAAATAGGTATGGGCAATCCGCCCGGCTTCCCTGGCGAGCGGGGCGGCGCCGTCCTCCTTCGCCCGTCCGCCAAGGATCAGATGTACGCGCTCGAAGCAGGCGAGGGCGCGGAGCGTCGCGGCGGCGTTCGTCGCCTTTGAGTCGTTGACCCAGAGGACCCCCTCGGCGCTCTCCCCCAGGCGCTCGATCCGGTGCGCAAGACCGGGGAAGGCGCGCAAGCCGGCCTCGATCGCCTTGGGGCCCAAGCCTAAGGCCCTGGCCGCCGCATAAGCCGCTGCCGCGTTCTGCCCGTTGTGGACGCCGGGGAGCCCGGGGCAATCGCGCAGGTCGATCGCGGCAATCTGCTTCCCGCCCCGCCACTCTGCAAGGAAGCCCTTGCTGCGGAACACCGCCCAGCCAGCGCCCTTGAGCCGCTCCGACGCCGAGATTCGGATCAACCGGTCCGGCTCGGTGACGGAGGCGAGGAACCGGCCCTCCGGCTCGTCGACGCCAACGACAGCCCGCTCTGGCAACCCGGCCTCGAAGAGCCGGCGCTTGGCCGCAAAATAGCCGCCCATGCCGCCGTGGCGATCGAGATGGTCGGGGCTCAGATTGAGGAAGACGGCGATGTCCGGGGCGAGGGCTCTGGCAAGTTCGATTTGATAGGATGAGAGCTCGAGGACGAGGGTTTCGCCGTCTTCGGGCGGGTCGAGATCGAGCGCCGCCCGTCCGATATTGCCGCCCATCTGAGCCGGCCGCGCGGCGTGCGTCAGGATGTGGTGGATGAGCGCCGTGGTGGTCGACTTGCCGTTCGAGCCGGTGACGGCCACCACCCTCGGCTCTGGATCGCGCTCGGCGCGGATCGCCTCGAGCGCCGCAAAAAAGAGGCCGATCTCGTTGTCGACAACCATGCCCCGCGCCCTGGCCGCGACCACAGCGGGGTGCGGCGCGGGATAGAGATGGGGGATGCCTGGGGAGACGATCAACGCCACCAGATCGTCGATGCGGGCCGGATCGGCGACCGTGAAGCCAGCGGACGCCGCCCGATCGCGCGCGGTGGCGCCGTCGTCCCAAAGCACGGGCACCGCCCCGCCCGCGACCAAGGCCTGCGCCGTCGCCATGCCCGACCGCCCGAGCCCAAGCACCCCGACCCGGGCGCCCGCATAGGCCGCGACCGGGATCACCGACGCCTCTCCCGCTCGGCCCGGGTCACCCGATCGCCGGATGCAATCAGCATCGCAGCCCCCAGCCTGCCGGGTTGGGTGTGGATCACCTCCAGCGGGCCGATCTCGCCGGCCGGATCCACGAGCCCGGACGCGTCCGGGCTGCGAGCCCTGTCCCCGCGGAAGGCCCTGTCCGGGCGCCGGCTGAAGCCGGAGACCCCCGTCTCGCCGCATGTCCGGGGCGCGCGCCTTCCCAGATCATGGGCACCGCCTTCGACCAGGAGCGGTACGTCGCTGGGCCTAGCCGCGCCACAACTGACGGCCCGGCCGATGCTGCGGGTCTCGCCATACCCGATCCCACGGGTCTGGAGCGTGAGCCCGACAGCCTCACCTGCGAGACCGGAGCGGCCGTCCGCCGAGACGCACGCGGCCACACCCATCTTCGGCAGGCACGTATTGGCGGGGCGGGGGCTCAGCAGCGCCCGGCCGAAGCTGAGGACAGGGACGGGGACGGGGGCCGCGCGCATTACCGCACCTTCAGGGTCGCAAGGCCGATGAGCGCCAGGATGACCGCGATGATCCAGAAGCGGATCACGATGGTCGGCTCCTGCCAGCCCTTCTGCTCGAAATGGTGATGGATCGGCGCCATGAGAAACACGCGTTTGCCGGTGAGCTTGAAGTAGCCGACCTGGATCATCACCGAGACCGCCTCGAGCACGAAGAGCCCGCCGATAATCGCCAGCACGATCTCGTGTTTCGCTGCCACCGCCATCGCGCCCAGGCAGCCCCCGAGCGCGAGCGAGCCGGTGTCGCCCATGAAGACCGCGGCCGGAGGCGCATTATACCAAAGAAAGCCAAGACCGGCGCCGATAATGCCGGCTGCGACGATGACCAGCTCGCCGGTGCCGGGGACGTAGTTCAGCTGGAGATACTCGGTGAAATCCGTCCGCCCCACCACATAGGCGATGACCCCGAGCGAACCCGCCGCGATCATCACCGGCACGATCGCCAGCCCGTCGAGCCCGTCGGTGAGGTTCACCGCATTGGCCGAGCCTGCGATCACCAGCATGGCGAAGGGCAGGAACAGCCACCCCGCCTCAATCACCGTGTCCTTGTAAAACGGCAACGCGATCGCGGTTGCGAGCGTCGGTGGCTGAAGGGCGGCCGCTCCGAGCGCCGCTCCAAGCCCGATGAGAAGCCCCAGAGCCAGGCGCACCCGGCCGGAGACACCCTTGTTTGAGTACTTCGTGACCTTCGCGTAGTCGTCGGCGAAGCCGATCAGCCCGAAGCCGAGGGTCACCAACAACACGATCCAGACGAACCCATTGTCCGGCCGCGCCCAAAGCAGGGTCGAGACCACGAGCGCGCCCAGGATCATCACGCCCCCCATGGTGGGTGTGCCGGCTTTGGTCACGATATGGGATTGCGGCCCGTGCTCGTAGATCGGCTGGCCCTTCTTCTGGGTTTTGCGCAGCCAGTCGATGATCGGACGGCCGAACAAAAAGCCGAAGAGCAGCGCGGTCATCAACGCACCGCCCGCCCGAAAAGTGATATAGCGGAAAAGGTTGAAGACATCCCCGCCATCCGACAATTCCGAAAGATAATAGAGCATCTCAGCCCTCCCCGCCGCCGCTCTCGCCCGCCCCCGGCACACCGAGACCCCGGATCGCGGCGAGCACCGGCCCCATCCTTGCGCCCTTCGAGCCCTTGACCATGCACACATCCCCTGCGTCAACCAGGCGCCGGGCACGCTCGGCAAGCGCCACGCTGTCCGCAGCCCAGATGCCGCGCTGGGCCTTTGGCAACGCCGCATGGAGCGCCTTCATCCGCGGCCCGCAACAGTGGACGAGATCGATGCCGGCGATCTCTGGCATCTCGGCCAGCGCCGCATGGAGCGCCAGCTCTTCGCCGCCGAGTTCCAGCATGTCACCGAGAAACGCGATCCGCCGCCCTCGGGCGATCCGGCCGACATCGTCGTCGACCTCGGCCGCGGCGAGCACTTCGAAGGCTGCCCGCATGGAGGCGGGGTTGGCGTTGAAGCTCTCGTCGATCAGCGTGATCTCCCCGTCGAGACCGGCGGGACCCAGCCTGACCACTTCCCGTGCGCCGCGACCCTCGGGCGCTCGGAATCCCGGTAACGCCAACGCGGCGCGGGCCGGATCAAGCCCGATAGCAGCGATGGCGGCCAGACCGGCGCAGGCATTCTGCGCGAAATGCCGGCCCGCTGCGCCGATCCGAAAAAGGATCTGGCGGTCCTCGACGCGGGCGCGAACAACGGTGGTCTCCGCGTGCAGGGCGATATGCTCGGGCACCACGGCGCCGGTCGACCCGAAACTCCGGATCTCTGCGCCGACCGCGGCCGCAGCTCGCTCCAGACGCGCGCGGTAGGGGCAATCCGCCGGCACGAGCGCGGTGCCCCCCGGCTCGAGGCCGGCGAAGATCTCAGCCTTGGCGTCCGCGATCCCCTCGATGCTCTCGAAATTCTCCAGATGCACCGCGCGCACTGCGGTCACCATGGCGAGATGGGGCCTGGCGAGCTTGGTCAGCGGCGTGATCTCTCCGGCATGGTTCATCCCGATCTCGACAACCGCGACTTCGGTTTCTGCCGGCATCCGAGCGAGCGTGAGCGGCACGCCCCAATGGTTGTTGAAGGAGCGCAGGGCGGCATGGGTACGGGCCTGCGTCGCAGCCATCGCGGCGACCATCTCCTTGGTTGAGGTCTTCCCGACTGACCCGGTTATCGCGATGACACGCGCCCCGCTGCGGGCGCGGGCGGCGGCCGCGAGGCCCCGGAGCCCGGCCAATGTGTCATCGACGACGAGCAACGGCGCCTCGTCGGACAGCATCGCCGGGCGTCGGGTGACGAGCGCCCCGGCCGCCCCCATCACGAGCGCGTCGGCGACGAAGTCGTGCCCGTCCCGCCGGTCTTGCAGCGCCACGAATAGATCGCCCGGTGCCATTTCGCGGGTGTCGATGGAGACCCCGGTGATCCCGGCCTCGGGCCAGTGGCCTTCGAGCCGCCCCCCGGTCGCGGCAGCCGCGGCGTCTGGGGTCCAGAGCGGGTTCATGCGGTGTCCTCCTCACCCGGTGCCTCGCCCGGCCAGCCGCCGCCGTCCAAGACCGCGACCGCGGCCCGTGCCTGGGCGGCGTCGTCGAAGGGGACGGTGCGCCCTGCGATCTCCTGGCCTTGCTCGTGGCCTTTGCCGGCGATGAGAAGGCAGTCGCCGGGCGCTTTCAGGGCATCGACGCCGGCGAGGATTGCCTCGGCCCTGTCGGCGATATTCTCCGCCCCGGGGCAGCCCTGCATCACCGCCGCGCGGATTGCGGCCGGATCTTCGGAGCGGGGGTTGTCGTCCGTCACGATGACCTGATCGGCACCTTCTGCCATGGCCCGACCCATCATCGGGCGCTTGCCGGGATCGCGGTCGCCGCCCGCCCCGCCCGTGACCACCAGCCGCCCCCTCACATGAGGGCGCAAGGCTGCCAGCGCCGCTCGGAGCGCGTCGGGCGTATGCGCGTAATCGACGACGATCTGCGCGCCATTGGCCCGCCGTGCGGCCCGCTCCATGCGCCCCCGCACGCCCCTGAGCCTGGGCAGAGCGGCCCAAACGGCCGCCGGCTCCGTGCCGGTCGCCAGCGCCATCGCGGCCGCGACACCCACATTCTCCGCCTGAAAGGCGCCCAGCAGATCGAGCCGGAGCGGTGCAGCCGGCGTGCCCTGCCAGCCGATGGCAAGGGCCAGTCCGTCAGGCCGGATCGCCGCTGCATATGTCAGATCGGCGCCGAATTCTGCGCCCGCTTCTGGGCCGACGACGCGCAACCGGAGCCCACGCCGTTGGGCGATCTGGCGGACCTCCATTGCATGCGGTCCGGCATGGACGACCGCCGCGCCGCCCTCCGGCAGCACCTCGCGGAAAAGGCGCATTTTGGCCTCGACATACCCCTCGTAGCTGGCGTGGTAATCGAGATGGTCGCGGGTGATGTTGGTCAGCGCGCAGACCGCGAGGCGCACCCCATCGACCCGGTGCTGCGCCAGCCCGTGGGAAGATGCCTCCATCGCCGCGTGGGTGATGCCGGCGCCGGCCAGGTCGTCGAGCAAGCGATGCAGCGTAATCGGCTCTGGCGTCGTGTGGGCGATGCGGCGCTCGAACCCAAGCGCCCCCTCGACGCCCGTGGTTCCCAGGCTGGCCGCGCGCTGCCCCGAAAGTTCCCAGATTTGGCGCAGGAAATGGGCGACCGAGGTCTTGCCGTTGGTTCCGGTGACCGCCGCCATCACCGCCGGCTGGCGGGGCCAGAAGGACGATGCCGCCCGGGCGAGCGCGGCCCGAGGCGCCGCGCTGACGAGCACAGGGACGGGCAACCCACCAAGATCCGCTTCGAGCCGCGCCGCGCCCTCTGACGTGGCCACGACCGCCACCGCTCCCTTGCGAACGGCATATTGCGCAAAGGCTGCCCCGTCGAGCGCACGCCCCGGCAGCGCGAAAAACAGATCGCCCGCCGCCGCCGCACGGCTGTCGACAGCAAGCCCGGTGATCGCCGGATCTCCCGCAGCCCCGCGCCTGGGCAGCCCGCCGAGCCCAAGCGCTGCCAGCGTCCGCGCCGAGCCCGTCACTGAACGGCCCCCGTTTCAGTGCTCACCGGGCGGAGCGGGAGCATCGGCGCTGGGATCGGCCGCATCCCGATGATCGGCGCGAGCCGGCGGATCGCCGTCGCGGTCACGGGCACAGCGGTTCGAGAGGCCTCGCGGCGACGGGTCTCCGGGTCGGTCGGCTCGTCAAGCATAACCAACAGCGTGTAGCGCGGATCGGGGATCGGAAACACCGCGGCAAAGCTCGCGAGCACCCGGTCGTGATGATAGCCCCTGCCGTCCTCGCGCGCTTTGTCCGCAGTGCCGGTTTTGCCCCCGATGAAATAGCCTTGGATATCCGTGCGCCGGCCGGTGCCGCGCTTGACCACAGTGCGGAGCATGTCCAGCACGGCGCCGGCTGCCGCCTCTGAGAAGACCTGCTCGCCCGGGGCGCGGCCGCCCTTGACCAGCGTCGGGATCACCCGGCGACCGTCATTCGCGATGGTGGCAAAGGCGGCGGCGAGATGCAGCGGAGAGACCGCAAGCCCGTGGCCGAAGGAAATGGTCATCGTCGACAGCTCCGTCCACCGCTGCGGCTTAAGCGGCCGCGCACTCGCGGCCTCGCCGATCTCCAACGGCACCGGGTCGAGCAACCCCAGCCGATCGAGATAGGTGCGGAAGCGCTCTGTCCCGACATCGCGAGCGAGCCGGGCCGCGCCCACATTGGATGAACGGCGAATAATATCGGTGACGCTCATCGCCGCCGGCATCCGATGCATGTCCGAAATCCGCTGGCGGCCGAAAAAGATCGGGCTGCCCGTCGGGACCATCGTCTCAGGGCCGGCGGTCCCGGCATCGAGGGCGATGGCGGCGGTGATCGGCTTGAACACGGAGCCAAGCTCGTAAAGCCCCTTGACCGCCCGGTTAAAGCGCGGGTTGTCGTCGGCGCCGGCCACCGTACGCACCCGGCTGTTGGGGTCGAAATCCGGCAGCGAGACCATCGCCAGCACCTCGGAGCTGCGCACATCGAGCAACACCGCCGCGCCGCCCTTGGCCGAGGTGTGGGTGATGCCGTCGGCCAACACCTCGGTGAGCGCCGCTTGGGCCGCGAGGTCGATCGAGAGCGCGACGGGGGTGTCGATCAGCGCAGGATCTCGCAGGCGGGCGTCGAAATGGCGCTCGACCCCGGCGGCGCCGACCAACTCGGCCGCATTCACCTCCTCGCGCCCCGGTTTCACTTTGCCGACGATATGCGCCGCCACCCGCCCCGCCGGATAGACGCGCATGTCGCGCCGGCCGAATTTGAGACCGGGGATCGCTGGCTTGAGGTCCATGACCCGGGCCTTCTGCGACGGGCTGACGGGCCGCGCGACCCATACGAATTTGCGATCCGCCGAGAGACTGCGATAGAGAGCCGCGCGGCCGATCTGGGGGAAAATCTGGGCAAGCTGGTCGGCGGCGCGCGCCGGGTCGCGAATTTCGCGCGGATCGGCGTAGAGCGCCCATGCGGGAAGATTGGCAGCCATCAGCCGGCCGTGTCGGTCCGTCAGCGCGCCGCGCACCGGCTTCTCCGGCCGTTCGGCCCGCGCGCCTGCGGGCTCAGTAGGGTCGGCAAGCGCCGTGAGAGCCATGCGCGCCGCGACCGCTCCATAAGCCAGCAGAAACGCGAACATGACCAGGACGAGGCGCCAATCGTCACGACCCGCCGGCTGCTGGGCCTCGGGGGCGGTTCGGTGCGGGCTTTGGATCGGGGACATCAGCGCCCACTCCTATCGGCGGCTTCGATGGCCCCTCGGGGCGAGAGCACCAACGGCGGGATCGGGACGATATCCGATGCGGGCGGAGGCCCGGCGGCCGGGCCTGCCTCCATCGCCGGGCGGATTTCGGCGCCGAGCCCGCGGGAGATCAGCGGCGACCGGGGCGGGTAAGGGATCTCGGCCACCTCGCCGAAATGATCGGGCGCCATCGGCATCAGAAGGAGCTCCGCGTTGTGTTCCGCGACGAGAACGCGCAACCGATCGGGCGCGTTGAGACGGGCCCATTCGACCTCGAGCACGCGCAAGCGCTCGCGCTCCCTGGCGATCTCTGACTGCAGCGCGCGCACCCGGCCGAGCGCCTCCTGGGTTTCGTAGTTCACCTGATAGGCCCAAGCCGCCACGGCAACGAGGGCAAGCATCGACAGCGCAAAGCCGATCCGGCTCATGCAAAACCCTCCCGCGAGAAGCCATGGATTTGCGGCAAGCCCAGCGCCGACGCGTCGACCGGCTGCGCCGGCGCGTCCGTTCGGACCGCAGCCCGAAGCCGGGCGGAGCGGGCTCTGGGGTTCTCGGCGATCTCCGCCGCATTGGGCGTGACGGCAGGCGCCGGACGGGCATAGCGCGGGGCCTGCTCCTCGGCCTGGGGCATATGCCGCGAGCGCCCCGGTCCGCGCCCGGAGGCCAGCTGGAGATACCGCTTGACGATCCGGTCTTCGAGCGAGTGGAAGGTGACCACGGCGAGCCGCCCCCCTGCCGCCAGCGCCCGCTCCGCCGCCATCAGCGCCGCGGCGAGTTGGCCGAGCTCGTCATTGACCGCAATCCGGATGGCCTGAAACGACCGGGTCGCCGGATGGGGCTGCCCCGGACGCTGCGGCGGCAGACAACCCGCGACGATTTCAGCGAGCCTACCGGTGGTCTCGATCACCGCCTCCGCCCGCGCCGCAACGAGCGCGCGCGCGATGCGTCGGGCCGCCCGCTCCTCCCCGAAATGATAGAGTATATCTGCAAGCAGCGCTTCGCTTGCGCTGGCCACAAGCTCCGCCGCACTCGATCCCGCACCGCCCATGCGCATGTCCAGCGGTCCGTCGCGCAGGAAGGAGAAGCCACGCTCGGCCTGGTCGAGTTGCATCGAGGAGACGCCGATATCGAGCACGACGGCGTCCAGGGGCTGCGCGCCCAACTCCGTCGCGACGCGATCAAGTTCCGCGAATTCCGCCTCCACGAGGACCAGCCGCCCGCCCGACGCCGTGACGATGGCCTGCCCTGCGGCGATGGCGGCCGGGTCGCGGTCCAGAGCAAGGATGTGCCCCACTCCGGCCTCCAGCAGCGCCAGGCTGTAGCCGCCTGCGCCGAAGGTCCCGTCGAGAACGGTCGCTCCCTCGAGCGGCGCCAGCGCCGCCAGCACCGGCCTCAAGAGCACCGGCACATGGTGCGCTGAACGGTTTGTCCCGGCGGCGGTCATTCGACCAACCCCGCGAAATCGAGGTCGACCGCGTCGAGCTCGGCCTCCGGGACCTCCACCGCCAGTTCAGCATAGCGCTCGGGTTGCCAAATCTGGAACGTCTCGCCATCCCCGACAAACTGCACCGCGTTGGTCAAGCCGAGCACCTCGCGCAGCTCCCGAGGCAGGACGAAGCGCCCACCCTCCTCCACCGAAATCGGCTTAGCGGCGGCAATGAACCTTTGGCGAACGGCGCGCTTGACTGCCGCGTTGGGATAGCGCGCGCCACTGATCCGACGCACCAAGGCCTCGTGACCGCTGCGGGACAGGCCGGTGTGGAAAGCCTGATCCCCCTGCGCCGGGACCAAGACGAACTCCTCGGCCCCTCCGCTGGCCCCCGCCTGTTCTTTGAGCACATCGCGGAAATCGCTCGGCAACGAGACGCGGCCCTTGCCGTCCAGCTTATGGGTCGCCGATCCGATGAAGAAACGCGCCAAGACCCCGCCCGCCCGATCTATCCCCGAGAGGGGCGAATGCGACGGGGCGGCCCGGAGCCATCAGTTGCCGGGTCCGCCCCGCGTCCCTCGCCCGCACCCCGTCGAGGTGGGCTCTTGCCCTTTTCACCGGCGCGAAAGCGCGGTTTTTCCCGCCTGTCAGTCGCGCCCGGGGCGGACGCCGATGCCTGTATGAAACTGCCTCGTCGTTATTTCCGACGGCCGCCCCGTGAACTCTGTGTAGCTGAAGATCTCAGGGATTACAAGGGAATTTATGGGAATTCAGGGGGCATTAGCAAAAAACTCTTCACCCAGCAGAGACTGACGGAGCCGCTTTCAGCCAAAATCTTGGAAACTCATCGAACATAAATAGAACAAAAAGGGTTCATACGGGCTGACATGCCGACGGGCGTACGGTTGCGCGAGAGCGTCTAGAAAACACCCTACGGGAAATCGAGGGAATATATGGGAAAACCGCCACCCGCAGATTTTGCAGGCAGCGGGTCCTGGCGTCTTCTGAAAGAGCCGCGGGATCGGGGCCGGGGATCGGGGCGGGCGGTGCGGATGGCCTGTAAGCCG
>JBHJGY010000059.1:0-11957 GCA_050331335.1 Pikeienuella sp.
CTGAGATTGAAACGCAAATCCGCCGACTCCCGCGGGTGGGTGGGCGGAGGGAGGCGGCGGATTTGCGCCGTTTCAACCGCGCCAGAGGCGACGGGCCCATCGGCGCGCTTCCATCATGCGGAAAAAATTCCACGCCAACCCCAGACAGCGATGCCCGATCCGGCGGGAAAGCGACCCAATGCGGCGGAAAAAGCGGCATGGCTCTCAAGGCGTAAAGACAGATTGCAGCGCAGCGAAAGAAAAAATTCATGGCATGCCCCTGCCCCGGTGGCTAGCGGGGCTCCAGACACTGCCACACACACCGCAGATCAGAAATCAGCCGCCACCGCGCGCCAAGCTGTGAGGACACGCCCCATGAAAACCGGCTTCACCGCCCTGTTCATCCCCGGCCCCACCAATATGCCCTTCCGCGTCCGTCAAGCGATGGACATCGCCCTCGAGGACATGCGTGCCCCGGATTTCGGCGACTTCGTCACCCCGCTCCTTCAGGACACCAAAAAGGCGTTCAAGTCCGAGACCGGCCAGGTCTTCATTTTCCCCGGCTCCGGCACCGGCGGCTGGGAAAGCGCGATCTCCAACACCCTCTCGCCGGGCGACAAGGTGCTGATGTCGCGCTTCGGCCAGTTCTCCCATCTCTGGGTGGATATGTGCCAGCGCTTCGGCCTCGAGGTCGTCGCGCTCGATTGCGAATGGGGCACGGGCGTTCCTTACGCCGAGTACGAGCGCATCCTCTCCGAGGACAAAGAGCATAAGATCAAGGCGGTCTTCGCCTGCCAGAACGAGACCGCCACCGGCGTGACCTCCGACATCGGCAAGGTGCGTGCGGCCATGGATGCGGCGTCCCACCCCGCGCTGCTGATGGTCGATGGCGTATCCTCGATCGCCTCGATCGAGTTCAAGATGGAGGAATGGGGCGTCGACGTCGCGGTCTCCGGCTCCCAGAAGGGCTTCATGCTGCCCACCGGCCTCGCCATCATCTGCGTCTCCCAAAAGGCCCTCGAAGCCCACAAGACCGCCACCCTGCCGCGGACGTTCTTCTGCTGGGAAGACATGATCAAACTGAACGCGACCGGCTATTTCCCCTACACCCCGGCCACCACCCTGCTCCGGGGTCTGCGCGAGTCGCTGAACATGATCGAGGAGGAGGGGCTCGACAACGTGATCGCCCGTCACCACCACATCGCCGAGGGCGTGCGCCGCGCCGTGCTCGACGGCTGGAAGCTCCAGCTCTGCGCCAAGTCGCCCGAGTGGTATTCCGACACGGTCTCCGCGATCGTCGTGCCGGAGGACAAGGACGCCCGCGAGGTGATCTCCCGCGCCTATCACCGCTACAACGTCTCGCTCGGCGCCGGTCTCGCCGTCGTTATGGGCAAGGTCTTCCGCATCGGCCATCTGGGCTGGCTCAACGAGGTGATGGTCTGCCAGGCCCTCGGCGGCTGCGAAATGGCGATGCGCGATGCCGGCATCATGGTGGAGCCGGGCTCTGGCGTCGGCGCGGCCTGCGAATACTGGCGCACGGCCGGCGCTCAGCGTCAGGCGCAGGCTGCCGAGTAAGCCGCGTGGCTCGGGGGCGGCCCAGCCGGCCCCTAGCCTTCATGAAGATCCCTGCGCTATAGGGCGCGCGGAGGGCGCTGGGCCCGAAAAGAGAGGAGAGATCGATGAAACTCTGCATTTTCGGCGCCGGCGCCATCGGAGGCTATCTGGCGGCAGGGCTTGCCCAGGTCGAAGGCGCGGAAGTCTCGGTGATCGCCCGCGGCAAGCATCTCGACGCGATCCGCGAGAACGGCCTCACCCTTGTCACCACCGACAAGGAAAGCGGCGAGGAGAGCCGGAGCACCGTCCGGGTCCAGGCCGCGCTCGACCCTAACGAGATCGGCCCGGTTGACGTCGTCTTCAACTGCCTGAAAGCGCATCAGGCCTGGGAGAGCGCCGAGTATGTCGTGCCGCTCCTCGGCCCGGAGACTGCAATGGTTTGCTGCCAGAACGGTGTGCCCTGGTGGTACTTCCACGGGATCGACGGCGAGCATGCGGGCAAACGGCTCGACAGCGTCGACCGCGGCAACCGCCAGTGGGACCTCATCGGGCCCGAGCGCGCCATCGGCTGCTCGGTCTACCCGGCTGCGGAGATTTCCGAGCCCGGGGTGATCAAACACGTCTACGGCGACAAATTCGCTCTCGGCGAACCCGACGGCAGCACCAGCCCGCGCATCCAGGCGATCTCCGAGATCCTGGAGAAAGGCGGCTTCCGGGCGCCCGTGCTCGACGACATCCGCTCCGAGCTTTGGCTCAAGCTCTGGGGCAATCTCTGTTTCAACCCGATCTCCGCGCTGACCCGTGCGACCCTCGACATCGTCGCGAGCCACCCCACCTCGCGCGCCACCGCCAAGGCGATGATGCTCGAGGCCCAGGCGATCGCGGAGAGCCTCGGCGCGTCGTTCCGGGTCGATGTGGAGCGGCGGATCAACGGCGCGGCCAAGGTCGGCAAACACCGGACCTCGATGCTCCAGGACCTCGAAGCCGGCAAGAAGATGGAGATCGACGCGCTGGTCACCGCCGTTCAGGAGATGGGGCGCATCACCGGCCACCCGACGCCGACCATCGACATCGTGCTCGGCCTCGTTCAGCAGCTCGCCACGGCGCAAGGGCTCTACCCCACCTACCCGCTGGACAACGACGCGGACGCGGCGGCGGCGTGACCAGCCCTCCCGTCGCGTCTCGCCTGATCTCGCCGGCCGCGACTATGCTCGGCGCGATGGCGTAATCTGGCGACATCGCGCCGCATCGGTGCACCCAATTATCGCGAAGCCCCGGCTCTTTTCTGCTCTTGGTCTCTTGAGCAATCTCGCATCACTTCGGGTATCGAAGCCCGAGCCCGGTTCCCAAAACGGCGCCCGTCACCGTCCCGGCTGACCAGAACCCAGTGCCCATCGCGCAACCCTCGCCTTCGGCATACCCCTCGCCTCGGCCGAACAGGCCAGTGCGGTCGCCGACACCAAAACGGAGCGTCGCCAACCCGCTCGTATGGTCAGAAGCCGCCCGTGTCATAGGGCTCGTGGCGGCGCTTGAAGATCAGATTGACTTTCCAGCGGTCTTCGAGAGCCCGTCTGTTCCGCCGCGATTTCTGCCGATGGGGTTGCCGCGACGAAGATCGGCACCGGTCCCGACGGGGCGGTCACCGCGTGGACCCGGGCGAGAATACGCCAGGCGCGCAGATCGAGCGGTGCCGTGTTGAGCGGCTCCAGCCAGGTCGGTACCCGGCGCATCGATGCCATGCGCGCGGTGGTGCCGGTGAGCTATTCGATCATTTCTACGATGCCGGCATCGAGATGCGGGCCCAGCGGGCGCTGGCGAACCTCGCCGGTCAGCCGAACGCGGGTCATCGGCGCGATTGCGACATTGTCCGTCAGATAGGGCTTGATCCGCGCCTCGATCTCGCCGGTCTCGTCGCCGAGCATGTAGCTGCCGGCCCCGTCGGCAGACAGGATCACCCCTTCGAGCCGCACGACGGTACCGCCCACAGCGCTGCGCGCCGCTGCGATGCTCGCGACCCCTGCGTCAATCTCTTGCGCTGGCGAGTGGTTTGCCGCCAGCCAACCGATCAGTGCGATCGCCATCCCGAACCGCCGCATCGAAACCTCCCTCAGCCGCGTGCACCGGAAGGATAGACCAACCGACACCGCGTCGCATCCCCTGGTGCATCGTGCTATGGCCCCACATCCGCCACCAGAGCAGGGAGCACGATGACAGCCACGGCCCCGGCGACGCCGATGATGGCGCAGTATCTCGAGATCAAGAACGCGCACCCGGACGCGCTGCTGTTCTACCGCATGGGCGATTTCTACGAGATGTTCTTCGAGGATGCGGTCGCCGCCGCCGCAGCCCTCGACATCGCGCTGACCAAGCGGGGGGAGCATGCCGGAGCGCCGGTGGCGATGTGCGGCGTCCCCGTTCATGCCGCCGAGAGCTATCTCCACACGCTGATCGCAAAAGGCTTCCGGGTCGCCATTGCCGAACAGATGGAAGACCCCGCCGAGGCAAAGAAGCGGGGGCACAAGGCGGTCGTGCGGCGCGCGGTGGTGCGGCTCGTCACGCCGGGGACGCTCACCGAGGACGCGTTGCTCGAAGCCCGCGCGCATAACCATCTTGCCGCCTTCGCTGAGATCAGGGGCGAGGGCGCGCTGGCCTGGGCCGATGTCTCGACCGGGGATCTGACCGTTGCGGCGACCACGCGCACGGGGCTCGGGCCGCTGCTGGCCCGGGTGGCGCCCCGGGAGTTCTTGTTGCGCCAGGAAGCCGCGGAGGATCCCGAGCTCACCGCCCTTGTGGCAGAGGCGGGGCCGGTGGTGACCCCGCTGGCGGCGGCGAGCTTCGACAGTCGCGCAGCCGAGCGGCGGCTTTCGGAACGTTACGGCGTCGCCA
This sequence comes from Pikeienuella sp., assembly GCA_050331335.1. GTDB lineage: Bacteria > Pseudomonadota > Alphaproteobacteria > Rhodobacterales > Rhodobacteraceae > Thermohalobaculum. The sequence continues at coordinate 4,420 of JBHJGY010000059.1, forward strand.
CACTGGAGGGCTTCGGCGCCTTCGGCCGAGCGGAGATGTCGGCCCTCGGCGCACTGGTAGATTATCTCGCCCTCACTCAGAGGGGCCAAATCGCACCGCTGAAGGCTCCGATCCGCGAACGCGATGGGGGCGCGATGGCGATCGATGCGGCAACTCGGCGCAATCTCGAGATTGTCCGAAGCCTCTCAGGGTCACGCCAGGGCTCGCTCCTCGCCGCGATCGACCGCACCGTCACCAGCACCGGGGCCCGCTGCCTCGAGTCCCGGCTGGCCGCCCCGCTCACGGACCCAATCCAGATCGCCGCACGGGCAGACGCGGTCGCGGCCTTTGCCGGGGACACGGCGCTCCGGGAGGCGGTAACGGCCCGCCTCGCCGCTGTGCCGGACATGGAACGGGCCTTGGCGCGGATCGGCCTGGGGCGCGGCGGGCCGCGGGACCTCGCCGCCCTGCGCGACGGTCTCGCCGCCGCTGCTGGGATTGCCGAGGCGCTCGACAGCTTCGAAGACCCGCCGGCGGCAATCGCCAACGCCCGGGCGGCACTTGCAGGTCATCCAGAGCTTCAAGCACGGCTCGCCAAGACCCTTGCCGACACCCCGCCGCCAAAGCTGAGCGATGGCGGTGCGGTGCGCGACGGGGCCGATGCAGAACTCGACGTCGCCCGCCGGCTGCGTGCCGACGGTCGTCAGGTGATCGCAGATCTGCAAGCCGCCTATCAGGGCGAGACCGGAATCGCCTCGCTGAAAATCCGCCACAACAACGTTCTGGGCTATTTCGTCGAGGTCACGGCCACCCACGCGCCGCGGATGCAAGCCCCGCCGCTCTCGGACCGATTTCGCCATCGCCAAACGCTGGCCAGCGCCATGCGCTTCACAACCGTCGATCTCGCCGATCTGGAGAGCCGCATCGTTACGGCAGCAGCCCAGGCGATGGAGATCGAACGCCGGCTGATCGGCGAGCTGGAGGCGGCGGTTCTCGCGGAGGCGACAGCGGTTGCCGAGACGGCCCGGGCGCTGGCCGAGATCGACGTCGCCGCTGCGGGGGCCGGAATTGCTGCCGAAGCCGGTTGGGTGCGCCCGGAGATCACCGCTGGACGAGACTTCGAGATCCGCGGCGGTCGCCACCCGGTCGTGGAGGCCGCGCTGGCGGCCGCGGGCACCGGGCCCTTCATCGCCAATGATTGCACCCTCTCGGCGGATCCGCAGGGACCGGCGCCCATCTGGCTCGTCACCGGGCCGAACATGGCGGGTAAATCGACCTTCCTCCGCCAAGCGGCGTTGATCGCGGTGCTCGGCCAAGCGGGTCTCTTCGTTCCCGCCGAGCAAGCACGCCTCGGCATCGTCGACCGGCTGTTCTCTCGGGTCGGTGCCGCCGATGAGCTGGCGCGCGGGCGCTCGACCTTCATGGTGGAGATGGTGGAGACGGCAGCGATCCTCAATCAAGCCGGACCCCGGGCGCTCGTCATCCTCGATGAAATCGGCCGCGGCACCGCAACCTATGACGGGCTTTCGATCGCCTGGGCGGTGCTTGAGCATCTCCACGAGGTCAATTGCTGCCGCGGACTGTTCGCGACCCACTACCACGAGCTGACGGATCTCGCCGCGCGGTTGGCCAAGGTCTCGACCCACACGGTGGCCGTGCGCGAATGGGGCGAGGAGGTGATCTTTCTCCACGAACTGCGCCCGGGGCGGGCGGATCGCTCCTACGGCGTCCAGGTGGCCCGGCTCGCCGGCCTGCCCGAATCGGTGATCGCGCGGGCCCGGGAGATCCTGGCGCGGCTCGAGAGTTCAGACCGGGACGGCGCACGGCCCGATCTCCTCGAAGGACTGCCCTTGTTCGCGGCGACCTCACCCGCCACGGGGCCGGGTATGGTGCCAAGCCCGGTCTCAAGTCCCACACCCTCTGAGGAAGCGCTGTCGCGGCTGGCGGCGCGCCTGTCGGAGATCGACCCGGACACGCTCAGCCCGCGCGCCGCCCTCGATTTGATCTACGAACTCAAGGCGTTGAGCGGGTCGGATTGATCCCGGGCCGTGGCACGCCCTCGCCGGTGCGCCCGTCCGGCCGCGACAGGATGAAGACTGTGACCGCGATGAGCACCGCCGCCTGCGCCGCCAGCACCGTCCCCGACACGCCAAGCGCCAGCGATAGCCCGAAGCCTGCCAGGATGCTTGCCACCGCCAGCCGCTTCGCCGGACGGGAAATCGCCCCGCTCGCGCGCCAATCCTCGATCGCTGGGCCAAACCTGGGATGCGACATCAGCCATGCGTGGGCCCGGGCCGAACCGCGGGCGAAACAAAAAGCGGCCAGCAGCATGAAGGGTACCGTCGGCAACAGCGGCACGACCGATCCGATCACGCCGAGCGCGACCGCCGTCCAACCTGCTGTGATCCAGAACATCCGGGCCATCGCGCACCTCCAGATCGTGGATATGGGGCAACAGCGCCGTCAGGCCAGCAACTCGGCGAGCACTGCGTTCAGCACCAGGCGGCCACCGGGCGTTGCAACGATCCGGTCGCCGTCTCGGGTGAGCACTCCGTCGGCCTGGAGGGTCCGCAGCCGGCTCTCCGGGAGCGGCCGGCCCGCAAGCCGGGCCACACGGGCAAGATCGGCTCCCTCGGTAAGTCGCATCGACATCAGCAGATATTCCGTCGCCTGATCGACGCCAGAGAGCGACTCCTCGAGCTTCACCGCATCACCCCGCCGCGCGACCGCCATGCGCCAACGAGCGGGGTCGCGCTCGGTCTCGGTGGCGACCCGGGTGCCGCAGGACCGGGTGATCCGCCCATGCGCCCCTGGCCCCACGCCGACATAGTCGCCATAGCGCCAGTAGATCCGATTGTGCCGGCTCTCGGCTCCGGGGCGCGCGTGGTTGGAGATCTCGTAGGACGGAAGCCCCGCGGCCTCGGTGATCTCTTGCGTGAGCTGATAAAGGACCGCGGCTTGCTCCGATCCGGGGACGGGCAAGCGCCCGCGGTCGTGCAGCTCGGCGAAACGGGTCCCAGGCTCGACGGTGAGCTGATAGAGTGAGAGATGGTCGACGGCGAGAGCAAGCGCTGCGGTGAGTTCTGCCTCCCAGTCCGCCGCGGTCTGACCAACCCGGGCATAGATCAGATCGAAGCTGACCCGATCGAATGCAGCGCGCGCGATGTCGAAGGCGGCACGGGCCTCTGCCGCGGAGTGGGTCCGGCCGAGCGCCTTAAGATCGCCGTCGTTAAGCGCTTGCACGCCCATCGAGAGCCGGTTGACGCCAGCTTGCGCATAGGCCCGGAATTTCAGCGCTTCGACCGAGGTGGGGTTGGCTTCGAGCGTGATCTCCGCCCCCGACACGAGGCCCCACAGGCGGTCCACCTCTTCGATCAGGCACGCCACGGTGGCCGGCGCCATCAGCGACGGCGTACCCCCGCCGAAGAAAAGCGTTTCGACCCGACGCGCTCCTGTGCGCGCCCGCATTGCGCGCAGCTCCGCCGTCAGCGCCTCGGCCCAGGCGTCGTGGTCGATCTCGCGCGCAACATGGCTGTTGAAGTCGCAATAGGGACATTTGGCGAGACAAAACGGCCAGTGGATATAAACGCCGAAGCCGCCAGCCTCCCAGTCCGCCGCGGTGACGATCGGCGCCGCCGCGCTCATGACCTCGACCTCAGCGCGAGCAACACCCAACCGATGCCGAGCGCACCGCCTGCGATCGCCGCGATATTGTTGAGCCACAGGCCCGCGGCAATCGCCACGCCGAACACCGCCACGAGCCAAATCGCGTTACGCCGCGCATAAGCCCGGCGCGCGGCGCGCCGATCCGAAAAGCGCTCGTCAGCCATGATGCCCAGGACGGTAGGCGGTGACCTCTATCTCGACCTTCATCTCCGGCGCGACGAGCCCCGCCACCACCATGGTCGCTGCCGGCCGGACCTCGCCGAGCGCCGCCCGCAGCGCCGGTGCAATCTCGGCTTGGACCTCCGGCGCAGTCACCGTGTATTGCACCCGCACGATATCGGACATGGCGAACCCCGCCTGCTCCAGCGCGTTCCGGATCGTCGCGAGGGCGTTGTGGGCTTGGGCCTCGGCACCCTGCGGCATCGACATGCTCGCATAATCGTATCCGGTGGTGCCCGCCACGAAGCACCAGTCTCCCAATGCAACGGCTCGGGAATAGGCGAACTGCGCTTCGAACGGCGATCCGGACGAAATCAGTCGTCGCATCGGCGGGCCTCCTTCAACCACAGCCCCTGAGATAGGCGCGCGGCCCCGCGCCGTCACCCATGCTTCAGCCGGTCGGGTCGAGGCAGGTGGCGAGCAGCGCAGAGAAGGCCCGCGCGCGGTGCGAGATCGCATGCTTCGCGGCCGGTGCCATCTCGCCGAAGGTCTGGGTCTGGCCGTCGGGCAGGAACATCGGGTCATACCCAAAACCCCGGTCGCCCCGCGGCGGCCAGACGAGTTGGCCCTCGACACGACCCTCGAACACCGCAGCCTCGCCATCGGGCCAGACCAAGGCCAGCGCGCAAACGAAGGCCGCCCGGCGCGGCGCAGGCACCTGCTGCGCGTCGAGCACGGTCCAAACCTTGTGCATTGCATGGCCGAAATCCCGCCCATTGGGGGTCTCGGCCCAGCGCGCGGAATAGATCCCCGGCGCACCGCCAAGGGCCTCCACGCTCAACCCGCTGTCATCCGCGAGCGCGGGCAGCCCGGTGGGCTCTGCCGCTGCACGGGCCTTGAGCTTGGCGTTGCCGGCAAAGGTTGTCTCGGTCTCTTCGGGCTCTGGCAGGTCTAAGTCGCCCGCCGCGGTCGAAACGACCCCAAAGGGCCGCAACAGATCCGCGATCTCCCGAAGTTTTCCAGAATTATGGGTTGCGACGACAAGTTTGGCGCCGCGCGCAATTCGGCGCATCACCCGACCGCCTGGGAAATCACCGCGCGCTGCAGCGCCACCAATTCGCCGATGCCTTTGCGCGCCAGGGCGAGCATTTGGCCGAACTCTGCGTCCGAAAAGGTTGCGGCCTCGGCAGAGGCTTGCACTTCGACCATCCCGCCCGCGGCGTCCATCACGAAATTGGCGTCGGTCCCGGCTTCGCTATCCTCGGCATAGTCCAGATCGAGCACGACCTGGCCTTGATGAACGCCGCATGAGATCGCTGCCACGGGCTCGCGGATTGGGTTCTCGAGCACCTCTCCAGCCTTGAGCAGCGATTGCCCGGCCAGCCAGAGCGCCACCCAACCGCCGGTGATCGAGGCCGTGCGGGTCCCGCCATCGGCCTGCAGCACGTCACAATCGACCACGATCTGGCGCTCTCCCATGACCACCCGATCGAGCGAGGCGCGCAAACTGCGCCCGATCAGCCGTTGGATCTCCTGCGTGCGGCCGGTCTGCCCGTTCTTCGCTTCCCGCCGATTGCGCGTGGTCGTGGCGCGCGGGAGCATGCCGTATTCTGCGGTAACCCAGCCAAGCCCGGTGTTGCGCAGAAAGGGAGGCGCTTTGGCATCGACGCTGGCGGTGCAGAGGACGTGGGTGTCGCCCGCGCGGATCAGGGCCGAGCCCTCCGCGTGCTTGGTGGCGCCGATCTCGATCGTCACGGGGCGCAACTCGTCGGCCGCGCGGCCTGATGGACGCATCTCTCCCTCCCCCAGCTTGTGCGCCTGTCCTAGCCCGGAGACCGCGCGCGGTCCAGCGGGTTAGACCGCGATTGACGCCGCGCACCGGCGGCCTTACCTCCACTGCGTACCTGAGGGTTGGAGATCGGAGGCATGGCCGAGCCGACGCCGTCGCTCGCGGACCTGAACGAACGCAGCCGAACGATCTTTGCGCGTCTCGTCGAGACCTATCTCGAAAGCGGGGCGCCCGTTGGCTCGCGCACGCTGTCGAAGTCGTTGGAGCTGGGGCTCTCTGCCGCCTCGGTCCGCAATGTGATGCAGGACCTCGAGGAGCTCGGCCTGCTCGACAGTCCACATATCTCGGCCGGCCGGGTGCCGACGGAGCTGGGCCTGCGCCTGTTCGTCGACGGCGTGCTGGAGCTCGGCGACATTTCCGCCGACGAACGCGCCCAGATCGAGAGCACCCTGGCAGGTCGGCCCAACGACATGGCGTCGATGCTCGACGAAGCCGGGGTCCTGCTCTCGGGCCTCTCCCATTGCGCGAGCCTCATTCTTGCGCCGAAGAACGAATGGCCGGTGCGGCATCTGGAATTCATCCAGGTGGGGGACGGACAGGGCCTCGCAGTGCTCGTGCTAGAGGACGGCACTGTCGAGAATCGTCTGTTCGACATCCCGCCGGGGCTTACCAGTTCGGCGATGCGGGAGGCGGCGAATTTTCTCAACGCCCATCTGCGTGGCCATACGCTCTCGGAAGCCCTGCGGCGCATGGCCGAGCAGATCCGCACCCGCAGGGCCGAGCTCGACGACCTCGCCGCGTCGCTGGTCGAACGCGGGCTCGCGCTTTGGGATGACGGAACGCAGACGAATTTCGAGCGACTGGTGGTCCGTGGCCGCGCGAATTTGCTCGAAGAGGGGCAGAATGCCGCCGATCTAGAGCGGATAAGACGGCTGTTCGACGATTTGGAGCGCAAGCGCGCCCTTGCTCAGCTGATCGAGATCGTTCAGGAGGGCGAAGGGGTTCGGGTGTTCATCGGCTCGGAAAACAAGCTGTTCTCGCTTTCCGGGTCCTCGGTCGTCATCTCTCCCTATCGGGACAACCAGCGGCGGGTGATCGGCGCCATCGGCGTCATCGGCCCCACCCGGCTGAATTACGGCAGGATCGTCCCCATCGTCGATTACACGGCCCGGCTCGTCGGGCGGATCGTCTCCGATGGCGGGGGTCAGCCCAAGCAGAGGAAAGGCAAGTGAATGGCACAGGAAGCTGACAAGCCCGCGCAGGCTGAAACCCCGGAGACGGCTCAGGGCGAGAGCCCCAACCGCAACCACGGCGACCGGTCACCGGCGGCTGAGGATGCAGGCGGCACCCTGGGCGGTGCCGGGCTGTCGGCGGAGGAGCTGATCCCCGGCCTGGAGGCCGCCGTCGCGGCAGAGGCGAGCGCGGCGCTCGAGGCGAAGCTGGCCGAGATCGAGGCCGAGCGGGACGCACTCAAAGAGAAGCTGATGCGCGCCCTCGCCGATGGGGAGAATGCCCGCCGCCGGGCCGAGCGCGATCGCAAAGACGCGGAGACCTACGGCGGGACCAAGCTCGCCCGGGATCTGCTGAGCGTCCACGACAACCTCGCACGGGCCATGGAAGCCGCCGACGACGGGCTGCGCCAGAGCCACGGGCCATTTCTCGAGGGCATCGAGCTCACCCAGCGGGAGTTGCTGAGCGCCTTCTCCAAGCACAAGATCGCGCCGATCGCGCCAGAGAAGGGCGAGCGCTTCGACCCCAATCGGCACCAGGCGATGTTCGAAGCACCGATCCCCGATGCCGCGCCGGGAACCGTGATTGAGGTGATGCAGACGGGGTTCGTGATTTCGGACCGTTTGCTGCGCCCGGCACTGGTGGGAATCGCGAAAGCGGTCGATGGCGCAGCCGAGCCGGCAGCCGGCGGCGAGGGCGGCACCGGGCTCGGGGC
>JBHJGY010000060.1:0-32673 GCA_050331335.1 Pikeienuella sp.
GCCCTTTGCGATGACGCGATCGGCAATGAGGCTGTTGCCGCAAAGATCACCTGTCTGGTTTGCGCAAAGGGTCCAGAGCTGACCGGTGAACCCGGCAAGGGCCAAGGCGCGCGGTGGTCTTGGCAAATGGCGCGCGACGCGTGATCTGAGTATAGTGAGGCCGCCCCGCTTGCCCGCAGTACCTGGATGGGGCCACTCACGCAATTCGGCTGAAGGAACTTCCCCATGCGTCACTCGAGCGGCTCCGCCAGCGCCCTGCTCCTCGCTCTACCTCTCGCCCTCGGCCCCGCCATTCCGGCCGCGGCTCAGGCGGTCGATATCAACCGCATCCAATTCGAGGAACTGACCAACTTCGAGTTGAATACCGCCGATCTGTACGAACACTGCGGCCGCGAGATCATCGTTGGCATCGATTGGTCGAGCTTTACGTTGGAAGATATCACCAGTGGTTTTCCGATCCATCGCTATTGCCAGGGGGCGGCAGACGCGGTGCGTGAACTCTGCCGCGACGAAGCCTACCAAGAGACGATGCGGGAGAACGTTTTCGAACTGCGCTGCGCGATCGGGGACACGCAGGCGGCATTCATCGATGAAGACTGGGGTATCTATTACTATACGTTCTCATGGAATAGCACGGATATGATCGACTGGCATATCCAGTTCCTGAAGAACAATCTCTGACAACGGCGGCGCGTTGGCCGGCTCGGGCTAGGGCCTGTTGGGCAGGCTCAAGCTCACCGGGGCCTCCAACAGCGGCATCAGGGCATTCATGTCGGGGCCGGTGTCGCGCCCGGTCAGCAACCGCCGCAGGGGGAGAAAGAGCCCCCTGCCCTTGCGGCCGGTGGCCCGCTTCACCGACTCTGTCCAGGCGCTCCAGCTGTCCGCCCCCCAAGGCCGCGCCGGCAAGAGCGTCAGCGCCGTCTCGATAAAGTCTGCGTCTTCCGGCGGGATATCCGGGCGGACGCCGTCGCGACACAGCGTCCACCAAGCACCAGCATCGGCAACCCGGTCGAGATTGGGGCCGATCGCCGCCCAGAACGCCGCTTGCTTGATCTCTGGAACACCCAAAGCGGTGAGCCGATCCGCGACAGCGGCGAGCGGCAGCGCGCGCACCGTTTTCGCGGAATGCAGGTGGAGTTCGTCGGGGTCGAATTTCGTGGGCGAGAGGCCGAACTGCCCCGGCGCATAGGCGGCGGTGAGCGCGTCGATGTCTGTCACCACCTCGACCGGTAGCGACGCGCCCAGCCGTGCCATGAAAGCCACGAGCGCCACGGGCTCGACGCCGGCCTCGCGCAGATCCGCCAGCGCAAGCGTCCCCAGCCGCTTGGACAGCGCCTCCCCTTGCGGCCCGGTGAGCAGCGAATGATGCCCGAAGGCGGGCGCCGGAGACCCGAGCGCCTCGAAGATTTGGATCTGCGCGCCGGTGTTCGTCACATGATCGGCGCCGCGGATCACATGCGTGACCCCCATCTCGATATCGTCGACCACCGATGCGAGGGTGTAGAGCAGCTGCCCGTCCGCGCGGTACAGCACAGGATCGGAGATCGAGGCGGCGTCCACGGTCTGGGCCCCGCGGATCAGGTCGTCCCAGACGATCTGGCCGTGGTTGAGCAGGAACCGCAAATGGGGGTTTCGCGTCTCGCGCAGAGCCGCCCGTTCGGCATTCGTCAGCATCAGGGCGGCACGGTCGTAAACCGGGGGCTTGCCGATCGCGAGCTGCTTTTTGCGCTTGAGTTCGAGCTCCAGGGGGGTCTCGAAGCACTCGTAGACCCGGGAGGCGCTTTTCAGCCGTTCGCAAGCCTCAAGATAGCGGTCCATGCGATCCGACTGACGCTCTTCGCGGTCCCAATGCAGGCCCAACCAATCGAGATCCCGGCGGATCGCATCGGCGAAACGCGCCTCGGAACGTTCCTGGTCGGTGTCGTCGATGCGCAGGATAAACGTCCCGCCGGCCTGCCGCGCGGTCATCCAATTGAGAACGGCGGTACGCAGGTTCCCGACATGCAAAAGGCCCGTGGGCGAGGGCGCGAAACGGGTTACGGTCATACCGGGCTCTCCAGGTCTTGCCGGTTATCCCTGACCGCTCTCACGATATCGGTCAAGCACCCTGCCGCCCGGCCGCACGCCTCTGGCCAAGCGACGCAGCGATGCAACATTTGCCCGCGAGTCCCTGAAACCGACCGTCTCAAAAAGGCGCCTCGAGATCCGGTCGGGTTTGCCGGAGGGCTCGCACGATGTCGCTGAGGCTCGCCTCGACCAGGCGAGCGTCGAAACTGCGGCCGCTGCCTCCGCCCCACAAAAGTTGCATATTGCCCGTCGATGGCGACCAGGCCCCGGCGATCAATTCCAACGCCACCCGCCGCTCCGAGGGTACAACCCGCCAGCTCCGCACCGCCCGCCAGGGGATGTGCTCGCGCCCCTGCGTGAGGCCAGCGGCGTCGATGCGCAGCATCGGCCGACGCAAGAGCGCCCGTCTCAGCCCCAGCAGGGCCCAAACCGCAAACGCCCCCCCGGTAACCAGCAGGAAGGGGACGCCCCAGACCGGCGGAGCGATCGGTATGAGGGTCAGCAGACCCTGCGCGCAGATCCAACCCAACGCGAGCTGACCCCAGGCGAGGCCGCGTCTGGCATGGAAGGAATGCGCGCTCAGGACCGATCCCGCCATCGGTTGACAACGGGGTAGCGCCGATCGAGCCAGAACGCGCGGCGTGTGAGCTTGGTGCCGGGTGCCGACTGAAAGCGCTTGTACTCCGAGGCGTAAAGGAGGCTCTGGACCTTCATAACGGTCTCGCGCGCAAAGCCTTCGGCGATCACTTCCTCGGTGGCCGCGTCATCCTCGACGAGTCGCTCCAGGATCGCGTCGAGGATATGATAGGGAGGCAGGCTGTCTTCGTCCTTCTGGTCGGGCCGCAGCTCTGCGGAGGGCGGCTTGGCGATGACCCGCTCGGGAATCACGACACCCTCCGGCCCAAGAAGGCCCTCGGGCCGCGTCGCGTTGCGCCAGCGTGCGGCAGCGAAGACGCGCGTTTTGTAGAGGTCCTTGATCGGGTTGTAGGCTCCGTTCATATCGCCGTAGAGCGTGGCGTAACCCACCGCAATCTCGGATTTATTGCCAGTGGTAAGCAGAAGCTCGCCGAATTTGTTCGACAACGCCATGAGATAAGTGCCCCGCAGGCGCGACTGGAGGTTTTCTTCGGTGACGTCTGGGGCACGGCCCGTGAAATGCGGCGCGAGCCCTTGCTCGCAGGCGGAGACCGCCCCGGCGATGGAGAGCTCATCGAGCCGCACGCCCAAGGCCCGGGCGACCCCGGCCGCATCGTCGAGGCTCTCCGCCGACGTGTAGCGCGAGGGCAGCATGACGCAGCGCACATTCTGCGGCCCCAGCGCATCCGTGGCGATGGCGGCGACCAGCGCGCTGTCGATCCCGCCCGAGAGCCCGAGCAGCACTTTGCCGAAACCGGATTTTTGAACATAGTCGCGCGTCGAGACGACCATCGCGCGGTAATCGGCCTCAGCGGGATCCAGCGGGGCCGCGCGGGCGCCGTCGACGATCCGCCAGCCCTCGTTGCGCCGTTCGATCTCGATCGTCCGGCTCGCCGCCTCGAAGAACGGCATCTGAAAGGCCAATGCGCCTCCGGGGTTGAGGCCGAAAGAACCGCCGTCGAAGACCTGATCGTCCTGGCCGCCGATCAGGTTCAGATAGACGAGCGGCAGACCGGTCTCGACGGTCCGGGCGACCATATGGTTCAGCCGGGCGTCGAGCTTATCCCGGTCGTAGGGCGAGCCATTGGGCACGAGGAAGAGATCGGCACCGGATTCCTCAAGGGTTTCTGCCACGTCGGGAAACCACATGTCCTCGCAGATCGGAAAACCGATCCGGCAGCCTTTGATCGCGACGGGCCCCGGCGCCGGTCCCTCAAGATAAAGCCGCTTCTCGTCGAAGACGCCATAGTTCGGGCGGTGATGCTTGAGAAAGCTGGCGCGGATCCCGCCTGCCTCGAGCAGGTGATAGGCGTTGTAGACGCCGCCGCCATACTGCTCACCCTCACCTGCACGCTCGGCCCGCATCGGTGCCCCCAGGGCGATCGCGGGGTCTTCTGGCGCAAGCTCCGCGGCGAGCCGGGTCAGCGCGTCGCTGCAGTCCCGCAAAAAGGCCGGGCGCACCGAGAGATCGAGCAGCTGGTATCCGGAGAGAAACATTTCGGGCAGCATGACGAGGTCGGCACCGGCTGCGCGTCCGGTCTCCAGGGCCTTGCGCGCCAGCTGAAGATTGCCGGCGATATCGCCTGCGGTGGGGTTGAGTTGCGCGAGCGTCACCCGCACCCGTTCAGATCCGCCCATGCGCGCGCTCCTGGATGATTGCGCTCACATACGGCCCCGGGATCGCTGGGGCAAGGCACAGGGCCGGCGCATCGCTGCGCCAAAAACCCACCTGTCCGGCGGAAACCGCCCGCTCCCGCGGCGATGCGGCGACGATCAGTGATTGTCAGGCAGGGCCCATCTTCGTAGATTGCGGTCGGTCACGGGCGCGACCAACGGCGTCGCACCGGATGCAGAAGGGAACGAGGGCCATGCCAAGAATGCTGACCGGAGCGCTCGCCGGGATCGTGTTCGCCGCTGCGGTCGCCGGAGCCGTTTCGGCTCAGGAGGGCGAGCGCGAGATCGCCACCAAGACCTACGATTCTGGTGCGGTGTATCAGGGCGAGTTCAAGGACGGGAAGCAGCACGGCGAAGGCAGTTACACTGCGCCGGACGGGTACGAATACTCCGGCCAGTGGGTCGAGGGCGTGATCCAGGGCCAGGGTGTCGCACGGTTTCCCAACGGATCCATTTACGAGGGGGCATTCCAGGACGGCGTGCCCCATGGCGAAGGGACGATCACCTATGCCGATGGGGGCTCGTATACGGGCGACTGGGTCGATGGCGTGATCAACGGGACCGGCCGAGCGAGCTACCCCGGCGGCATGCGGTACGAGGGCGAGTTCCGGAACTCGGCGCATCATGGCCAGGGCACCATGACGCGGGAAAACGGTTACCGCTACGAGGGCGCCTGGAAGGATGGCGCGCAGCATGGTTTCGGCAAAGTCACCTATCCGGACGGCGCGGTCTACGAGGGGAACTTCGTCGAAGGCCTGCGCGAGGGGGTTGGCACAATCACCCTGCCCGACGGTTTCCGCTATTCCGGCAACTGGAAGGCGGGGCAGATCACCGGCCAGGGTGAGGCGGTCTATTCCAATGGCGACAAATACTCCGGCGGCTTTCAGGACGGCAAACGTCACGGGCGCGGCGTTGCGGTCTATGCCAATGGCGATCGCTATGAGGGTGATTTCGTCGATGGCCGGCGCGACGGCGAAGGCAAATTCGTCGGCAAGGACGGCTACATCTACGAGGGTGCCTGGATCGAAGGGCGGATCGAAGGTCAGGGGACGGCCTCCTACCCCAACGGCTCGCGCTATGAGGGCCGGTTCGTCGACGGCACGCCCGACGGTCAGGGCAAGATCACCTATGCCGATGGCGGCTCGTACGAGGGAGAGTGGCAAAAGGGCGTGATCTGGGGCGAGGGCGTTGCGCAATACGCGAACGGCTCGATCTACACCGGTGGCTTCAAGCAGGCTCGGCACCACGGCATCGGCAAGATGGAGTACGGTGATGGCCCGGTTTATGAGGGCGAGTGGCAGAACGGCGCCCAACACGGTGCTGGCAAGATCACCTATCCGGACGGATCGATTTACGAGGGCGGCTTCGATCTCGGTCAGCGCTCAGGCCGAGGCACGCTGATCTTGCCCGACGGCTTTGTCTATGAAGGCGGCTGGGAGAACGGTGAGATCCATGGCGGCGGGGTGGCCACCTATCCCAATGGCGATATCTATTGCGGGAACTTCCAGAAGGGTCGCCAACACGGTTTCGGCGTGATGAACTATCGCTCGGGGCAGACCTTCGAGGGTTTCTGGGTGAATGGGCGGCGCCAGCGCGAAGCCGACGCAAACACGGTTCAAGACGCGAATATCGTGTGTCCCGAGCCTGAGCAGCAGTGACACTGTGGCTGTCGAGCGGAGAGCTCGCGGCTTGGACACCGCCTGAGGCGCCGACCCGTCAACGCATGGGTGGCGTCTTTTGTCGCCTGGAACCGCTACTCCTCGACCATGCACCCGGTCTCCACGCGGCCTATGCCGCGGACGTGTCCGGGTCGATTTGGACCTATCTGCCCTATGGCCCGTTTGCCGATCTCGAGGCCTATCGGCCCTGGGTAGCTGGCGCGGCGCGTCCGGCGGACCCGCTCTTCTTCGCCGTACTGGTCGATGACCGTCCCCTCGGCGTCGCCAGCTATCTGCGGATCGCCCCCCAAGCCGGGTCGATCGAGATCGGCCATATCTGCTTTGCCCCCAGCCTTCAGCGAACACCCGCTGCAACCGAAGCGCTGACCATAATGATCCGCTGGGCCTTCGAAGCCGGCTATCGTCGGGTCGAGTGGAAGTGCAATGCGGCCAACGCGGCGTCCTGCCGGGCGGCGGAGCGCCTGGGCTTCGCGTATGAGGGCGTTTTCCGGCAGGCCGGGGTGGTCAAAGGCCGCAACCGGGACACGGCCTGGTTCGCCGCGATCGACCGGGACTGGCCCGCCCTCGCCACAGCCTATGCCCAATGGCTCGCGCCGGCGAATTTCACCCCCAGCGGAGAGCAGCGCCTGCGTCTGAGCGAGCTGACCCGGCCGGTTCGCCCTGACGGCTCATAATCGGTTATCCACATCGCGCGCCGCCAGCCGCGCGCGCCGCAACGGCGCTCTGAGCCCCCATTGGACGACGCCCGCGCGCCGTATCCATCCGCCCGATTGCTTTCGTGAAGCTTTTACGTCGCTAAATATGGCTACGTTAAGCTGCGGGCCGCTAAACTTCGTGGGCGCTGCTCAATCGGTGGGCAACCGCTCCGAGGGCAGGCGCGTCCAGCTGATATCGTCGAGTGTTACAACCTGGTACTCGATGATCCAGAACAGCAGCGCGAACACGCAACTTGCCCACACGGTTGTCCACAGGGCTTTGCGCCCGATCATAGCATCGACAGGCGCACTTGCCGGCGTTCCGGGAACGATCTCCCCAGTTTCCTGCTGGCTGCGCTGCCAAAGCGGATTGATGAGCATAAAGGTGACAGCCCAGCACACCATGTAGAAGACAATTGCGGATGTGATTGACATCAGACCTGCTCCAGTTCGACGAGGGTCCCGGCAAAATCTTTGGGATGGAGAAACAGCACCGGCTTGCCATGGGCCCCGATCTTAGGGTCGCCATCCCCAAGCACCCGCGCGCCTTCGGCCTTGAGCCTGTCGCGGGCGGCGATGATGTCGTCGACCTCGTAGCAGATGTGGTGGATGCCGCCCGCGGGGGATTTCTCCAGGAAACTCGCAATGGGGCTCGCCGCGCCGAGCGGCTCGAGCAGCTCCACCTTCGTGTTGGGCAGCTCCACGAAGACCACGGTTACGCCGTGATCGGGCTCGGCTTGCGGCGCCGATACCGTCGCGCCGAGGGTATCGCGGTAAAGCGCCGTCGCCGCTGCGAGATCCGGTACGGCAATGGCAACATGGTTCAGGCGGCCGATCATCTGGTCCTCCGATATTGGGGAACCGGATGGTAGTCGTCGCGGGTGGCAGAGCCAAGGCCCGCCCGGTGGTATCCGGGTGGGCGGGGCGATCGGTCGCCGCTGGAGCAGCGGGTCAGCGGTTGGGGTTGAAGCGGCCACCGAGGCGCGAGCGGACGTCGCTGCCATCCTTGCGCCCGGCGAAGGGGGTCTCGCCGGTCTCGATCTCGCCAATACCGAAGCGGATCTCGGCGCCGAAAAGGCTGTCGAAAAATCCCGGCCGGGCGGCCGAAGTCGCTTGGCGGCCGGTTTGGGCGCGGGTCTCGATCTGCTCCTGGGCGAATTGCGCCGCGAGTTGCTTGCGCGCCTCGACGACGGCGCTCTCGGCGGATGCGGCGGTGGCAGAAAGCAGGAGGACGGCGGCGGTGGTGCTGAGGATCGCTTTCATGTGTCTCGTCCTTTTTCAGTGCTGGCCTCATGGCCCGTTGGCGTTTGCAACTGGGAGCGCGTCCCTTGTCGCTGACACCGAGGTGGGAAAGGCCCAAACACGAACCAATGCCAAGTCGCTCACATCCCTGTTCCGTGCGCGTTATCCCCCCAAGACGTGTGCGGACGGCAGTCAGAACTCTTCGACATGTAACACGCCAGGCGCCGCCTTAAGTGCGCCGCGGATCTCCGGACCCACCGGATGTCGCCCCGGCAGGAGCAGCTCGACCTCCTCGCCCCGCTCGGCCAGCCCCAGAACCAGATGGACGGGGCCCATGGCCCGGCTCCGTCCGATTTGTCCCGCCGTCTCGAGGCGCGACCGGATCGAAGCCAGGGCCGCCGGCGCACCGACATAGACCTTGAGCCCCGCCGGTGCCGCATCCGCGACCACGGTCTCGATGTCGCGAGCCTCACGGAGCAGCAGCCGGGGCGCCTCCGCGTCGCCATCCGCTTCGACGGTCAGCACCAGATTGGCGCCGGGAGTGAGTAACTCCTCATGGGCAACGAGCACATCCGCAAAGGCCATCACCTCAAAGCCGCCGGTCCGATCGGAGAGCTGGAGATAAGCAAAGCGGGTCCCTCGGGCTGATTTTCGGTTTTGCAGGCCAGCCAGCGTGCCGGCAATTCGGCCCCGTCCGCCCGTGCGTGCGCGGCCCGTGAGGAAGTCCCGAAAGGCGCGGACGCCTGAGCGTCTGAGCGCGCCCTCATAATCGTCGAGCGGGTGGCCGGACAGGTAAAAGCCAACCGCCGCAAGCTCCTCGGCCAATCGCGCATGGGGCAGCCAGTCGTCCACCGCGGCGAGCCTCGGCGGTGGCAGCGCTTCCGCCTCGCCGAACAGCCCCGCCTGGGCCGAGCTCCGATCCTCATGGGCGGCGGCGGAGTGGTCCACGAGCCGATCGAGGCTCTCGAGAACCCGACGCCGGTTAGGCTCGAGGGCATCGAAGGCGCCGGCACGGGCGAGCATCTCCAACGGCCGCTTGCCGACCTGCTTGAGGTCGACCCGCCGGGCGAAATCCGTCAAATCGGCGAAAGCACCCCCAGCCTCCCGCGCCTCCACAATCAAGCGCATTGCCTCAAGGCCCACCCCTTTCAGCCCGCCGAGCGCATAGAGGATCCGCCCGCCTTCCACGGTAAACTTCGCCCGGCTGCGCTGAACGCAAGGTGGAGCCACGTCGATGCTGGCCCGGCGGCACTCCTGGACATAACCATTGAGCTTGTCGGTCAGATGGATGTCGAGGTTCATCGTGGCGGCCATGAACTCGACCGGGTGGTTGGCCTTCAGCCACGCGGTCTGGTAGCTCACCAGCGCATACGCGGCGGCGTGGGACTTGTTGAAGCCGTAATTGGCGAATTTGTTGAGAAGATCCCAAACTTCCTGGGCCTTATCCGGGGTGACGCCATTGGCGCCGGCGCCTTCTAGGAAGATCGGTTTCTGCTCATCCATCGCCGCCTGGATCTTCTTGCCCATGGCGCGACGGAGCTTGTCGGCCCCACCCAGCGTGTAACCGGCCATCTTTCGGGCGATCTCCATCACCTGTTCCTGATAGACGATGATGCCTTGCGTCTCGTCGAGGATGGGGTCGATGAGGGGATGGATCGAGGCGCGGTCCTCTCGGCCGTTCTTGACGTTGCAATAGGTCGGGATGTTCTCCATCGGGCCGGGACGGTAGAGCGCGACCAGGGCCACGATGTCTTCAATCGCGGTCGGGCGGAGCTGGCGCAGCGCATCCCGCATCCCGGCCGATTCCACCTGGAAGACGCCAACCGTGTCAGCGCGCGCATAGAGATCGTAGGTCGCCGGGTCGTCGAGCGGGATCGTGGAGATATCGACATCGATGCCGCGGATCTTCAGCAGATCGATCGCGTTTTGGATCACGGTCAGCGTCTTGAGGCCGAGAAAGTCGAACTTCACGAGGCCGGCCGGCTCAACCCACTTCATGTTGTACTGGGTGGCGGGCATGTCTGATTTCGGGTCTTGGTAGAGCGGCACGAGCTCGACCAGCGGCCGGTCGCCGATCACAACGCCAGCCGCATGGGTCGAGGCATTGCGGTAAAGCCCCTCGATCTTCTCGGCGATGTCGAGGAGCGTCGCGACGGTCTCGGACTTGCGCGCCTCCTCCTCGATGCGCGGCTCCTCCTTGCGGGCTTTGGCGATCGAGACGGGCTTGACGCCTTCGACGGGTATCAGCTTCGAGAGCCGGTCGCCAACCGCAAAGGGGAGTTGCAGCACGCGCGCCACGTCACGCACTGCGGCTTTCGAAAGAAGCGCGCCGAACGTTATGATTTGCGCGACTTTTTCGCGTCCGTATTTCTGTTGAACATAGGCGATCACCTCCTCCCGCCGGTCTTGGCAGAAATCGATGTCGAAGTCGGGCATCGAGACCCGTTCAGGATTGAGAAAGCGCTCGAAGAGTAGGCCATACCGCAATGGGTCTAAGTCCGTAATCGTCAACGCATAGGCAACAAGCGAGCCCGCCCCGGAGCCACGCCCTGGGCCTACGGGGATGCCCTGCTCTTTCGCCCACTTGATGAAATCCGCAACGATCAAAAAATAGCCCGGAAAGCCCATCTGTTCGATGACGCCGAGCTCGAAATCGAGCCGCTTCTCGTACTCTTCGCGCGACGCCGCAGGAGCGATCACTTGAAGGCGCGCCGCCAGCCCCTCCCGCGATTGCCGCCTGAGCTCCTCCACCTCGTCCTCGGCAAAACGTGGGAGGATGGGCGCATGGGTGCGGGGTCGGACGGCGCAGCGCCGGGCGATCTCGACCGTGCTGTCGAGGGCCTCCGGCAGATCCTCGAACCGCGCGGCCATCTCTGCCTGGGACTTGAAAAAATGAGCCTCGGTCAACATTCGGCGATCCGGCTCGTTCACATAGCGCCCCTCGCCGATGCAAAGCAGCGCGTCATGTGCAGCGAACATCTCAGGACCTTCGAACATCACATGGTTCGTCGCCACCAGCGGCAGCTCGTGCGCATAGGCGAGATCGATCAACCCCGGCTCGGTCGCAGCCTCTGCTTCGGTTCGTGGCGTGTCGCCAATGCCGTGGCGGTGAAGTTCGACATAAAGACGCCCAGGAAAGCTATTGATAAGGCTCACGCATAGCTCATCGGCGAGATCTGCGCGGCCAAGCGCCAAAAGTGCCCCCAGCGGCCCGTTGGCGCCGCCGGTGAGGCAAATCAACCCCTCGGTGCTGGCTTCGAGGCGGCCGAGCGTGACGTGAGGCTCGTCGCCGGGCTCGGTCTCCAGATGAGCGGCGGATGCCAAGGCCATCAGATTTCGCCAGCCATCCGGGTTTTGTGCGTAAAGCGCCAGCGGCGCCCTCGGGCCTTGGCGATTGCCCGGGCGCGGCGGGGCGTATTCGACCGAAAGCGTCGCCCCCATCACAGGCTGCACCCCCTCTTTGACGCAGGCCTCGGCGAATTCGAGCGCGCCGAAGAGGTTGTTCGTATCGGCAAGCCCGAGGGCAGGCATGCCCGCGCTGGCGGCAAGCTTCGGCAGCGCCTTTAGATGGATCGCCCCTTCGAGAAGCGAAAAGGCGGAGCGGGTGCGGAGGTGGATGAATCGCGGCTCTCTCATGGGCTCAGCGTGCCCCAGGTCGAGGCCGTCACGCCAGATCTCGAAAGGTCCACACGGCCCGGGGCCTAAGCGGTCTTGCGCCCTGGTGACGCATCGATCAGGCTCGGGCAAGCGTCGCGCGTAACCGGCCGAGGGAGGCGAACATGACCGACAGCCTGGATTATCAGGACCCGCAGCAGCGGCCCCGCTATACCGGCTTGCCGAGCTTTTTTCGCCTGCCCTATCGGGAGGATTTCGAGACCGACCCGCCCGAGTTCGGGGTGATCGGGGTGCCCTATGATGGCGGGGTCACCAACCGTCCAGGCAGCCGCCACGGGCCGCGGGAGGTGCGCAACATGTCCTCCTTCCTGCGCCGGATGAACCAGGCCACAGGTGCCGCCCCCTTCGCGCGGCGGGTTGCGGATATCGGGGATGCCTGGGTGCGGCGCCCTTACGCGCTCGACACCGCCCATGCAGAGATCCAAGACATCTTCGAGCGCGTCCATGCGGCGGGCATCCGTCCGCTCACCTGCGGGGGCGACCACTCGATCAGCCTGCCGATCTTGCGCGCCCTGGCCAAGGACGGCCCGCTCGCCATGATCCATATCGACGCCCATTGCGACACGGGCGACGGCTATATGGGCAGCCGCTTCCACCACGGCGCGCCCTTTAAGATTGCGGTCGACGAGGGGCTGCTGGACCCCACGAAGGTGGCGCAGATCGGCATCCGCGGCTCTGTCCACTCGATGGATATGTGGAAGTTCTCCTACGACAGCGGCATGCGGGTGATGCAGATCGAGGAGCTTGAGGAGCGGGGCTGGCGCGCCTGCATCGACGAGGCGGTGGCGCTGGTGGGAGACCGGCCCGTTTATGTGTCCTTCGACATCGACGCGCTCGACCCCGTCTTCGCTCCGGGCACAGGCACGCCCGAGGCGGGCGGGCTCACCATGCGCGAGGCGCAAGGGATGGTGCGCCGCCTCGCGGGCCTCGACATCCGCGGGGCCGATCTGGTCGAGGTGGCCCCCCCGTTCGATGTGGCGCAGATGACGGCGCTGAACGGGGCGACGGTGATGTTTGAACTGCTCTGTGCGATGGCCGCAAAGTGAGCCTCTGGGACGCGCCCGAGGCCGCCGCGATCGCAGAGATTAAACGGCTCCACATCTTCTTCGAGACATGGTTCGCGGGGCGCGCCCCGCAAGCCCGGTTGGAGACGGACCTCGCGCAGGTGCTGCATCCGCAGTTCGCGTATGTGATGCCCTCGGGCGCCGTGGTCGACCGCGCGGATGTGCTTGAGATGATCAGGCCCGCCTATGGCAGCAACCCCGCCTTTCGCATCGACATCCCCGCCCCCAACCTCCCCGGCGCCTTCGCCGAAGCCCGATTGCTGCCCGCCACCTATGTCGAACACCAATTCGGCGCCATCAACACGACGCCCCCGGAGAATGCCCGACGCGCGACGGTCCTCTTCGAGGTGGCGGGGGGTAAGCTGACCTGGCGACATATCCAGGAAACCGGCCTCCCTGCTGGCGACACAGCTGCGCCTTGAGCCATGTCATGGCGCCACCTGGTCCCGTCGGTGAGGGTTCGATGGCCGAGCCCCCGCAGCCAGTCCGACTGAGGAGTCAGCCATGCAGCTCACCGACCAAGAGCTCGCCATCGTCCGCGAGAGCTTCGACCGCCTACGCGACCAGAAGGCGCACCGAGACCCGTTTGGCGAGATCTTCTACCCAAAGCTCTTCGCCAAGATGCCCCAGGCGCGCGATCTGTTCCGCGCTGATCTGTCGGAGCAGGGGATGCGTTTTCTCTCGACCTTGGGGGTCATCGTGGACAGCCTCGATGCGCCGGCCGAACATGCCGAGGCCCTGGAACGGCTGGCCCAAGGCCATGCGGCCTACGGGGTTAAGGCGGAGCATTACGAACCGATGGGAGAGGCGCTGCGTGAAGCGCTCGCCGAGTGGCTCGGCGCGCGCTACTCGCCTGAACTCGACGCGGCCTGGGCAAAGGCCTATGACGAGATCGCTGCGCGGCTTCAGGCTGCGACCCCCGCCCCAGGAGCCTGAGAAGGTCCGGCGCCGACTGGGCTTGCGCAAGGCAGCTCAGGCCGGGCGCAGGACGCCCTGATCCAGGGTCACCACCCGGTCCATTCTGGTGGCCAAAGCGTGGTTGTGCGTGGCAATCAAGGCGGCCAAAGCGGTCCCGCGCACCACCTCCAGCATCGCGCCGAAGACCCGTTCGGAGGTCTCGGGGTCGAGATTGCCCGTGGGCTCGTCCGCCAACAGAAGCCGTGGCCGGTTGGCCAGCGCGCGGCAGACCGCGACCCGTTGTTGTTCCCCACCCGAAAGTTCCGCCGGCCGGTGCCGAGCCCGTTCATCGAGGCCGACCCGCGCCAACAGCTCCCGGGCCCGGGTGCGCGCGGCCTTGAGATCCCGGCCGGCCGCCATCTGGGGAAGCGCCACGTTCTCCTCGGCAGAGAACTCCGGAAGCAGATGGTGAAACTGGTAGACGAAGCCGATGAGGTCACGCCGCGCCGCGGTCCGCGCCGCATCCGACAGCCCCGTCAGCACCCGCCCGCCGATGGCCACGCTGCCGGTGGTTGCGGTGTCCAGCAACCCGGCGATCTGCAACAGCGTCGACTTGCCCGCCCCCGAGGGCGCCACAAGCGCCACCACCTCGCCGGGCCGAACCTCGAGATCGACCCCCCGCAGCACATCCACTCGGCGCGGGCCTTGCGAGAAGCTGCGGGTGATCGCGGCGAGCCGAAGGGCGGACTCACTCATACCGGAGCGCCTCGACAGGATCGAGCCGCGCGGCCCGCCAGGCCGGGTACCAGGTGGCGATAAAGGACAGGAACAGCGCGATGCCCACGGTAAAGACCACATCGCCGGTTTCCATATGCGCGGGCACGCGCGTCAGGAACCGCACTTGGGGATCCCACACGCTCGCCCCCATCAAGCTTTCAACGAACCCCTGGATCTCTTGGATATTCGCGGTGAAGACGACGCCCAGCAGCAGCCCGAGCAGCGTTCCCACCACCCCGATCGAAGCGCCGCATATGAAAAAGATGCGCAAGATCGCCCCCCGTGAGAGGCCCATGGTGCGCAGGATGCCGATCGCCCGCCCCTTCTCCTTCACCAGCATGATAAGTCCGGAGATGATGTTGAGCGCAGCCACCAGGATGATCAGCGTCAGGATAAGAAACATCACCGACCGCTCGACATCAAGGGCGGCAAGGAAGGCGCCGTTGGCGCGCTGCCAGTTCCAAAGATAGCCGTAACCTGCAACGATATCACGTAAATCGGCGCCAATCTCTTCGACAGCATCGGGATCGTCCACCATAACTTCAACCGCATCCACGCGGTCGCCCGTGCGGAAATAGCTGCGCGCCTCGTCGAGCGGCATGAAGATGAAGGCGCTGTCGTATTGGCTCATGCCGATCCGGAAGATGTAGACCACTTCATAGCGCTTGATCCGCGGCGTCACGCCGAAGGGCGTGGCAAGGCCACGCGGGCTGATGAGGGTGATCTGATCGCCCAGCTGGAGGCGGAGCTTGTCCGCGAGCCCCTGTCCGATGGCGACCCCTTCCTCGATGCGGCCGAGCGAGCCCTCGAAGCGCTCGGGGTCGGCTAGTCCGGGAAGCGAGCCCATCGCCTTGGGCGTAAGGCCCCGGACCAGAGCGCCGGAGTTGCCCGCTTCCGACGCCGCCATCAGCTGGCGTTCGATGGTCGGCGCGGCGCGGGTGACCCGCGGATGTTCCCGCAACCGCTCGGCGAGCGTGTCGGCATCGTGGATGCCCTGACCCGTGGTGGAAATCACGGAGATGTGCGGCTGTGCCCCAAGAATGCGAGAGACGAGCTCGATCCGGAAGCCGTTCATCACCGACATGACGATAATGAGGGTGGCCACCCCGAGCATGATGCCGACGAGGGAAAAGCCCGCGATGACGGAGATCGCCCCCTCACGACGGCGGGCCCGGAGATAGCGTCCCGCGATCAGCCACTCGACGCGGGAGAACGGCCGCGTCCCGGGGCTTTGCTGGGTCGCCGCTGCGCCCGCGTTCACCGCTCAGAGCCCCCTAAAGATCTCGGCCATGCGGTTCACCGCGGCCTCGGGGGTCATCTCGTCCGAGGCACCGGTTCGCCGCTCGGTCACCTCGACATGGCCCGAGGCGAGCCCGCGCGGGCCAACCGTGATCCGCCAAGGCAGGCCGATGAGCTCCATGGTGGCGAATTTGCCCCCTGCCCGCTCGTCCCGGTCGTCGTAGAGCACCGAGAGCCCCGCCCCCTCCAGATGACCGTAGATGTTCTCGCAGGCGATGTCGGTCGCCGGGTCGCCTTGTTTGAGATTGACCAGGCCCACCTGGAACGGGGCCACCGCCTCCGGCCAGATGATGCCCTTTTCATCGTGACTGGCCTCGATCAGGGCGCCGACGAGCCGAGACACCCCGATGCCGTGGGAGCCCATATGGACCGGGACCCGATTGCCCTCTTGGTCGGCAACCACCGCACCCATCGGCTCGGAATACTTGGTGCCGAAGTAGAAAATCTGACCCACCTCGATGCCCCGCGCGGCGCGGCGCCGTGTCTCCGGGATTTGAGCGAAGACCGCTTCATCGTGGGTTTCGTCGGTGCGCGCATAGAGTGCGGTGAACTCCTCCAGCACCCCTTGGCACTGCGCCTTGTCGTTGTAGTCGATCGCGCGATTGCCCAGACGAATATCGGTGACCGCACTGTCGTAGAACACCTCCGACTCGCCGGTCTCCGCCAGCACCAGGAACTCGTGGGTGTCGTCGCCGCCGATCGGTCCGCTGTCGGCGCGCATCGGTATCGCCTGGAGGCCCATCCGCTCATAGGTCCGCAGATAGCTCACCAAATGACGGTTGTAGGCGTGCAGGGCGTCCTCGCGGGTCAGGTCGAAGTTATAGCCATCCTTCATCAGAAACTCACGCCCCCGCATGACGCCGAAGCGTGGGCGGATCTCGTCACGGAATTTCCACTGGATTTGGTACAAGGTGAGCGGAAGGTCGCGATAGCTGCCGATATGCGCGCGGAAGATGTCGGTGATCATCTCTTCGGCGGTCGGCGTGTAAAGCATATCACGCTCGTGACGGTCGCGCATCCGCAGCATCTCGGGCCCGTAGGCGTCGTAGCGACCCGATTCCCGCCAGAGCTCAGCCGATTGCAGTGTCGGCATAAGAATCGGCAGATGGCCCGCGCGCGCCTGCTCCTCATGGATGATCTGTTCGATCCGGCGCAGGACCCGCAGCCCCATAGGCAGCCAGGAATAGATCCCCGCTGATTGCTGTCGGATCATCCCGGCGCGCAACATTAACCGGTGCGAGACGATCTGCGCCTCCGACGGGGTTTCCTTCATCACCGGAAGGAAATAGCGGGACAGACGCATGGGCTCACCACCTCCGAGCGCGGATTGGCGCGGCGCGTGGGCCGCCGTCGCCGGGGGTGTAGGAGAGATGGCGCGCGACTGCAAGCGCAGCAGCCAGTGAGGATGCCCGCCTCCGTCCCTCAGAGGGGTCGGTTTGCCGGCGCGCCGGGGTGGTAAACTTCCTGCGCCACCCCCGTGACAGGCGCGGCGAGTTGCGCTAAGCAGTGCGACATAGAGGCGCAAAACGCCCGGCCCAGTCTCAGGGAGGAGGCGGCTCGCACGGCCCTGTGCGAGCCGTTCCCATTTGTGCGACGGCGCGGCACGCCAATCAGGCGCTTAGCCAAGGCGGTCGTCGCCGCCTACCAGCTCCGGCGTAAGTCCCTGAGCCTTTGCCAGCGCGGCAAGGCGCTTTCGAACTTCCTCCCCGTCAAAGGGCTGGGCCGGCCCGCGCAGCGTGAGCGCCAACCGGTTCTCCTCGCGCGCAAGCGCGGAATAGGCCAAGACCCCCGTGCCCGACCCCGCGATCACGCTGCCCAATCTTAGGGCAAGACCCAGCTCATGGGCGCGCTGCTGGCGCTCTTTGGAGAGCAGCGCCACCGCCTCCGAGGTCTCCGGAGACCGCTTGCCGCCCCGATAGCGTCCTACCAAGGCCAAGGCGATGAACACCCGCCCCTCATGACCGAGATCGGTGAGGTTTATCCGAGTGACCGTCTCCCAACAGGCGCGATCTCGATAATCGGGATGGGTGCGCCAGTTGACATCGGCCAAGAGCGCGGCTGCCCGCATCAGGCGCCCCTCATCTGGGTTCTGCGGCGGCAGCGCGGTCATCAGCCAATCGCCGAGCTCGTCGCCGAACCCGGCTGCCCGCGCCCGGCGGCGTTCCTGCTCCCGTGCGCCGGCCAAGAGCGCATCCTCGTCCCGCAGCCCTGCGGCCAGATTGTCGAGACAAACGCCCTCGCGCAGACCGAAGCCTGACACTTGCAACAGCCCCGGGGCGAGCAAATCGGCCAGGGCGTCGAGAATGCGGGCGGTGATTGGCATGTGGATCGCGCGGCTCGCACCCACGCCGGGGATCTCAGCGAGCCGCTCGGGCTTCTGCCGGCCCACCCACAGCGCGAGCGCCCGCGCTTGATCCGCAGTAAGACGATACTCGTGCAAAACCTTAAGTGGATAGTCTTTCCGGTGCATCTCCGCCCGTGCGATGGCGCGAAACGCTCCGCCGACGAGATAAAGGGTGCCGCCGTTCAGCCGATAGCCCTCCGCCATCGTCGCAAGATAGCCGCGGATCTCCTGATCGAGATCGGCGCCCCGGGCGACGCGCGCGGCCAGGCGCAGCGGTCCGAGCGGGGTGGTCAAGCCGGCTTCCGGACGGCCCTCCGCCACCCGACAGAACTCCAGCGAACCGCCGCCGAGGTCGACCGCCACCCCTTCGGCCGATGGGTTGCCGAAAAGCACCCCCTTGGCCGCGAGTTCCGCCTCCTCGGCTCCGCTCACGACCCGCAGGCGGATCCCGGTCTCCGCCTCCGCGGCTGCGACGAAGGCGCGTCCGTCGAGCGCGTCGCGCACGGCGGCCGTGGCGATCCCGGCCAACGCGCCGACCCGCAGCTGAGGCGCGAGGGCTGCGAACCGGGTCAGCGCCCGCAGTGCCCGCCGCGCGCCGTCCGGGGAGAGCCGGCCGGTTTGCGCGAGTTCGGCGCCCAGACCAGCCATGACCTTTTCGTTGAACAGCACCTGGGGCGATCGACAGGGGCCGTCATAGACGACCATACGCACGGAGTTCGACCCGACATCGATGACCCCGATGCGATCTGAGCGGGCGTCCGGCGGCGCGAAGCTCGGCGGCTCGCCGCGGAAGAACTCGCCCTGTTCGGTCATGCCCGCAGCTCCGCAGGGGCCACATGAGACGCGTCGGCCCCGTTCTGCGATTGCGGACCGCTTCCCGTGGTGGCGGCGCTAACCCTCACGCACCCTCTCCCTCAAGACGCATAACTCTTTTTTGCCGCCTGTGCGATTATCTGTCGACCCATTGCAGCGCGGGAGCTGGCCGCCGACCCCCGGGCAACGCCGCCGCACCCCGGAGCGTGACCCCGGAGCCTGCCCGTCCCCATCGCGCCTGTTGGTTCGATGGCGCGACGTCTTGGCCAGACGGCACCGCGCAGCGCGCTCGCCCGTCGCCGAACCCGGCGCTCGGCGCCGCTGCTCGAGCCTTCACCAGTCGGTCTTCGAGCCGGTGAGGCGGGGGGCATCGGCGGTGCCGTGCCGGCCGCGGCCCGAGAGCGAGGGGTGTTCCATGAAGAATGCGTGGCAGCTGAACGGCGTGACGCCCTCGGGAACAGTGGCGCGAACATAGGAATTGTCAGGCATCAGCACCCAGGACTGGGCCTCGTCCTTCAGATTGGCCGCCATCACCTGGTGGATAATCTGGGCATGCACGGTGGGATTCACGATCTCGACCAGCGTCTCAACGCGCCGGTTTAGATTGCGATCCATCCAATCGGCGGAGGAGATGTAAACCCGCGCGCCCTCAGACGGCAGGCCGTGGCCGTTGCCGAAGCAGGCGATCCGGGAGTGCTCCAGAAAGCGCCCGACGATGGACTTCACGCGAATGTTCTCAGACAGCCCGGGGATCCCGGGACGCAGCGAGCAGATCCCGCGGACGACAAGCTCGATCCGCACCCCGGCTTGGGAGGCCGCGTAGAGCGCGTCGATCAACTCCTCTTCGTTGAGCGAGTTCATCTTAGCCCAGACCTGGCCCGGCCGGCCGGCGCGGACATGCGCGGCCTCGTCCTCCAGATGCCGAATGAGGGTCGATTTGAGGTTCACCGGCGCGCAAAACACCCGGGAAAGCCCGGTCGGCTCCGCATAGCCGGTGGTGAAGTTGAAGATTTTAGTGGCGTCCCGCCCATGTACCGCCGAGCAGGTGAACAGCGAGAGATCAGTGTAAATCTTTGCGGTGATCGGGTGGTAATTGCCCGTGCCGAAATGGGTATAGGTCACGAGCTCGGCGCCTTCGCGGCGCACCACTGTCGAGATCTTTGAGTGGGTCTTTAGGTCAACGAAGCCGAAAACGACTTGTACGCCGGCACGTTCGAGCTGACGCGCCTGGCGGATATTCGCAGCCTCGTCGAAGCGCGCCTTGAGCTCCACCAGGGCCGTGACTGATTTGCCGTCCTCCGCTGCCTCGCAGAGCGCCTTGACGATCGGGCTGTCGCGCGAGGTGCGATAGAGCGTCTGCTTGATCGCGAGCACATTCGGATCGCGCGCCGCCTGCTGGAGGAACTGCACCACCACCTCGAAACTCTCGTAAGGGTGGTGGAGCAGCATGTCCTTGCTCCGGATGGCAGCGAAAATGTCGCCGTCGTGATCACGCAGCCGTTCGGGCAGGCGCGGGTTGTAGGGCGGGAACAAAAGCTCCGGCCGATCGTCGACGATCAGCTGCTTTACATCGCCGATGCCGACGACCCCGTCCACTTGCAGCCACTCCGTCTCGCCGACGCCGAGTTCCCGTGCAATCAGCCGCTTGAGCGGCTCCGGGGCGCCGGCGGAGAGCTTGAGGCGAACCGCGCCGCCCTTTCGGCGTCGCTTTAGCGCGGTCTCGAACTCGCGCATCAGATCCTCCGCCTCCTCCTCCACTTCGAGGTCGCTGTCGCGCAGCACCCGAAAGATGCAGTGCCCCTCGGCGCGGTAGCCGGGGAACAGCTGGTCGAGAAACAGCAGCAGAAGCTCTTCGAGCGGCAGGAAGCGGATCTCTCCCGATGCGTCGGCGCTGAGGCGCAGATAGCGCTCCAGCCGGGCCGGGATCGGGATCAGCGCGTCGAGATCCTCCCCGTCAGAGGTCCGCACCAGGTGGAGCGCGAGCGCCAGCCCCTCATTGGGAATGAACGGAAAGGGATGGGCCGGATCGATCGCCAGCGGCGTGAGTACCGGAAAGACCTGGTCAAGGAAGACCCCCTCGAGCCGGTCCCGATCCGCCGGGCTCAACTGCGAGCGCTCCAAGATCACGATCCCGCACGCGGCCAACTCCCGGCGCAACTCCGCATAGATCCGCTGCTGGGCCTGCTGTAGCTTGATCGCATCGGCGTCGATGAGCTCGAGCTGACGCGCGGCCGAGAGTCCGTCGATCGCATGGCCCGCGATGCCGCTGCGCATTTGCGCGCGCAAGCCGGCGACGCGAACGGTGTAGAACTCGTCGAGATTCGTGCCGGAGATCGACAGAAATCGCACCCGCTCAAGCAGCGGCTGCCGCGGGTTCTGAGCTTCTTCCAACACCCGCCAGTTGAAAGCAAGCCACGAGAGCTCCCGGTTCTGGAACCGCGCGCGGGAACGCGTGTCGATCTCCACCCGGTTGGCTCTTGAAATCTCAGCTGTCGCGATGTTGAGAAAATCGGCGCGCATTTCGCTCTCCGCGGATTAGGGCTCGTCCGGCGAACGCCCGGTCTCGGCCAGCACTTCGCCCGCGAGGTGTACCGTGATGCGCCGGCCCTCCGCCAGAGCGCGCGCATCGAGGGCCGCGATCACCCTAACAGCTCCCGCATGGGAACGCTCCATCCCCGCCAGCAGCCGAGCCACCACCGCCGGCGCAAGGTTGATCTGCCGATCCCGGGCGAGCTTCAGTAACAGCGCACCGAGGAGGGCGTCCTCCGGCGGACCGATCTGGAGCAGGGGTAAGGCCGCGAGCCTGGAGCCCAGATCGGGCAGATTGATGCCCCAGCGCGCCGGCGGCGTTCGGGCGGTCAGGAGCAGCCGATGCCCCTCCGCGCGGATGAGATTGTAGAGATGAAGCAACCGACGCTCAGCAACGCGATCCCCGGCGACCCTGTCCGCGTCCTCGACCAACACCGGCCCCGCCGCGAGCGCGCTTGCATCCGCCCCGCCCAGATCGGCGCCCGCAACCTCGCGCGCTCCACAATCGCGCCGCCAGATCGCAGCCAGATGCGACTTGCCTGCGGCCGGAGGCCCGATGAGGGCCAGCGCCGGCCCGGGCCAGGGGACACCCTCCGCGAGCGCCGCCACCGCCGCGGCATTCGACGGTGCCTCCAGGAAATCCGCCCGGGCGCGCGCCGGATCGCAGCTCGGCCCGACGGACAGGACCAGCTGCACCGGCAGATCCCGTCTCATGGCGAGAATTGCTCCCGGATTATCCGCTCCTCCAGCCCGTGACCCGGATTGTAGAGCAGCCGCATCTCGTACTCGCGCGCGACCTCGACCTCGACCATCACGACATCCCGAACCTCGACCGCATCCGCGGTCGCCGAAACCGGCCGCTTGCGTGCTTCCAGGACGTCGAAGCGGATCCGGTGATCCCAGTAGAGCAACGCGCCGCGCCACCGCCGAGGTCGGAACGCCGCCACGGCGGTCAGCGCCATCAGCTTGGCCTTTATCGGTAAGATTGGACCATGGGCAGAGAAATTATAAGCCGTCGAGCCAGCCGGCGTTGCAACCATAACGCCATCCCCAACCAGTTCTTCGAGCATCAGCTCGTCATTGACGCGGATCTGGATCTTCGCCGCCTGCCGGGTTTCGCGCAGCAACGACACCTCGTTGATCGCGAGCGCTTCGGTTTGCCTGCCGAGGGCATCGCGGGCGCGCATACGCAAGGGGTTGATCGACACCTCGCGGGCCGCCGCCAGCCGCTCATGCAGGCGGTCCTCGTCGAAATCGTTCATCAAGAACCCGACCGTGCCCCGGTTCATGCCATAGACCGGAGGCCCGTGCTCCATCCGCATGCTCGCATGCAGCGTATGCAGCATGAAACCGTCGCCGCCCAGCGCCACGAGCACCTCGCAATCGGGCTCGCGCGACTGGCCGTATCGGGCGATCAATCGTTCGAGCGCCTCCTGGGCCTCGGGGGCTTCGCTCGCGGCAAAGCAGATGCGGTCGTAAGCCAAGGGCAACCCTCCGGTTCGGCGCGACCTTAGCCACGGGCGCAGGACACGTCCATCACCGCGCGGCTCAGGGCGGCACGACGCCTGTTCGCGCCGCGTTCTTGGGTTTGAGCAAGCTGCGTCGCGCGCCCAGGCAGCCCGGACCTGGGTCAGCCGGACGCGGTCGAGATCCGTTGGGGCAAACGGTTGGTTCGGCTCCCGCGCGACCGTGACCGGTGCGACCGCGGCGCGGGCCACCCAAGTGTCGGCGGCTGCGTCTCGGGCCGCCCGCTCGGCTGCGGCGGCGACGCTGCACGCGGGCAACACGACGATCCGGCGCCTGGCCGCCCGCAGCCATCGCCCCGCACCGCACACCGCTATCGAAGCCTCGCGCGGGGGCGACGCGGGCTCCGGCATCGGTGTCGTCGCCGAGAAGATGCGCCGCCTCGCCCCCGAGACTTGGGCGGCCGCCCAGGGCATGGCGGCGCGGCGCGAAGCCGCCGCGACGCGCCTCGTTCGTGCCGAATTGGGCGCAGAGATCCCGGCCGGCGCAACATAAACTTCACAGCTCTTAGAAAAAGCTTGGCTGTTTCCGATCGGAAACGGGGTTTCGCTGCGGCTCTCGGCCAGCTAGACGGAAGAGTGACGCGGCCGACAGGCGCCGCGGGAGATGCGAACAACCCCAACGGAGGTCGCCATGGACGCCGCCACCCGCGACAGCGGTTTCTTCACCGAGGATCTCACCACCCGCGATCCCGAGCTTTTTTCAGCGATGGAAGGCGAGCTGAAGCGTCAGCAGGACGAGATTGAGCTCATCGCTTCTGAGAACATCGTGTCCCGCGCCGTGATGCAGGCTCAGGGCGGCGTCATGACCAACAAATACGCGGAAGGGTACCCGGGCCGCCGCTACTACGCGGGCTGCGAGCATGTCGATGTCGCAGAGAAACTCGCGATCGATCGGATCTGCCAACTCTTCAACTGCAAGTTTGCCAATGTCCAGCCGCATTCCGGCGCCCAGGCCAACCAGGCGGTGATGCTCGCCACAATCAAGCCGGGCGCCACGATCCTCGGCATGGACCTCGCCTCCGGCGGCCACCTGACCCACGGCGCGCGGCCAAACCTCTCCGGCAAATGGTTCAATGCGATCCAGTACGGCGTGCGCCGCGAAGACAACTTGATCGACTACGACGCGGTCGCCAAGCTCGCCGAGGAGCACAAGCCCGAGCTGATCTATGCCGGCGGCTCGGCGGTCCCGCGCCAGATCGACTTCGCCAAGTTCCGCGAGATCGCCGACAGCGTGGGCGCCCTTCTGCATGTCGACATGGCGCATTTCTCGGGCCTCGTGGCCGGTGTTGCCCACCCCAACCCGCTCGACCACTGCCATGTGGCGACCTCGACCACCCACAAGACGCTCCGCGGCCCGCGCGGCGGCATCATCCTCACCAATGACGAGACGCTGGCCAAGAAGTTCAACTCCGCCGTCTTCCCGGGGCTCCAGGGCGGGCCGCTGATGCATGTGATCGCGGCCAAGGCGGTGGCCTTCGGCGAGGCGCTGCGCCCCGAATACCGCGCCTATATTGCCCAGGTGGTGAAGAACGCCCAGGCGCTTAGCGACGAGCTTATCAAGGGCGGGCTCGACATCGTAACCGGCGGCACCGACACCCATCTCTGCCTCGTCGATCTGCGGCCCAAGGGCGTCAAGGGCAACGCGGCCGAACAGTCGCTGCTGCGCGCGCACATCACTTGCAACAAGAACGGCATCCCTTTCGACCCTGAGCCGCCGATGGTGACCTCGGGCCTGCGTCTGGGCTCTCCTGCGGGCACCACGCGCGGCTTCGGCGAGGAGGAGTTCCGCGAGGTGGCGCGGCTGATTTGCGAGGTGGTCGACGGGCTTGCGGCCAATGGCGAAGACGGCAACGGCGCGGTCGAGCAGGACGTGGCCCAGAAAGTGAAGGCGCTCACCGCGCGCTTCCCGATCTACGAGACCGTCGGCGCCTGATCCTGGAACGGGGTCGCTTCGGCGGCCCCGCGCCACGGGCGACGTGGCAATGTTCAAATTGTGGTCGCACCCTAATGGTGACCTCTCGAGGCAACGATCACGAGGGCCGCATACGCAATCTCGGATGTTTGGCGGCGGTCAGCATCGCGGGCCGTGGGCTCGTCATGGGCAAAGCGTGTTAGGCGGGTCGGCGGGCAATCCGACGGCGTCGGCATCTGCGGCATCTCCCCGAGCGTTTCGGTGGAAGTCGACATGGTCGACAACGGGCGGTCGTTCGATCCCGATGACAACTCTGTGGGGATCAACGCCAATGGGGACGTGGCCTCCATCGCGACCACGACCGCCCCGGTCGGTCTCGACCCTCCAGCGGAGAGCCGATTCGCCTGGATCGATCACGAGGGCACGGATCTGTCGGCGTTCGTGTCGGCCAGCGCCCAAAAGCCCGCCTCTGCGCGGCTTGTTCGGGCCGTCGACCTCGCCGGGATTTTCGGCGGTCAGGCCTAGCTCGGCGTCACCGCGGCGACGCGGACCCTTTTCTCGCAACACCGGATCCTCCAGGCGGATGTGACCGGGCTGACCTCTACGGTTGCCCTGCCCCCGGCCGCGCTTCTCCTGCGGAGTGGCATCGCCGGCCTAGCGCTCCTGCGCCGCACCGCCTGGTTCTCGAGGCGGTCGGCGAGCGCGCAGCCATCTGTGCCAAGGGTAACGGGTGCTCGAAGCGGCGGCGGTGGAGAAGGTCTGGCCGCTCGCCGGGCCTTTCTTGAGCTTTGGGTGCCTGATAAAACACCGGGGTCGCGCCGGTCGGGCGTTCTCTCACGCCGGCCTTCGCCCCGCTCTCGACCGATGCGGGGTCCGGTCTGCCGGGCAGCGCAAGAGGACCCGGGACCCACGGAGTTTGGGATGCTGTTGAGGCAACGCATCGTGCAGGCGATGCCATTTCGATTGGTCGAGTTCGCCAAATGGGTGGTGTTCCGAGGCAACGCCCGGACATGTGTCATGTGCGGGGCGAAAGTCCGACGGTTCCGCGCGCAGGGGCTCGGGTATCAAGTTCTCGAAGATCTCAAAGTCGTTGGTGGGATGTACAAGCCGGACGATGTCTGCCCAATTTGTCACGGCAGCGACCGAGACCGGCTGGTCAAGCATTATCTCGATACAAGGTGGTTGCCACAACGGCGCGAAGCTGCGCGCATTCTCCATGTCGCGCCGGAACGCAGCCTGAGCCAATATCTCACTGGCCTACCGGATGTCGATTACATCGCCGGCGACATCGAGCCCCATCTCTACCGCCATCTGCGCTCGGTTCGGTACCTGAGCCTCTTAGAACTGCCGTTCGAGGATGCCTCCATCGATCTTGTCCTCTGCAATCATGTGCTCGAGCATGTTCCGGAAGATCAGGTTGCGATGCGAGAGATCCGCCGCGTGCTCGCACCGGGCGGTCTTGCCATTCTGCAAGTCCCGCTGTCGCTCGTGCTCGACCGCACCCGGGAAGGGGATGGGTCCGAAAGCCGCCAGGAGAAGATCCGGTTGTACGGCCAGGAAGACCATGTTCGGATCTATACACCGGACGACTATGTCGCGCGGCTAACCGAGGCGGGGTTCGAGGTCGAGCGCTACCGGGCGGCCGAGGCAGACCCAGACGCTGTCAGGGCGCTTTCGCTCAATCCGCTCGAAGCTTTGCATGCGTGCCGAGCGCCCGAAGCCAGCGTCGTAAGGGCGGAGGCTGTCGGCAGCGCTTGACATTGCGCCCCAGCTGGACAGCTTGCGGGGCATGAAAATCCTGTCGCCACCCAGTCGTTCCGCCCTGATCCTGCTGGCCCTCACCCTCGCGGCGCCGACGGCGGGGGCGTATGACTACCGCGTGTTGCATATGATCGAGGATCGGCACACGCACGCGATAATCAGGGTCTCGGCAACCCCCGAGGGCGGGGACCGCCCGGAGCGGGGCCGCGCGGATTGCGCAGATGCGGCGGCGCTCGGCCGACGTGGGCGAAACATCGCGGCGATTTTCGGCCGGATGTTCCAGAATTCCAGCATCCATATCGACGAAATCCTGACCAGCCGAGTTTGTCGCAACATCGAAGCAGCAACGCGCTTGCAGATCGGCCCTGTGACCGAGCTGGCGCTCCTGGACCCGCCGGAGGGCAGCGAGATCGCCGAGGACCGCACGGAGGCCCTGCTCGCCTATCTCGACGGCCTGCGGGCCAGCGAGACGGCGCTGCTGATCACCCATCAGCCGATCATCGAAGCGCTGACCGGAGAGACGCTTGAGATCGGCCAGGGGCTTGTCTTCACCCTGCCCCCCTTCGGCGAGGTTACCGTGCGCGGCCGCTTCGACCTGCCGCCGCAGAACTAACCGGCATCGGTGCGTTCGGCACGCCAGATCTGGGGTCCTGAAGTCGGCCCTACACAACGCCTCGGGGAGGCCCTATAAATTGGGGAAATTCTCTTGAGGAGAGGCAAATGCGCTGCCCATTCTGCGGCAATACCGACACCCAGGTGAAGGACTCGCGCCCAGCGGAAGACCATGTGTCGATCCGCCGGCGGCGCCTCTGTCCAGCTTGCGGCGGCCGGTTCACCACCTACGAGCGGGTCCAGCTCCGCGATCTCGTCGTGGTCAAGAAAAATGGCCGACGCGAGGAGTTCGACCGCGACAAGCTTGCCCGCTCGATCCGAATCGCGCTGCGCAAACGCCCCGTGGAGGCCGAGCGCGTCGACCAGATGATCAACGGCATCGTCCGCCGGCTGGAGAGCCTGGGCGACACGGATATCAAATCGGACCAGATCGGCGAGATCGTCATGGAGAGCCTCGCGCGCATCGACACGGTCGCCTATGTCAGATTTGCAAGTGTTTACAAGAACTTCCAGGAAGTCTCCGATTTCGAGGATTTCGTCTCGGAACTGCGCCCGGAAACGCCGGAACCGCCTATCGCGGCAAAGTCGGACAGCTGAGCCATGACCGGCGCCGATGCGCGGTTTCTCGGCGCGGCGCTTGCGCTGGCGCGCCGCGGCCTCGGCCGGGTCGCGCCCAACCCGTCCGTTGGCGCCCTGCTGGTGAAGGACGGCGTAATCCTCGGGCGGGGCGTCACCTTGGCCGGTGGCCGCCCCCATGCTGAGACGGTCGCTCTGGGCAGGGCCCGGGCGCGCTATGGCGCCGATGCGCTCAAAGGGGCCACGGCCTATGTCACGCTGGAGCCGTGCGCCCATCACGGGTTAACGCCGCCGTGCTCCGATGCGCTCATCGAAGCGGGCATCGCCCGCCTCGTCTGCCCGGTCGAGGACCCAGACCCCCGGGTCCATGGCCGTGGCTTCGCCAAACTCCGGGCCGCCGGCGTAGCGGTCGAGACCGGACTGCTGGCCGACGCCGCCAGGTTGCTCAATGCCGGCTTCTTTTTGCGGGTGGAACGGGGGCGACCCTGGATCCAACTCAAGCTCGCGATGACCCTCGACGGGCGAATCGCCACCGCGACGGGCGAAAGCCGCTGGATCACCGGGCCGGCGGCGCGGCTCAGGGCCCATCTCATGCGCGCGGAGGCGGATGCGGTGATGATCGGCGCCGGGACCGCCCGTACCGACGATCCCATGCTCGATGTTCGCGGCTTTGGTGCGGGGGTAAGCCAGCCGGTGCGGGTGGTCATGGATCCGCGGCTGACCCTGCCGATGGGCCACAAGCTGGTCGCCACGGCGCGGCGGCAGCCGGTGTGGCTGCTGCATGGCCCTTCGGCCGGAGCAACGCCTGAGGCTGCCCTAGCCGCTGAAGGATGCCGTCCCATCGCCGTCCCGGTTGGCTCGGACGGTCGAATATCGCTGGCCCCCGCCTTGCAGCGCCTGGCCGGGGAGGGGTTGACCCGGGTGCTCGTGGAAGGGGGCGGGCAGCTGGCCGCAGCCCTGCTTGCCGAGGGGCTCGTCGACGAGATCGCGCTCTTCTCCGCCGGGGCCGCCATCGGCTCCGAAGGCAGACCCGGGATCGGCGCCCTTGGCCTGCCCCGCCTGGCCGAGGCGCCGCGCTTTCGACTGGTGGACAGCGCCGCGGTCGGGCCGGATTTGCTCTCCGTGTGGCGGCCCGCAAGCGATTAGCGCGGGGGCTTGGCCACAGGGCCGCCGGCGTCCTACATCACGCCACGCGCCATAACAGGGGAGAAAGCGATGTTCACCGGGCTTGTCAGGGCAATCGGGATCGTGCGCCGGGTGCAGGCGCCGCAACCCGGGGCACGCGATCGCCGGATCGAGATCGGCTGCGACTGGCCGCCGGAGACGCTCCAGATCGGCGCTTCGATCGCCTGCTCAGGCGCCTGCCTCACGGTGATCGAGACCGGACGGGACGCCGACGGCCCTTGGTTCGCGGTCGAGGCTTCCGCCGAGAGCTGTGCGAAGACGACGATCGGCGACTGGATCGCGGGAAGCCGGGTGAACCTCGAGCCGTCGCTGCGCGTCGGGGATGAACTCGGCGGGCACATCGTCGCTGGCCATGTCGACGGCATCGCGGTGGTCATCGGCCTGCGCGCGGAAGACGGCTCGCATCGGTTGACGATTCGGGTGCCGCGGACGCTCGGGCGCTATCTGGCGGCGAAGGGTTCGGTGGCGCTCGACGGGATCTCGCTCACCGTCAACGAGGTCGAGGATGCCGGCGAGGCCACTGATTTCGGGGTGAATATAATTCCCCATACCTGGGCGGTCACCACGCTCTCCGAGGCGCGCGAAGGCACGCAGCTCAATTTCGAGATCGATGTCCTCGCGCGCTACGTTGCCCGACTAGCCGACGCCGGGTAACCTTGCACGCGCGAACGGGGAGGAGTGCGCCATGGAGGTCGAAAGACGCCTCGAGGAGCTGCGGCTGCGCGACCGGATCGCGCTTGAGACCTTGGGCCCCGCCGGCGAGAGCGTCACCAGTGAGCTCATGCGCATGGCCCGCGAGCATAAAGACGCACGCGGGCGGGAGTCGGCGGGCCCGGATGTCGAGCTCTTAGGCGCGCTGGATTTTTTCGTGTGGGACGCGTATGCGACCGGTCGCTTCGAGAACATCGACCGCATCGCGCTTGACTGGCTTCCTGGCCCTGCCGCGGATGCGGCGCTGCTTGCCTACAAGCCCGACCCCGGCGCACCCTTCGCTTTCATCGACAGCACCGGCCATCGCATCGCCCCGGGGCCATTCCTCACCGATGGCGGCTCGGTGCCCCATTTCGCCATCTCGGTCTCCGGGATTACCCGCTGGGGCTACCTTCCGGCATTTCTGATCCATGACTGGGAATTCGTGCTCAAGCACTGCGGTCAAATCCCGGTGCACCGCAGCCGGGAACTTGCGGACAGAGCCCTTCTCGAGGCGCTCAAGACGATGATGACGCAAGGGTTGGTGCCGGAATCCAAACGGCACTTCTGGGCGATCAAGGCCGCGCTCGGGGAGTTCTCCGACAAGTACTGGGACGCCGACACCCCCTGCAGCCTGCCGGCCGCCTGAGCCGCCCGCGACCGCAGCGCCCCCTGGCATTCGCCGGACGCCGAGGCTATCTCGTGGGCCAGCCGCGGGAGGACCGGATGAGCGAGCGAACCGACTACAGCGACGCCATCTCGACCGTCGCCGAGATACTCGAAGAGACCCGCAACGGGCGCATGGTGATCCTGGTCGATCACGAGGACCGGGAGAACGAGGGCGATCTCGTGATCCCCGCCCAGATGGCCACACCCGATGTGATCAACTTCATGGCAACCCATGGGCGGGGCCTTATCTGCCTCGCGATGGAAGGCGAGATGCTCGACCGGTTAGGCTTGCCAATGATGGCGCAGTCAAACCAATCGCGTCACGAGACCGCGTTCACCGTCTCGATCGAGGCCCGCGAGGGGGTCACCACCGGCATCTCCGCCCATGACCGCGCCCGCACCATCGCGGTCGCCATCGATCCGCGCGCCACACAGGCCGATATCGCAACGCCCGGCCATGTCTTCCCCCTGCGCGCGCGCGACGGCGGGGTTCTCGTCCGGGCCGGACACACCGAGGCGGCGGTCGATGTGGCGCGGCTCTCGGGGCTGGTCCCGGCCGGTGTGATCTGCGAGATCATGAAAGACGACGGCACGATGGCGCGGCTGCCCGATCTCGTGGCGTTTGCCCAGCGCCACAATCTCAAGATCGGGACCATCTCGGAGCTCATCGCCTATCGGCGGCGCCACGACAATCTGGTGCGCGAGG
Organism: Pikeienuella sp.; assembly: GCA_050331335.1. Classification (GTDB taxonomy): domain Bacteria; phylum Pseudomonadota; class Alphaproteobacteria; order Rhodobacterales; family Rhodobacteraceae; genus Thermohalobaculum. The sequence continues at coordinate 31,029 of JBHJGY010000060.1, forward strand.
TCGATACAGTGGAGATCACCTCCGCGATCGGCGGGCGGTGGCGGCTGCGCGTGTTCCGCGACACCCCGGACGGCCATGAGCACTATGCCGTGGTCAAAGGCAATGTGGAGGACGGCCAGCCCGTGCTCACCCGCATGCATGTGCTGGACCCGTTGGAAGACGTCCTCGCGCTCAATCCCGGGCGCTGGCAACAGGTGCCCGACGCCATGCGCCTCATCGCCGAGGAGGGCCGCGGCGTCGTCGTGCTCCTGCGCGACCTGTCGCCGACTGCGATCTCTGACCGCCTGCGCGGGCGCGGGGTCTCGCCCAAGGAGTTGCGACACTACGGTCTCGGGGCGCAGATTTTGTCCGCGTTGGGCGTCGAGCAGATCGTGTTGCTGACCAATTCGCCCCGGCCCAAGGTCGTCGGTCTCGAGGGCTACGGGCTCGAAATCGTCGAGACCCGGCGGCTGTCCACCGGCGCGCAGGAAGCCGAGGCATGAGCGGCACGGGCAGCGAAGGGCTGGCCCTGCCTCAGCTCGATCCGGCGCCCCGCATCCTGCTGGTCGTCGCGCCCTACTATGCCCAAATCGCTGCGTGGCAGCGCGCCGGCGCCCGGGCCGCGCTTGCCGCAGCCGGCGCCGAGCCGCAGGAGATCGCCGTGCCAGGAGCGCTCGAAATCCCGCCGGCGATTCGGCTCGCCAGCGCCAGCGGTCGCTTTGACGGCTATGTCGCGCTCGGCTGCGTCATCCGGGGGGAGACCACCCATTACGAGACCGTCTGCGAGGAAAGCGCCCGCGGCCTCACCCTTCTGGGCATCGAGAGGGGCCTGTGCATCGGCAACGGCATCCTGACCTGCGAGAGCCTCGCCCAGGCCGAGGAACGGGCCGATCCCGCGCGCCAGGACAAAGCCGGCGGTGCGGCGCTGGCGGCGCTCCATCTTGTGGCCCTCGCTCGGCGCTTCGGCCCCGGACCCGACAGCACCGGCGCACCGGCCGAGCCCGACATCCTGCTCGCCGGCGGCGGGCTTTCGAGGACGGCCTGATGCCAGAACGCACGCGCCAGGCGCGCCAGATCGCCCGTTCCGCCGCCCGCCTGGCAGCGGTCCAGGCGCTCTATCAGCTCGAGGTCTCTGGCGGGGATTGGCAGGTGGTCCAAGCTGAGTTCGAGACCCATCGCCTGGGTGCGGAAATCGAGGGAGAGCGTTACCACGACGCGGATCTGGCGCTGTTTCGCGACATCCTGCGCGGGGTCATCGAACGCCAGCGGGAGATCGACCGGCTGAGCGATGCGGCCCTTGTTGAGCGCTGGCCACTTGGGCGGATCGACGCGACGCTGCGCGCGGTGTTCCGCGCGGCAGGGTACGAGCTTCTGGCGCGGCCCGATATTCCGCCCAAAGTAACCATCGGCGAGTATGTCGATGTGGCGAAAGCGTTTTTCGAGGACGGTCGCGAAGCCAAATTCGTCAATGGCGTGCTCGACCACATGGCGCGTAAGGCCCGACCCGGCGCCCTGGACCCCCGACCCGGCTAAGCCCGCGCCCTTGCCCCCCGGCCGGGCCAAGCCGGCGCGACGACGCGGCGCTTGGCGCGGCGGGCGCTCCCGGTTAGCACCGCGCAATGACCGACACCACCACAGAGCGCGTCGCGGTGGCCAGCCAGGCACC
>JBHJGY010000061.1:0-62290 GCA_050331335.1 Pikeienuella sp.
CTTTATGCACATGCGAATAGGTAAATATATTTTAAATCTATCAATTGACAGATAGATGGGTGGATATATCCCCTATATCTTCACGGCAAAATCAAAAACCAGACCCTCCCCCATGCTACAGTTGATACACCTGCTACAGCAGCCCTCATCTTCATCGGAATAAAACGAAGCCGGACTATTCCGTATCTTCAAGGAAAAGACGAGCTCAGATCTAGATCTCTGCTACAGCTTGCTACTGCTTGCTACAGTTGGCGCCCTTGCTGCAGCGGCAGCCGGCCCGGCTGGCCACGCGGGCGGGGCTGCGCCGGCGGCGCGGTCGCGGTCGATGTCGGCATCGCGGTCGACGTGGTCGCCACAGTCCGACGCAATCCGCGATTAAGTGGGGGATATTGTGGGGGATGCGGTTTTTTAAAACGCTTTAGAAACAACGGTTTAGTAGGTGAATATGGCGGAGAGACAGGGATTCGAACCCTGGGTACCCTTGCGGGCACAACGGTTTTCGAGACCGCCCCGTTCGACCACTCCGGCACCTCTCCACGATCCGGCGACTGTGTAATCAGGCTCAGCCCCGGATTCAAGGGGCGCCCTGGGGATGCAGGGCATGCGCCGCTGGCCCGCGACTTCCACGCGACTTCCACGCCAACCCGTCCAGGCGGCTCTCGGCGCGCCGGGGGCGCATAACCGGCGACAGGCTCTTGACACCGCTGCGTCCGGCTCATAAGAGCGCGGTCTCTGGCTCGACGCGCGCCGCGCGGCGGGCATCGAGTGTTGGGCTTCGGCTACAACGCGCTGTTCCCGGGCGGGGAAGGTCTCCCCAAAGTCCCCTCAGGGGCGCCTCGCGGGACGCGGTACAGACAGGGCATGAAGATGTACGCAGTGATAAAGACCGGCGGCAAACAATACCGCGTCGTCCCGGGGGACGAGTTGACCATCGAACGGCTCGCGGCCGAGCCGGGCGAGGTGGTGCAGTTCGACGAGGTTCTCATGCTCGGCGCCGAGGCCGAGGGCGGCAGCGCAACGATCGGCGCGCCGCGGATCGATGGCGCAGCGGTTCAGGCCGAAGTGCTCGACCAGATGCGCGGGCCGAAGGTCTATAGCTTTAAGCGGCGGCGTCGGAAGCACAGTTCGAAGCGGCTGAAAGGCCACCGGCAGGATCTGACAACCGTGCGGGTGACCGAAATCCTCGCCGCGGGGGCGGGGGAAACGGGTGTCAAACCCGCGCTCGGCCAGGGCGTGGCGAACCGCAGCCGGGTGGCGGCGGAAGCGGATCCGGCGGCCCATGCAGCGGCGGACGCCTCGGCGCCGGCGGCTCAGGGCGCAGCCGGCGCCGACAACGCATAAGGAGGCTCAACGATGGCACATAAGAAGGCGGGCGGCTCCTCGCGCAACGGGCGCGATACGATCGGGCGGCGGCTGGGCGTCAAGAAATTCGGGGGCGAGGTCGTGCGGGCGGGAAACATTCTCGTGCGCCAGCGGGGCACCAAATGGTGGCCGGGCGAGAACACCGGGCTCGGCAAAGACCACACGATTTTCGCGACGGCCGATGGCCGGGTTCAATTCAATCGGGGCTTCAAGGGGCGCACATTCGTCTCGGTGTTGCCAGCGCCGGAGACCCAGGCGGCGGAGTGACCGCAGCCTGAGCGGCGGACCGCTTTGAGGGGATCGGCGTCGGCCGGTCCCCTTTCTCGCGTTCAGGGAGGGCGAGGCGATGCAGACCACCGTCTCGATGGCATGGCTGGGGCGTCGGCCGCTTGTCCCCGGGGATGCCTCCCCGATAGCGGCTGCTCGCGCCGATCTGGCTTTGTCGCATGGGCATTCGCCGGTGCCGGACCGCTATGGCCGGACCCATGCCGCGCGCTTTATCGCCCGCCTCTGCTCCGGGAGAGACCGATGAAGTTCCTCGACCAGGCTAAGGTCTATATCCGTTCCGGTGCCGGCGGCGCGGGCTGCATCTCGTTCCGCCGCGAGGCCTTCATCGAATATGGCGGGCCGGATGGCGGCGATGGTGGGAAGGGTGGCGATGTCTGGGCCGAGGTGGTGCCGGGGCTCAACACGCTGATCGACTTCCGCTTCCAGCAGCATTTTTTCGCAGAGAACGGCCGGCCCGGCATGGGCAAAGCGCGTACCGGACGGTCAGGCGACGATATCGTGTTGCGCGTGCCCGAGGGCACTGAGATCTACGACTGGGAGACCGAGGAGCTTATCGCGGATCTGACGCAGGTCGGAGCCCGCGCCTGTCTGGCCCGTGGCGGCAATGGCGGCTGGGGCAATCTGCAGTTCAAGTCGGCCACGAACCAGGCGCCACGGCGCGCCAATTCCGGCCAACCGGCGGTGGAGCGCACCGTCTGGCTGAGGCTCAAGCTGATCGCCGATGCGGGGCTCGTCGGGCTCCCCAATGCCGGCAAGTCCACCTTCCTGGCGGCTTCCTCGAACGCCAAGCCGAAGATCGCCGACTATCCTTTCACCACGCTCTATCCGGGGCTCGGCGTGGTTCCGGTCGATGGCGCGGAGTTCGTGCTGGCCGACATCCCCGGCTTGATCGAGGGGGCGCATGAGGGGCGCGGGGTCGGCGACCGTTTTCTCGGCCATGTCGAGCGCTGCGCGGTCCTGCTGCATCTGGTCGACGCCACCACAGAGGATCCCATCGGCGATTGCGAGACGGTGGAGCGGGAGCTCGAAGCTTATGGCGAGGGGCTCGCGGAAAAGCCGCGCCTGTTGGCTGTGTCCAAAGCCGATGCGATCGCTGAGGAGGATCTGGCGGCATTGGTCGAGCTGTTCGGCGAGACCGGGCGGGGGGTCGATCTCGTGCTGTCGGCGGTGAGTGGGCAGGGGATGCGCGAGGCCCATCGGGCACTCAAACGGGTGATCGATGCGACACGCGCGGCCGAGCTGTCGCCAATCCCGGAGGAGGCCTGGCGGCCATGACCGCAGCGGAAGCCCTCGCGCGCGCCGAGAAGGTCGTCGTCAAGATCGGCTCGGCACTGCTCGTCGGTCCCGCGGGGCTGCGGGCTGAATGGCTTGCGGGGCTCGCAGCGGACATCAAGGCGCAGCAGACCGCCGGCCGGCAGATGCTCGTCGTCTCCTCGGGTGCGATCGCACTCGGGCGTGGGGTGCTGGGCCTTGGGCCGGGGGGGCTTGCGCTCGAGCAAGCCCAGGCCGCCGCGGCGGTTGGCCAGCAGCGTCTCGCAGCGGCCTGGGCCGAGGCGCTTGGGGCGGAGGGTCTCATCGCCGGCCAGGTGCTGCTGACGCTCGAAGACACGCAAAACCGTCGCCGCTATCTAAACGGTCGGGCAACGCTAAAGACATTGCTCTCGCTTGGCGCCATCCCCGTCGTCAATGAGAACGACACGGTCGCGACCGACGAGATCCGCTATGGCGATAACGACCGCCTCGCCGCCCGGGTGGCCCTCATGGCCGGCGCCGATCTTTTGGTGCTGCTCTCCGATGTCGATGGGCTCTATACCGCCAATCCTCGGCACGACCCGGCGGCCGCGCATATCCCCGCCGTCGCGCACATCACGCCGGAGATCGAGGGCATGGCCGGGGAGGCGGGCACCGGGTTTGGCAGTGGCGGCATGCGCACGAAGGTGCTGGCGGCAAAGACCGCGGTGGCCGGCGGCTGTGCGATGGTCGTGATGCTGGGGAGCCTGGCGCGGCCGCTGACCGCCTTGGCCGACGGGGCGCGAGCGACCCTCTTCCGCCCGTCCCAAAGCCCGCAGGTCGCGCGCAAGCAATGGATCGCCGGCATGAAGCCGATGGGTGGGCTCTCCGTCGATGCCGGCGCCGTGGCGGCGCTCACCCGAGGGCGTTCGCTCTTGCCGGCTGGGGTGGTGGCGGTGGCTGGGGGATTCGAGCGCGGGGATCCGGTGGCCATCCTTGGGCCGGCTGGGTCGAGCATCGGCGCGGGTCTCGCGGGTTATGGAGCCGAGGAAGCGCGCTTGATCGCCGGGGCCCAGTCGGAGAAAATCGGGGAAATTCTCGGCTATCCGGGGCGCGCGGCACTCATTCATCGCGACGACATGGTGATCTGGGAGGGCGTGCAAGCCGAGGTCGCCCAGCCGAGCCCGGATGTTCGGCCGCCGCGGACGGGCATCGGGTCTTGAGCTGCGGGTAATGAGTCTTTAGCCCGCTGTTGCAGCGTGACCTCTCGACCCCGTCCTCTTCTGCGGGTATTTTGCCCACGCGACGGCGGCGTATCGATCTGAGACGCGCGGCGCGGAACTCTTGGGATCTGACAAGGACGGGCGGGATGGACGGCGCGACGCGGTTGGTGCGAGAGAGCATGGCGGAGATCGGGCGGGCCGCGCGGGCGGCCGCGGCGCAGCTTGCGACCGTTTCGTCTGCATCGAAAGCGGCGGCGCTGAACGCCGCGGCGGCGGCCTTGGAGGCGCGCACGGCGTCGATCCGAGCGGCCAACGCGGAGGATATGGACTTCGCCCGGGACAAGGGTCTCACCCCGGCCATGTTAGATCGGCTGCACCTCGATGCGGGCCGGATCGCAGGGATGGCGCAGGGGTTGCGCGACATCGCAGCTCTGCCGGATCCGGTCGGGGCCGAGATTGCCGCCTGGGAGCAGCCGAACGGGCTGAAAATCCGCCGGGTCCGCACGCCGATCGGCGTGGTGGGCGTGATCTATGAGAGCCGGCCCAATGTGACGGCCGATGCCGGGGGACTCTGCCTGAAATCGGGCAATGCGGCGATCCTGCGCGGTGGATCCGAGAGCTTCAATTCCGCAGGCGCCATTCTGGCTGCGCTTCACGACGGTCTTCGGGCGGCGGGCTTGCCCGAGAACGCGATCCAGCGTGTCCCGACCCGTGATCGGGCGGCGGTAAGCGAGATGCTGCGGATGACCTCCCATATCGATGTCATCGTACCGCGCGGGGGCAAGGGGCTCGTCGGCCTGGTCCAACAGGAGGCCAGAGTTCCGGTGTTCGCCCATCTCGAGGGTATCTGCCATGTCTATCTCGACCGGGCGGCCGATCCGGTGTCTGCGGTGCCGGTGGTGCTCGACGCCAAAACGCGCCGGACCGGGATTTGCGGCGCGGCGGAGTGCCTGCTGATCGATCGTGCGATCGCGGAGGGCTTGGGTGCGGCCTGCCTGCGGGCGTTGCTGGATGCCGGCGTCACCGTCCATGGTTGCCGCGAGGCGATGAAGCTAGATCCGCGCGTGGTGCCCAGCACCGAGAACGACTGGGGCCGTGAGTATCTCTCGATGGACATCGCCGCCCGGATCGTCGATGGGGTCGATGCGGCCATCGCGCATATCCGGACTTATGGGTCGAGCCACACCGAGGCCGTTCTCACCGAGGACGATGCGGTCGCGGCGCGCTTCTTCGAGCAACTCGACAGCGCGATCCTGATGCGAAACGCATCGACCCAGTTCGCCGATGGCGGCGAGTTCGGGATGGGGGCGGAAATCGGCATCGCCACCGGGAAGCTCCACGCCCGCGGCCCTGTCGGCGCCGAGCAGCTCACCAGTTTTAAGTATCTCGTCGAAGGCCAGGGGACCGTCCGCGGCTGACCCTTCTTTGCGCTCACGCCCCAGCGATCGTCTGGACCGGCCTGCGCTTTCGGCGTAGGCTCCTCAAAAAGCGGTAATCTTGAGGGGCCATGTCACTCGAACTGGACAAGCTGTTGGCGTCTTTCGGAGAAGACGGGCCGGCCGGTGAGGATCTGGAATACGATCCGGCGTTCATCGATCTTGAGCTTGCTGCAATGCCGAAGGACGAGCAGCAAATCGGCGATCAGGTGATTGCCGCGGAAGAACCTGATTATAAGGAAGTCATGACCCATGCGGTCACTGTCCTGGAGCGCAGTAAAGACCTGAGGGCAGCGGTTTTCTATGCGAATGCGGCGCTGCGCATCGAGGGGCTCACGGGTCTTGCGGAGGCGATGACGTATATCAAGCGGTGCTGCGAAGAGTATTGGGACGACTGCCACCCCCGTCTGGTCGATGATGACGGCGACTATGATCCGACGATGCGGATGAACGCGATCGCAGGGCTTGCGGGCAACGAAACGGTGTTGCGCGGCCTGCGCGTTGCCCCGATCACCGACAGCCGCGGCTTTGGTCGGATGACACTGCGTGATCTTCTGATGGCCCGGGGCGAGATCACCCAGGGTGACGAGGAAGAACATATCGACACAAACGCGATCTCTGCCGCATTCCAAGACACGCCCCGGGAGACCCTCGTCGCGATCGACGCCGCGATCACCGACTGCCGCGACACGTTGAAGGCGCTCGATACCCTGCTGTCCGATCATGTGGGCGAAATGAGCCCCGATCTGACCCCGCTCGCAAGATTGCTTTACGACCTGAAGCAGAATTTCGAGCATTTTGCGGCGGATCTGATCGTCGATGTGGAGGAGTTCGAGCCCGAGGAGGAGACCGAGGCGGATCAGGATGCTGGTATCGTTGCCGAAGGCGGGGGGAATGCTGCCCCTGTGTCCGGGGGCGGCCGGGCCGTGGGCGCCATCGGCAATCGGCGCGACGTGGTGAATGCGCTCGATAAGATCATCGAATACTACCGCAGGCATGAACCGACGAGCCCGGTGCCGCATATCCTTGGGCGTGCAAAGCGGCTTGTCTCAGCGGATTTCATGACTGTCCTCGAGGATCTCGCGCCGGACGGTATCGACCGCTTCCGGATGATTGCGGGCATCGAAGACGAGTGATGCACGCGTACGATACGGGTTGGAGAAGGTGGGAATACCTGTGGGACCAATGAAACCGGTCTGATACACGGGTTTGCTTGACGCGCGGGCGCTCGCTCGCGTCTAATCATTGCGACGGACACAGAGGAGATGTGACCGATGGTCGGCAGCAGTCAGAAGTTTATTGCACGCAATCGTGCACCGCGCGTCCAAATCGAGTACGACGTGGAGGTTTACGGCGCCGAGAAGAAGATCCAGCTGCCGTTTGTCATGGGTGTAATGGCAGATCTGTCGGGCAAGCCGGAGGATCCGCTGCCGGCGGTGGCCGATCGCAAGTTCCTCGAAATCGACGTCGACAATTTCGACAGCCGCATGAAGTCGATGAAGCCGCGGGCCGCTTTTGCCGTGCCCAACACTCTGACCGGTGACGGCAATCTCATGGTCGATCTCACATTCGAGAGCATGGAAGACTTTTCTCCTGCGGCGATCGCCCGGAAAGTGGAGCCGCTGCGTCAGCTGCTCGAAGCGCGGACCCAGTTGTCGAACCTGATGACCTACATGGATGGCAAGGCCGGTGCCGAGGAGTTGATCGGCAAGGTAATGCAGGACCCGACGCTGCTGCAGGCGCTCGCCGCCGAGGCCAAGCCCTCCGACGAGGGCGCCGAGCAGAAGAAGGAGGACTGATCGATGGTTGATACCGAAGCCCAAGCCGGCGCCGCCGGCGAGACCGCCTTTGCGCCCAATGAATTCGGCCAGCTCCTCGAGAAAGAGTTCCGCCCGAAATCGGACGGTGCCCGGTCCGGCATCCAGGAAGCCGTGAAGACCCTGGCGGAGCAGGCGCTCGAGAATTCCGCGCTCGTCTCCGGCGACACGCTCCGCACGATCGAGAGCATGATCGCTGCGATCGATGCGAAGCTGACCGAGCAGATCAACGAGATCCTGCACCATCAGGACTACCAGAAGCTCGAGAGCTCCTGGCGCGGTCTTCATTATCTCGTTAACAATACTGAAACCGACGAGATGCTGAAAATTCGGGTGCTGAATATCTCGAAGAAAGATCTTCATAAAACGCTCAAGAAATTCAAAGGAACTGCCTGGGATCAGTCGCCGATTTTCAAAAAAATCTACGAAGAAGAATATGGGCAGTTCGGTGGTGAGCCATACGGCGCTTTGGTCGGGGATTACTATTTCGACCACAGCCCGCCCGATGTCGAACTGCTCAACGAGATGTCGAAAGTGGCGGCGGCTGCCCATGCGCCGTTCTTTGCGGCCTCTTCGCCGACACTGTTTCAGATGGACAGCTGGCAGGAACTCGCCAATCCGCGTGACCTGACGAAGATCTTCCAGACGGCGGAGTATGCGCCTTGGCGGTCGCTGCGCGAAAGCGACGACAGCCGATATATCGGCTTGGCGATGCCGCGCTTCCTCGGGCGTTACCCCTACGGCGCCAAGACGGATCCGGTGGAGGAGTTCGAATTCGAGGAAGATACCGACGGATCGGTGCACGGCAAGTATTGCTGGGTCAATGCGGCCTACGGCATGGCGGTCAACATCAACCGTGCCTTCAAGCTGTACGGATGGTGTACCCGGATCCGCGGGGTTGAATCTGGTGGCGCCGTGTATGGCCTGCCAACCCATACGTTCCCGACCGATGACGGCGGCGTCGACATGAAATGCCCGACTGAGATCGCGATCTCGGACCGGCGCGAGGCAGAGCTTGCCAAGAACGGCATGATGCCGCTCATCCATCGCAAGAACTCGGACGTCGCGGCCTTTATCGGCGCCCAGTCGCTGCAGAAGCCCGCCGAGTATGACGACCCGGACGCCACGGCCAACGCCAATCTGTCGGCTCGTATGCCGTATCTTTTCGCGACATGCCGCTTTGCTCACTATCTGAAGTGTATCGTCCGCGACAAGATTGGCTCGTTTAAAGAGCGCGCCGATATGCAGAACTGGCTGCAGCGCTGGGTCGAGAACTATGTCGATTTCAACCCCGATACCTCGCCCGAAGAGGTCAAGGCGATGAAGCCCTTGGCTCAGGCGGAGGTCGTGGTCGAAGAAGTTGAGGGGAACCCGGGCTATTACAGCTCGAAGTTCTTCCTCCGTCCGCATTATCAGCTGGAAGGCCTGACAGTCTCGCTCCGGTTGGTATCTCGCCTGCCCTCGGAAAAAGGGTAAGGCCGACGGCGAGGGATTTCCGTCGAACCGCAAACGTAACACACAGAACTCTGAGGAGTACACGACATGGCCGATTCCGATCCGTGGGATGCCTTCATCTACTTTAAGCCCTCCGGCAAGATCCGCGGCGAAACCTCGGACGACGTTTTGTCCAAAGAGACCGCGATCGAACTCACCGAATTCACCCTCAAGGCCGAGAACGCGACCGCGGTCAGTTCGGCGACGAAAGGTGTCGGCGGCGCCGGTAAGGTCAAGTTCGAGAAGGTGAGCTTCAAGAAACGCACCGACACCGCCACGATGGACCTCTGGCACCATCTGTGCGCCGGCACCCAATTCACCGATGCGATCGTCGAAATCCGCCGCAACGGTCAGAAGTTTCTCGAGTATAAATTCGTGTCGGTGATCCTCTCAGAGGTTGAGACCACGCAGTCGGGCGACGACGAAGCCGAGGATTCGGTCGTTATCGACTGGGGTGCAATGACCGGCACCTACTGGTACCAGGATCCGGGCGGCGACGGCACCAGCATGAAGCAGGGCGGCACCGCTGAGTGGAGCCGGACCAAGAACAAGAACATCGGCAAGATCTGATCGAGATCGCGCCGCAGAGATCGGGCGGGTTCGGGTTTGCGCCGAGCCCGTCGGTATATGGAGCAACTGCCTGGCGCGCCGGTTCGTGCGTGTCTGTGCCCTGAGTAGAGCGGAGGTGCCCCATGAGCGCCGCATTGGACACCCTTCGCAGTGGGGATTTGGAGGCGACGCTCGCGGCGGTTCAAGCCGATGTGCGCGCCGAACCCTCCGAGGCAAAGCACCGGGTCTTCCTCTTCCAGTTGCTTTGCATCTTGGGGGAGTGGAACAAGGCCGTGATGCAGCTGCGCCTGGCCGCGCAGTTGGACGCAGCGGCGACCCCCATGGCCCAAACCTATCGCGAAGCGATCGCCTGTGAGCTGATGCGCAATCGCGTTTTCCAGGGCGAGACGGCGCCGCTTGTGGTCGGCGAGCCGCAGCAGTGGATCGCGCTGTTGCTCGAGGCCCTTGGCGCGCTTGCCCGCGGCGAAACGGCGGCGGCCGAGCGCCTGAGGTCGGAGGCGTTCGAGGCCGCGCCGATGACGGCGGGGAGCCTGAATGGCGCGCCCTTCGCCTGGATTGCCGATGCGGATATGCGCCTCGGTCCGGTGTTGGAGATCGTGCTCGACGGTAAGTATTATTGGGCGCCCTTCACCGCGATCCGCCGGGTGAACATGGAAGCCCCCGAGGATCTGCGCGATCGGGTTTGGATGCCCGCTCAAATCACCTGGGCGGCTGGCGGCGAGAGCCCGGCCCTGATCCCGACGCGCTATCCCGGCGCCGGCGAGGCCGCGGACAACCTCTTGCGCATGTCCAAAGCGACAAGCTGGTCCGAGCCAGCGCCAGGGTTTTTCACAGGTACAGGGCAGCGTGTGCTTGCCACCGACATCCAGGAGACCGGGCTGATGGATGTTCGTGCGATCGAACTCGATACCGCGGGGGCCGATGCGGCGGAGGACACGCCGGGTGCAGAAGCGGCGTCGGAGCCGTTGGATGACTGACCGTGGGGCTGCCGAACGTCTGCAACCCTCGCTGCTCGACCGTCTGACCGACGACGAGCCGGGCTCGGCCGTGGAGCCCCGGGACGCGCGCGTCATCGACATCCGTCGGCTGCGTGAAATCGTGCGGCGCGACCTTGCCTGGCTTTTCAACACGACCGCCTATGAGAGCCTGGAGAGCCTGGAGCGCTTCCCCAATGCTCGGGTGTCGGCGCTGAATTTTGGCGTGCCGGACCTCGCCGGCATTACGGTAACTCGAAATCGCGCGGCCGAGATCCGCAGCCGGCTCACCGAACGGGTGAAAATGTTCGAGCCGCGCATCTTGCCGGACACCCTGACGATCGACTTCTCCGATCAGGATAAGATGACCGAGACCGTGATCGGCTTCGACATCCGAGGCGAGCTCTGGGCCGAACCGTTGCCCATTGAGTTGTATATGCGCACCGAGCTCGACGTGACCAACGGGGTGCTCACCGTCCGCTCGCAGATCTGATCGCGCCGATGGATCCGCGCCTGCTCAAGCATTATGAGGACGAACTGGCCTTTATCCGGGAGATGGGGGCGGAGTTCGCTGAGGCCTATCCGAAGATTGCCGCGCGGCTCGGCATGGAGGGGCTCGAGGTCTTCGACCCCTATGTCGAGCGGCTGCTCGAGGGCTTCGCCTTCCTCGCGGCGCGGGTGCAGCTGGAGTTGTCGCTGCAATACCCGACCTTTACGCAGCACCTTCTGGAGATCGTCTATCCGCATTACACGGCGCCGACGCCCTCGATGATGATCGCGCGGCTGGTGCCCGACGCCGCCGGTGGCGGGCTCGACAGCGGCTTCTCCCTGCCGGCGGGGACCCGGCTGCGCAATCCGCAGCGGGAGAGCGATCTGACCCCGTGTCTGTTCAAGACGGCACATGCGGTCACGCTTTGGCCGCTCGAGATCTCGGAGGCCGAGTATATCGACGGACGCGGAGAGCTCGTTGCGGCGGGGCTCGGCGGCGAGCCTGAGGCGCGGGCGGCGATCCGCCTGAGGCTCCGCCATGTCGGGGGGGATGCGATCTCGAGCCTGCCTCTTGACACGTTGAGCCTGCATGTGACCGGCACCGACCCGGCTTCCTGGCGCCTCTACGAACTGCTCGGCAACGACAGCCTTGCCGTCTGTGCCCGGTCTACAAACAGACGCAGCGACTGGGTTGAGCCGCTGACCCGCGGGCCCTTGCCGCCGCTCGGGTTCGACGCCGCGGAGGCCATGTTGCCGTACCCCGGGCAGTCCTTCGACGGCTATCGGCTCCTCCAAGAGTATTTCGCCCTGCCACAGCGCTTCTTCTTTTTCCGCCTGGCGGGGCTGCAGCCGGGGGTGGCGCGTTGTCGCGAAAGCGAGATCGACCTTTACGTGCTGCTGTCGAGCTCGAGCCCGGAAATGCGCAGTGTTGTCGATGCCGGAAATTTCGAGCTTTTCGCGACCCCTGCGGTCAATCTTTTCGAGAAGCGGTGCGACCGGGTGCGGGTGCGCGAGGTCGATATCGACCATCATCTGGTCCCGGACCGGATCTCGCCGCTCGACTACGAAGTGCATCATCTGACGAGCGTGCTCGGGATCGCCGGCGCGGAGAAGGAGGATGTCGAGTTCCGCCCCTTCTACTCCGCCGACGATCTGACCGCCGCCGGCGACGGCCACACCGCTTATTACGCTGTGAAGCGCCAGATGCGTCAGCGCTCCGAGCGTCAGCGGCTCAAGGGCGCCCGGACCTCCTATCTCGGCTCCGAGGTGTTCCTGACCCTCGTCGACCAAGCCAATGCCCCGTATTCGGACTCGATCGAGCAGTTGGCAGTGAGCGCCATGTGCACCAACCGGGATCTGCCCCTCGTCTTGTCGATCGGTGGGGGCGAGACGGATTTCTATCTGCCGGACGGAGGCCCCGTTTCCGAGATCCGAGCGATCGTCGCGCCCACCCGTCCACGGCCGTCGCTGGCCCAAGGTGAGCCGGCCTGGCGGATCATCAGTCATCTGAGCCTCAACTATCTCTCGATCGTCGACAGCGGATCCGCCGAAGGCGGCCAAGCGCTGCGCGAGATGTTGGCGATTTATGCGCCGCAGGGAGACCGGGCCATCGCCAAGCAGATCGACGGTGTGGTCGGGGTGAGTTCGCGGCCGATCGTACGCCGGTTGCAAGATCCGGTGCTGTCGACCGCAGTGCGCGGCATCGAGGTGACGGTTCAGTTCGACGAAAACCAGTTCGAAGGCGCCGGAGTATACTTGCTCGGCGCGGTGCTTGAACGGTTTTTTGCAAAATATGTGTCGCTGAATAGCTTCACTGAAACAGTAATTCGCAGCGAAGACCGGGGAGACATCGCACGATGGACAGCGAGGAGCGGAACGCGCCTGTTGATCTGATGCGGCTCGCAGGCCTCGCGGCGGATCCCAAGCGCTACCACGTGCTCAAAGCCTTGCGGCTGATCGAGGCCGCTTATCCGGACCGGCCGCGGTTTGGGCGGTCTCGGCGTCCCAATCGCGATCCGGTGCGGCTTGGGCAGAACCCAGAGCTCGCTTTTGCGACCTCGACCGTGGATAGTTTCGCGCTTGGTGGCGCCGACCAACCTGCCCGGCTTTCAGCCCATTTCTTCGGGCTTTGGGGGCCGCATGGCGCGTTGCCCCTGCATCTCACGGAATACGCCCGCGACCGGTTCAGAAACCACCACGACCCAACCCTCGTGGCATTCGGCAACGTGTTTCACCATCGGATGATGAGCCTGTTCTACCGCGCTTGGGCGTCTGCCGAGCCGGCGGCGAGCCACGACCGGCCGGATGACGATCCCTTTGGCGAGAAGGTCGCGGCCGTGGCCGGTCGGATGGGCGCTGCGTTTAAGCATCGCGACGCCATGCCGGATCTGGTGAAGCTTGGCTTTTCGGGACGTCTGACGCACAGCGCGCGCAACGAGGAGGGCCTCCTCGCGCTCGTTGCACATTTCTTCCGCGCCGGTGTCTCGATCGAAAGTTTTGTCGGCAGCTGGCTGGAGCTCGACCACCGCGACCGGTTTGCCTTTCCCGGGCCGCGGCCCGTGGCGCAGCTGGGGCGGTCGATCACCGTCGGCGAGCGGGTCTGGAGCCGTCAGGCCAAGTTCCGCATCCGGATCGGGCCGCTCACGCTCGACGCGTACAACCGGCTGTTGCCAGGCGGCGAGAGCCTCAGACGGCTTCGGGCGATCGTGGCCAACTATATCGGCGAGGAACTCGACTGGGAGGTTGCCCTCGTGCTCGAAGCGGCGGAGGTGCCGGCGTTGGAGCTTGGGCGGCAGGGGCGGCTCGGCTGGACGACATGGATCGGCACACGTCCTGACGAGACGGATGCTGACGATTTGATGCTAATGCCGCAAGATGCACCGACGGCGGCGGCCTAAGTGAAAGATGGGAAAAGGGGGACAGGAGCATGGCGGGTATCAGCCGCGTAAACCTCTTCGGCAAGCTTAACTCGCTGGGCTACCGCTCGATCGAGAGTGCGACGGTGTTCTGCAAGATGCGGGGCAACCCGTATGTCGAGCTGGTGCATTGGATCCACCAGATTCTGCAGCATCAGGACAGCGACATCCACAAGATCGCCAAGCATTTCGAGATGGATGCGGCGGGGCTGGTCCGCGATATGACCGCAGCTCTCGACGAACTGCCCCGCGGGGCGACCTCGATCTCGGATCTCTCGTCGCATCTTGAGGAGGCGGTACAGCAGGGCTGGGTTTGGGCCTCGCTCGGGCACAAGTCGAACCAAGTGCGTACCGGCCATTTGATCCTCGGGATGCTGAAGACCCCGTCGCTCGACAACGCGCTCTACCGGATCTCGGCGCAGTTCAAGAAAGTGAAGGGCGACGAGCTCGACGCGGAGTTCGCCACCATCGTCGAAGGCTCGCCGGAAGATCATCTCGCGCCGAAGGACGGGTCGGTCGTCGGCGGCGGGGCGGTGCCGGGCGAGGCATCCGGCGCGATGGCGCCCGCCCAGATGGGCAAGGAGGAGGCGCTGAAGCAGTTCTGCGTCGATCTCACCGAGAAGGCCCGCGCCGGCGAGATGGATGAGATCGTCGGCCGCGACGAGGAAATCCGTCAGATCGTCGATATCTTGATGCGCCGGCGGCAGAACAACCCGATCCTCACTGGCGAGGCGGGGGTGGGCAAAACCGCGGTGGTCGAAGGATTTGCCCTGCGCATCGCGCGGGGGGATGTGCCGCCCTCCTTGGCGGAGGCGCGGCTGCTCAACCTCGATGTGGGGCTGTTGCAGGCCGGCGCCTCGATGAAGGGCGAGTTCGAGGAGCGCCTGCGGTCGGTGATCGAGGAGGTTCAGGCGAGCCCCAAGCCGATCCTGCTGTTCGTCGACGAGGCGCATACCTTGATCGGCGCCGGAGGCCAAGCGGGCACCGGAGACGCGGCCAACTTGCTGAAGCCGGCGCTTGCCCGAGGGACCTTGCGCACCATCGCCGCAACCACCTGGGCGGAGTACAAAAAGCATATCGAGAAGGACCCCGCCCTCACGCGGCGCTTCCAGGTCGTTCAGGTCGACGAGCCGGACGAGCAGAAGGCGATCCTGATGATGCGCGGGATCGCGTCCATGCTGGAGGGCCACCACAAGGTGCAGGTGCTCGACGAGGCGCTGGCGGCCTCTGTCAAGTATTCGGCGCGCTACATCCCGGCCCGCCAGCTCCCGGACAAGTCGGTGAGCCTGCTCGACACCGCTTGCGCCCGCGTTGCGGTCTCCCAGCATGCGGTGCCGGCCGAAGTAGATGACAGCCGCCGTCGGATCCAGGCCTTCGACACCGAGCTCGAAATCATCGGGCGGGACGAGACCGCCGGGCTCGAGGTGGGCGCGCGGCGCGAGGCGATTGCGCATGCAAAGGGGCAGGAGCAGGAGCGGCTTACCGGGCTCGAGAAGCGCTGGGAGGACGAGAAGGCGCTGGTCGAGACGATCCTGGAGCTGCGGGCCAAGCTCCGCGAAGGCGGCGGCGCGGTCGAGGGCACTGCGGCGGAGGAGAACCCGCCCGCCTCGCCGCTCACCGAAGACGAGCGGGGCGAGGTGCTGACCGCGCTCCGGGCTAAGCAGGAGGAGCTTCACACGCTTCAGGGCGAGCACCCGCTGATCCTGCCGATCGTCGACGAACAGGCGGTGGCCTCCGTGGTGGCCGATTGGACCGGCATTCCCGTCGGGCGCATGGTCAAGGACGAGATCAAGAACGTCCTCGAGCTCGCCAACCGTCTGGGCGAACGCGTGATCGGCCAGGACCATGCGATGGAGATGATCGCCAAACGGGTTCAGACGGCGCGAGCCGGACTCGACAATCCCTCCAAGCCCATCGGCGTGTTCCTGCTCGCCGGCACCTCGGGTGTGGGTAAGACCGAGACGGCGCTGGCGCTTGCCGAGGTGATGTATGGCGGCGAGCAGAACGTCGTGACCATCAACATGTCGGAGTTCCAGGAGGCGCACACGGTCTCCACGCTGAAAGGCGCACCTCCGGGCTATGTCGGCTATGGCGAGGGCGGGATCCTGACCGAGGCGGTCCGGCGCAAGCCTTACTCCGTGGTGCTGCTCGACGAGGTCGAGAAAGCCCACCCGGATGTGCACGAGATCTTCTTCCAGGTGTTCGACAAGGGCCAAATGGAAGACGGCGAAGGCCGGATGATCGACTTCAAGAACACGCTCATCCTGCTGACCTCGAATGTCGGCTCGGACATGATCATGGACATGTGCGCCGATCCCGATCTCATGCCAGAGCCAGAGGGGATCGCGAAGGCGTTGCGCGAACCGCTCTTGAAGGTCTTCCCCGCCGCGCTGCTGGGCCGGCTCGTCACCATCCCCTATTACCCGCTGACGCCCAAGATGCTCGACCTGATCACCCGACTGCAACTCAAGCGGATCAGCAAGCGGGTCACCGAGAGCCATTCGGTGCCGTTCGAGTACAGCGACGCGGTGGTCGACACCATCGTCGAACGTTGCCAGGAACTCGAGTCCGGCGGGCGCATGATCGACGCGATCCTGACGAACACGATGCTGCCGGCGATCTCCGGCGAGTTCCTGCGTCGGATGATGGAGGGCGAGCCGATTACCAAGGTGTCCGTAGGGATCGAAAAAGGCGATTTTAGCTACGCCTTCGGTTGAGGTTTATCGTCTGAGAGTGGGGATGGGCGGCAATGATGCATGAGACGGAAGCGACCCGGGAGGACAGCCGCGTGCGCTTGCAGCGCGCTGTCGAAAGCGACGCTTTCAACAACGCGATCTTCGCCGTCATCATCCTCAACGTCGTCGCCTTGATCCTCAGCTCGTCCGAGACGCTGTCCGGCGAGTTCGCCGATGTGTTCGTCGGCATCCACAAATTTTCCCTCGCGATCTTCGCGCTTGAAATGGTGCTGAAGCTCTATGCTTACCGGGGCGGGTTCTTTCGCTCGGCCTGGAACATCTTCGACCTGATCGTGGTCATCGTGGCGCTGGTACCGGCAATCGGCAACATGTCGATGCTCCGTCTGGTCCGGGTGGCGCGGGCGCTTCGGCTCGTCAGCGCGTATCGGGCGCTCAACAGTCAGGACGCGGCGATCGAGGAATTGGAGCGGCTCGACCCGGCGAGCCCGCGCGCAAAGCTCAGGGCCCTGCTCGAGCGGGACGAGGCGCGGAACTTCATTCTGGCGGTGATCATTCTCAACGGGTTCCTGTTGGGCGTGACCACCTCGGCCAAGCTCTCGGAGAGCTCGCTCCAAATCATTTCGATCATCGACCGGGTTGTCATCGGGATTTTCGTCGTCGAGATGATCCTCAAGCTCTATGCCTATCGGATGCGGTTCTTCGCCTCCGCCTGGAACCTCTTCGACCTGCTCGTCGTGATCGTGTCGCTCTTGCCGCAGACGGACAGCCTCTCGGTGCTCAGGGGCATGCGGGTGATCCGTGCGCTGAGGGTCATGTCGGCGATCCCGCAAATGCGCGAGGTGGTGAAGGCGCTCGTGGATGCGTTGCCGGGAATGGGGGCGGTCGTGCTCCTGCTCGGGGTGATTTATTATATTTTCGGGATCATGGCGACGCTCTGGTTCGGTGAGGCGTTCCCGCAGTGGTTCGGTACGCTGGGCAGCTCGCTCTACTCGCTGTTCCAGATCATGACCCTCGAAAGCTGGTCGATGGGGATCGTGCGGCCGGTGATGGAAGTTTTCCCCTGGGCCTGGGCGTTTTTCGTGCCGTTCATCACCATGACGGCTTTCGCGGTGCTCAACTTGTTCATCGGCATCTTGGTCAATGCGATGCAGGCGGCGGTCGAGGCCGAGACCGAGGCCGAGTTGGAGAAGATCCGCGACCTGGTGCGCGACGAGAACGCAGCCGTTGCCGAGCAGGTGGCCGCGCTGCATGAGGACATCCGCCGGCTTTCGGCGCAGCTGCATTATCTGACGCAACACGGGCCGCCAGGCGGGCCGCCGCCGGGAAGCTGAGCGTCGGGGGAGAGGCTTGCGCCCCGACGGGCGCGGTGCGAAAGATTCGAATGGTGCGAGGCGGGTGCGGGGGCGGCCGGGGGTCGCGCGCAGGCATCTTGAGACGGGGCAGGCGGAGGCTCGAATGAGCGAGACGAACACCGACATCTCGAGCGGCGGGGCGAGCCTCGACTTTGGAACGCTCAGTGTCCCGCCCGCGGTGGGCGGGGTTTCAGAGCCGCGGCAAAAGTTCCGGATTGCGGTGCTGGGGGATTTCTCCGGACGGGCCAACCGCGGCGAGCTCGAGCTGGGCGCCGATCTGGCCAACCGCAAGCCGATGAAGCTCGATGTCGACACGATCGAAGATCTGATCACCCGGTTTCGCACCCAACTCAGGCTCGAGATCGGCGCGGCGGGGGGCGCGGTCGATGTCGAGCTCGGCACCCTGGACGATCTGCATCCTGATGAACTTTACGACACGGTCGATGCGTTTCAGGAGCTCCAGAACCTGCGCATGATGGTGAGCCGCGGCCGGGCAGATGCGGTGCTTGACGAACTGCGGGCGCTCGGGGCCGAGCTCGGCGGGCGGGCCAGCGCGCCGCGGCGCCGGGCCAAGGGGGCCCAGGTGCCGGCGGATCGGCGGCTGTCGGACTTTGCCGCTCTCATCGGGGCGGGGCCGGAGGCGCGGCCCGAGGCGAGCACGGCCGACGAGCTTATCCGTCAGGTGGTCGCTCCCTATGTGGTGAAAGCGCCCGATCCGGACATCCCTGCGATGACCGATGCGGTGGATGCGGCGCTTTCTGGCCTAATGCGGGGGGTGCTGCACCACCCAGATTTTCAGGCGGTCGAGAGCGCTTGGCGGTCCCTCGACCTTCTGGCGCGGCGGATCGAGACCGGGGGCGGGTTAGAGCTGGTCGTCTACGACGTCGCGGCGGAGGAGCTCGCGATCGATTTGGCCGTCTCGGAGGACCTCGCGCAGTCGGGTCTCTTCCAGATGCTGGCTGAGAAGCCCGCACTTGACGCCAATCAAGGCGGGCTCTCGCTGGTGGTTGGCCTCTATCAGTTCGAGGAGACGCCGCCGCATGCCGAACTCTTGGGACGCATGGCCAAGATCGCGGCCTATATGGACGCGCCGTTTGTGAGCGCTGTCTCGGCCGGGGCCTTCGATACCAAAACCGACGACTTGGCGCCGATCGTAAAGGACGCGTTCGCCGCGCTTAAGGCCCTGCCGGAGGCGGCTTATCTCGGGCTTGCAGTGCCGCGCTTCATGCTTCGCTTGCCCTATGGGACCCGAACCGACCCGATCGATCCCTTCGAATTCGAGGAGTTCACCCGCGCCGAAGGACTGAAGGGGATGCTCTGGGCCAACCCAGCCGTGCTCGTTGCGGTTCTCGTCGGCGCGAGTTGGACCCAAGGCGGCGGTAAGGTGGAGCTTGGCAAGGTCATGTCGCTCGATGATGTCCCTTACCACTTCATCACCGACGCGGAGGGCGATCAGCTCGCGCTGCCCTGTACCGAACGGCTCTTGACCGAAAGATCGGCGGCGGAAGCCGCGTTGCGCGGGTTTATGCCGGTGCTGTCGATCGCGGGGCGCAACGAGATCCGGCTTGGCTCGTTTCGGTCGGTGACCGGCGCGCGCTTGGCCGGACCTTGGGAGGCGAATGCGGTTGGCGGGCCCGATGCGATGCGGGCACGGGCCGAGGCGGCAGCCGTGCCGGCTGTTGGCGGGGCTGTGGCGCCGACTGCGGAGGAGGTGGCGCCGGCGGCGCCGGCCGTTGAGCAAAGCCAAGAAGCACAAGATCTCGCGGCGGCCGACGAGGATCTCGACGCGCTGCTGGCCGGTCTGGAAACGGCCGACGAGGCCGCGGTCGAGACCGCTCCGGACCCGGCTGAAGAGGCGTCGGACACGGATGATCTTGACGCGCTGCTGGCGAGCCTCGATGCACCCGCCCCGGATGCGGAGGCTCCGCCGACTGCCGATGAGCTCGATGCGCTGCTCGCCGGCCTGGAAGACGAGACGCCCGCCCAGGAGGCGCCGGCAGATGAAGGCGGCATGGACGACCTTGATGCGCTCCTGGCCTCTTTCGACGATGATCAGGCCGAGGCACCGGCCGAAGATGGCGTCGACGACGAGCTCGATGCCCTGCTGAAGGAGCTGTGACCGATGACCGATCAGGAGGCGAGCCCGGAGTGGGAGAGCTTCGAGATGCTCGTTGTTTCGACCAACGGGCGCTATCGACTGTTGCGCGGCAATGAGCGCATCCACGCGATCCTCGCCCATGACGACACGCTGCCTTGGCCGATCGGGCTTTTGCATGTCGAAAGCCACTGGGACCTGGAAAGGGTGATGGGAGAAGGGGCTTCTTTCGAGGGCTGCTTCATCATCAACCCCTCGTATATCGAGGGCTTCCGGTCCAACAACCGGTTGGTGGATATCTTCCTCTGAGGCCGACAAGGGCGCGGGCTAAGGCTTGTGCGAAAGGAGCGTCGACATGGCAAGCAAAGAAATCGAGTACACCGGCCGATCTATCAAGATGTTCGGGCCGCTGAAGCCGGTTATGATGCAGCTGCTGCGCGCCGAAGTTCGCGAGGGTTTTAGCCAAATCACTGAAATTGATGTTGAGTTTATTTCAGCGGAAATCAAACTACCGTTGGAGGATGTACTTGGTCGGGTTGTTTCCCTTGAGATATTGACGGAAAAGAAAAACAAACGGTATTTTTCCGGACATTGCATCGAGGTGCTGTACGAAGGTACCTATCAGGGTCAGGGCCATTTCGTCGCCAGTCTGCGATCCTGGAACTGGTTTCTTACGCAAACAAGCAATTGCCGTATTTTTCAAGATAAAACGGCAATGGAGATAATAAAAATGATCTTCGGTGATCACGGTTTCAGCGATTTTAAAGATAAAACAACTCGCTAATTGGCATAGCGTGTTTATTGCGTGCAGTATAGGGAATCGGATTGGGCGTTCGTCCAGCGTCTGATTGCCGAAGAGGGTATGTATTATTACTTTGAGTATACGAAGGATAAGGACACACTTGTGCTGTGTGACGACACCTCGCAGCATGCGCCAATTGACGAGCGTTCGGACATCAAGTTCTTTTTTAAAGAGGACAATATGCGCCGGCGCGAGGATCATGTTTTCGACTGGCGTGAGCGCGAGACGTTGCGCAGTGCGGTGGCCTCGCTTGCCGACTACGACTTCGAAAAATCGGGAACAAAATTGTTTGAGAGTAAGACCATAAAGAAGGGGACGCATAAGCACAATAAATACGAGGTGTACGATTATCCGGGGCGTTATAAGGAGGTGGGGGATGGTCAGAACTTTGCTCGACTTCGTGTCGAGCGCTATGCAGCGGAACATGAGCGGATGCGCGGGATCGCGAATGTGCGGACGATGGCCTGCGGTCACCGTTTCAAGCTGACGAAACACCCGCGCGACGCCGCTAAGGACGAGTATTTGGTGATCGAGGCGATCCACCAGCTCCAAATCGAGACCGAATACGATAAAGGAGAACTCGGCGAGTCTGCACTGGGTGAGCGGATCACGCTCGACCTTGACAAGAACCCGGACCCGTATCGGGTGCAGTTCCGTTGTCAACCCAAGGAAGCGCCATTCCGCACGCCCTACGATGACTGTAAAAAGCCAGTGATCCCCGGGCTGCAGACCGCTGTTGTTACGGGGCCCAGCAAGAAAGAAATTTATACGGATAAGTATGGCCGCGTGAAGGTCCAGTTTCATTGGGACCGAGACGGAAAGAAGGATGAAAAAACCAGCTGTTGGATCCGGAAGGCAGAGCCCTGGTCGGGTAAAAGCTGGGGCATGGTCTGGGTGCCGCGGATCGGCCAGGAAGTTGTGGTGCAATTCGAGGAGGGCGATCCGGACCGGCCGCTGATCGTTGGCATGGTGTTCAACGATGCCACCAAGCATCCTTATACGCTACCGACTGATATGACCATGATGGGCTGGAAAACCCGTTCAAGTGAGAAGGGAAGTGCAAAGACATTTCATGAGCTTGTATTTGAAGATAAGATCGAAAAAGAATATATCCGCTTCCAGTCTGAGCGGAATTATTTTCAGATTGTGAAAAACAATGCGGATATCAAGATTGGCCTTGAGCACAAAGACAAAGGTGACATGACGATCGAGATCCAAAATGATCTCAAGGAGACGCTGAAGGAGGGTAATCACACCTTTACTGTTGCCAAAGGCGAAGAGAAGTATAGCGTCAAGAAAAACCGAACGGTTAAGGTTGAGGGTGCGCACAAAGAGGATATCACGAAAAACCAAACCGTGAAAATTAAGGGTGCGCAGAGCACAACGGTGACCAAAGCAATTAAAACTAAATCGTCTACCAATTCTGTTTCGATTACTGCCGCGCAGAAAATCACCCTTAAGGCGAATACGAAGATTACACTTCAGTGCGGGTTGTCAAAGATTGAATTGACTCCAGGAGGTATCAAGATGCAGACGACGATGCTGCAAATGAAGGGTAAGGGGATGGCCAAGCTCGAAGGCGGGTTCTTGCAAATGAAGGGCAATGCCATGGCGATCCTGAAGGGTAGCGTCACGATGATCAACTGAGATCGGGAGGCAGCGGATGAGCGATCTAGCGCGCTTCGAGGGGCTGAAGAAACTTTCCGAAGAGCCATTCTTCGGACAACTTGCAAAGCTCGAGGTGGAGCTGCAGACGCCGGTCGACCTGCCGCCAACGGCGCCCGCGGCCAGGCTGCTAGCCGAGATCTCGGCGCAGTCCGACGGCAGCGGCCTTGCCGAGGTCGATATGATCCGCGTGCTCGCCTTGGTGTTGCCCAAACGCGAGGCTGTTTGGTGGTCATGTCTGGCCGGCCGCGATCTGGTGGGACACGAGACGGAGCTGACGGAGGGCCCGCTTGCCGCTGCGGAGGCCTGGGTTTTCAAGCCGTGCGACGAGCGCAGAGCCGCGGCCTTCGAGGCGGCCGGGGCTGCAAAGCCGACCGACGATACGGCCCTTGCGGCGATGGCGGCGGTCTACAGCACGGGCACGATGGGGCCCGGTGATCTCGATGCGATGGAAACGCCGGCGGGCATGTTCTCCAACGCGGTTTTCGGCATGGTTATGACCTCGCTCGAAGCGGCGCCGGAAGATGCGGATCTTCCTTGGCTGACGATGCTGGTCGAGCGCGGGCTCGATATCGCGCGGGGCGGCAATGGCCGGTCGGTCGAACTGCTGCTGCCGGAGCCAGTGGAAGAGGACGATGGCCTGGACGACGAGGACGACGAGGACGACGAGGAAGGGTCTGCCGCCCAGAAGCCCGCATGACCTGCAGCTGTGCCAAGGAGCATGAGAGATGAAATCGCCGGGTTCGAAAGTGGGGGACATGCATGTCTGCCCGCTGGTCACGCCGGCCGTGCCGCCGGTGCCCCATGTGGGTGGACCGGTGATGCCGCCCGGAGTGCCGACGGTGCTCGCGTGCAAGATGCCCGCCACCCCTGCGCCGGGGAATACCTGCACCTGCGTCGGCCCGCCGGACCTGACGACCAAGGGCTCGGCGACGGTGCTGGTGCAAAAGCGCATGTGGGCACGGATCGTGATGGACACGACCGCCCATGGCGGCATGATAGCCGGGCCCGGCGCAATCAGTGTCATCGTGGGCGGCTGAGTTGCGTGGCTTGCAGCCTGGGTCGTGCGGCTGCACAGTGGGGAAGCCGCAGCACCAGGGTATAGGGGCGCGTGGCGCAGGCCGTGAGCAGACGCCAAAAGGGGAGTGAGCCTTGGGATTGACGCTGACGCCGACCGGTTCCGGCACGATCCCCGGCGAGATGGGCCCCATCCAGATGAGCGACGGGGTGATCACCATCGGCCGAGGTGAGGACAACGACCTGACCCTGCCCGACCCCGAGCGCCACATCTCCAAGCGCCACTGCGTGATCGAGCAGCGCGGCAACGATTTCTTCCTTCTCGATGTCTCGACCAACGGCACCTTCCTGAATCACGCCCCGGATCGCGTGGGCGAGCAGCCTATGCCGCTCAATGATGGGGATGTGATTTGCCTGGGGTTTTACGAGCTCCGGGTTTCCATCGGGTCGGCGGCGGATCCGTTCGCCGCGCCGGAGGATCCGCTCGACGCGCTGCCGCCGCCGGCGGAGCAGACGTCGATCACCTCGGCGATCGGCCAGGGCCATGCACGTCACGCCCCGAATGAGGAGCTCGAGGACCCGTTGGCCGGCGATGACGACCTCCTGGGCATTCTGGGGCAACCGCCTGGAGCCGAGGCGCCGCGCGGGCCCGGGCCCTTGCCGGACGGGCTCGGCCCTGGCGGTGATCTACTGCCCCAGCGCGACAGTGCGCAGCGCCATGATCCGCTTGCCGGGCCAGACGGACGGGAGTTAATGGGCGATCCGATGGGGCGGGATGAGCGTCTCGATCTCGCCGGCGATCCCCTTGCCCCCGCGCCGGACGGTGAGGATGATTGGCTCTCGGGCGCAGGGGCCACCCCGCGATCGGACCATGTGCCGGATCACCGGGCGCATTTCGCGCCGCCGACCCCGCGTCCGCCGGCCGCGACCGGGCCTGGCGGACGGCCGCTCTTGCCGGAGAACTGGGATCTGGACGAGGATGAGGACGAGCCCGCGGCGTCGGATCCCTTGGCCGATCTGGGCGGGACGCCATCGGCTTCGGCTTCGGCCCCGGCTCCGGCGGCGCCGCGTGATGCAGCCCGTCCAGCCGCTGCCCAGCACCCCAGCCAACCAGGGGCCGTCTCAGCTTCGGCCGCCGGGTCTGCCGGCTCGGGCGGCGATGCCGCGCGGGCATTCTTGCGCGCTGCGGGCGGCGGTGCCGTTCCTGTGTCCGATGCAGAACTCGAAGAGACCATGGCGCGGCTGGGCGCAGCCTTCGGCATAATGGTGTCGGGCATGCGCGAGGTTCTGATGACGCGCAAGTCGATCAAGGATGAGTTCCGACTCAGCCAGACCCAAATCCAGGCTGGCGGCAACAATCCGCTCAAATTCTCGGTCAGCCCCGAACAGGCGATCGGTGCGCTGATCCGGCCCGCGGTGCCCGGCTATCTCCCCGCCGATGCGGCAGCCAAAGAGGCGCTCAAGGACATCAAGGCCCATGAGATCGCGGTGATCACTGGTATGCAGGCGGCGTTGAAAGCCATCCTCGTGCGGCTTGATCCCGCGGCCCTCGTTGCGCGCTTGGAGCGCGAAGGTGGCCTGCTCGACATGTTGTCGGGCAAGAAAGCGCGCTATTGGGAGGTTTATGAGGAACTGTATGGGCAAATCTCGCGCGAGGCCGAGGATGACTTTCAGACGCTCTTCGGTCGCGAATTCGCCCGGGCTTACGAGGAGCAACTGAAAAAGCTCTAAGGCCTGGCGCCGTCTCGTCGGCCTGCCATGCAACGGCTCGCGCTCCAACGGCCCCCGCGCCGATATCCCTGCCAAGCCGGACCCAAACCTCACCTACCTGCCACAAGGAGACGCTCGCCATGCCCCGCCAGACCCCAGTCGCTCTCATTGGCCTCGCGCTCGCGCTTGCGTTATCGGCCTGCGCCGAGCCGCCGCCGCCGCCGCAGCCCACGACGGTTGCGCTGCAAATCACCGGCGAGGAGGGGATGAACGGCGGTGCACCGGCCCGGATCAAGGTCTACTACCTGACCGCAGATGCCAATTTCATCGCCTCGGACTTCTTCGCGCTCTGGGAGGAGGGGGGCGGCACCCTCGGCGCCGATTTGGTGACCATCGACGAGTATCTCGTGGCGCCGGGCGCGTCGATCGAGGATGCGAAGACCTTCGACGCGGCGGTGCCGCATATGGGTGTGGTCGCCGGGCTGCGGGACATCGACAATCCCGGCTGGAAGGCGACCCAGGACCTCAGTCCGCGCGCGCCAAATGCGATCGGCTTGACGGTCACGAGCGAAGGGGTGAAGGTCGCGCCGGCGGGCGAGTAAGCGCGTCCGGCGATCGAAGAGGGCGAGCGGATGTCGTGGGAGAACAAAGTAATCTGGAGCGAGGGGTTGTTTCTGCAGCCCCATCACCTGCAACAGCAGGCCCGCTACACGGATGCCCTTGTCGGACGCGTCACCCGGGCGCAGTCGCCCTATCCATGGGGGCTGACCGAGCTGACCCTCGACGACGATCTGCTGAAGCTCGGAAAGATCTCCGTCAGTGCTTGCGCCGGCGTCACTCCCGACGGCGCGCCCTTTCGCGTGCCGCAATCCGACATCGCGCCGCCCGCGCTGCAAATGCCGGCGGATTTGAAGAACACAGTCGTGCATCTCGCGATCCCCATGCGCCGTCCGGGGGCCATGGAGATCGCGCTCGAGGCCGACGCGGAAGGGGTCGCCCGGTTCCGGGCGGAGGAGATCGAGGTGACGGATGTGAACGGGCGGGATCGGCGTCCGGTGACCGTCGCAGTCGGCAAGATCCGGTTGCAGCTCGCGCTGGAGATGGATGATTTGGCCGATCTCTTGGTGATCCCGGTGGCGCGGGTGATCGAGGTCCGGCCCGATGGCTCGATCATTCTCGATCGGGCCTTTATCCCCACGGTGATGGATATGCGGGCGGCGCCGGCGCTGGAGGCTTTTTTGCGCGAGCTCGACGGGGTGATGAGCCAGCGGGTGGAGCAGCTCGCCGGTCGGCTGAGTGCGGCGG
Source organism: Pikeienuella sp. (assembly GCA_050331335.1). Taxonomy (GTDB): domain Bacteria; phylum Pseudomonadota; class Alphaproteobacteria; order Rhodobacterales; family Rhodobacteraceae; genus Thermohalobaculum. The sequence continues at coordinate 26,441 of JBHJGY010000061.1, forward strand.
GGTCCGGGCGCGGGGCGGCAGAGGTTGCGGACTTCCTGTTGCTGATTGCTTGCAACCGGGCGCTCGCTCAGATCCGCCATATGTGCACCATCGAGAACGCTCATCCCGAGCGCGTCTATGCGTTTTGCCTCGGTCTTGCTGGGGAGCTGGCGAGCTTCTGGTCGGAGACCAAGCGGGCGCCGGATTTCCCGGCCTATGACCATCTCGACCTCACCGGCGTGTTCCAACCCTTGATGCGGACGCTTCGGCAGTATTTCTCTTCCGACACCCGCGATGCGGCGGTCTCGATCCCGCTGGAGGAGAAGAAATACGGCGTGCGGGTGGCTGTGGTGGGCGACCGGCGATTGCTCACCAGCGCCAGCTTTGTGCTCGCGGCTCGAGCCGACACGCCGGCCGAGACCGTGCGCCGCCATATGCCGACCCAGGCGAAGATCGGTCCCGTCGAACAGATCCGCCAGCTCGTGAATTCGGCACTGCCGGGCATCGGGCTCAGGCCGTTGCCGGTGGCGCCGCGGCAGATCCCCTTCCATGCCGGTGTTGTCTATTTCGAACTGGACCGCGATAGTCCATTCTGGGGGCAGTTGACGACGTCGGGGGGGCTCGCGATCTTCGTTGCGGGCGACTTCCCCGGCTTGACGTTGGAGCTTTGGGCGATCCGCGATCAGTGATCGCACCGGGAGGCTTTGAATGAGCCAGGACGATCCGTTCGCGGAGCCGGGAGACACTGAGCGGACGGTAATCCGGGCCGCTCAGCCGCCGCGCCCGCCGCAGCCGCGTCCGCCTGGGCCGGGGCAAGCGCCCGTGGCGATGCCGGCCGCGCGCCAGAGTATGGCTGCGCAGGCGACCGCGCCTTCGGCGAGCGTTGGCGTCGAAGCGGGGCTCTCAGGGCTCAACCGCTTGACCAAGGCTGCCGCGCCGCTCTTCGCCCTGGTCGGGCGGGTGCGCAACCGGGCCCAGCATGCGAACCCTGAGGGGCTGCGCCAGGCGGTCATCCGCGAAATCCGTGCTTTCGAGCAGCGCGCCCTCGAGGCCCAGATCGAGGTGCAGCAGCTCAGGATCGCGCGCTACCTGCTTTGCGCGACGATCGACGATGTGGTGCTCAACACCCCATGGGGCGGGCAGTCCGCCTGGGCGCATCAGTCGATGGTGGGCACCTTCCACAAGGAGACCGTCGGCGGCGATCGGGTCTATGACTTGCTCAAGCGCTTGGAGCAAGAGCCGGCGCGCCATCGCGAGCTGCTCGAATTTCTTTATGTTTGCCTCTCGCTCGGCTTCGAGGGTCGCCTGCGGTCCGGTGTCGACGGTGGCGGACCGGAGAAGCACTACACGCTGAGGGATAATCTTTCCCGACTGATCCGCACCCAGCGGGGAGATCTCGACCGCGAGCTCTCGCCACGCTGGAAAGGCGTGCGCGTGCCGCATCGTCCGCTCTCGGCTTGGGCGCCCGTTTGGCTGATCACCGGCGTGACCTGCGGCTTGCTCGTATTGCTGTTCCTGGCGTTCTCCTGGTTGCTCACCGGCAATACCGAGCGGGTCCAGGGTCAGCTGGCCGCCTTGGTGCTCGACCGGCCGGTCGAGTTCCTCCGCAAGGCACCGGCGCCGCCGCCGCCGCCGCCGCCGCCGCCTCAGGTGGTACAGGAGAGCGAGGCGACGCAGCTGCGCGGCTTCTTGCAGCCGGAGGTTGAAGCGGGCCTCGTGGAGGTGCTCGAGGACGGAAATACGGTCACCGTGCGCATCACCGGGGCGGGGATGTTCGCCTCCGCCTCCGACCGGTTGCAGCCGCGCTTTGAGGACATCGTGCAGCGGATCGGCGAGGAGCTTGCCAAAACGGTACCGGATCCCGCTCAGGCGCAGAGCCCGGTGCCTCTGCCGCCGGTATTGGCCTATCCAGGCAAGGTGTTGGTGGTCGGCCATTCCGATGGCGACCCGATCAGGACCGCGCGCTATCCCAACAACACGGTGCTCTCGCTCCGGCGTGCCGAGGCGGTGGTCAAGCGGCTCGCCGCGATGATGACCGACGACCAGGCTGGCCGGCTCGCTGCGGAAGGTCGGGCCGACAAGGAGCCGCTGGTCAGCCCCGAGCGCAGTTCGGCGGACAAGGCGCGTAACCGCCGGATCGAAATCGTCCTCATCAAATAGGCTCGGTCTCTAATGCGAATTTTCAGTTCGATGCTGCGGGCGGTGCGTGACTTCATCACGTCGACCATCGGCTTCATCATCATCCTGTCGGTGGGCGTGATTGCGGCGATCTGGATCTTCGGGCCCATGGCCGAGATCGACGATTGGCGGCCGCTGGAGACCGAGCTGTCGCGGCTGATCTTGATCGGCGTCTTTATCCTGATCGCCGTTCTCGTGCTGATCTTGCTGCTGATCTTCCGCCGCCGCCGTGAGAAGAACCTCGAAGACGAGATCACCGAACAGGTGGCGGAGCCGGTCGATCCCAGCGTGACCGCGTCTGAGGCCGAGATCGCCGAGGTCCAGGGCCGGATGAAACAGGCGCTGGCGATCCTCAAACGGGCCAAGCTCGGCGGCAAATCGGGTGGGTCGGCGCTCTATCAGCTGCCGTGGTACATCATCATCGGGCCCCCAGGCGCTGGCAAGACGACCGCGATCGTCAATTCGGGGCTCAAATTCCCGCTGGCCGAAAAGATGGGCAAGGCGGCGGTGGTCGGTGTGGGCGGCACGCGCAACTGCGATTGGTGGTTCACCAACGAGGCGGTGCTGATCGACACGGCGGGCCGCTACACCACTCAGGAGAGTGAGGCCGAGGTCGATGCCAAGAGCTGGCTCGGCTTTCTCGACATGCTGAAGAAGAGTCGCGCACGTCAGCCGATCAACGGTGCCATCATTGCGGTCTCGCTGGCGGATCTGTCGCTCCAGGATGTCGAGACGCGGCGAAACCACGCTTTGGCGATTCGCACCCGATTGCGCGAACTGCGCGACAAGCTCGGCGTGCGGTTCCCGGTTTATGTCTGGTTCACCAAGGCGGATCTGATCGCGGGCTTTTCCGAGTATTTCGACCGGCTTTCGACGGAGGAGCGCGAGCAGGTTTGGGGCTTCACTCTGCCGCTCGAGAAGGGCGGCGACGCCGGCACGCTCGCGCGCTTTGATGTCGAGTTCGACGGCCTCGTCTCGCGCCTGAACGACCGCACAGTGGAGCTGATGCAGCTGGAGGTCGACCACAGGCGGCGGTCGCTGATCTACGGCTTCCCCAGCCAGGTCGAGTCCCTGCGCGGGGTCGCCCGCGAGTTCCTGGGGGAGGTGTTCCAGGAGAGCGCTTTCGAGGATCGGCAGCTCGTGCGCGGGGTCTATCTTACCTCGGGCACCCAGGAGGGCACACCGATCGACCGGTTGATGCGCGGGATGGCGCAGACCTTCGGGATCGGCCGGCAGGCCGTGGGGACCGGGCAAGGCCAGGGCAAGAGCTATTTCCTATCGCGGCTGCTGAGCGATGTGATCTTCGGCGAAGCGGGGCTCGTCTCTGCGGACGACGCGGTGGAGCGCCGCTACAAATGGGTTTTCCGCGGTTCCATCGCCGCCGGACTCGCGGTTGTGGGGCTCGCGGCCTCGCTGTGGACCGTGAGCTTTCTCGGCAATCGCGGGCTGGTGGCGGAGGCCGCGTCCGATGTGCTGAGCTATCGCCAGGCGGTGGCGGGCATCCAGATCACCCCGGTCCAGGACATCGATCTCGATGCGGTGGTGCCCGCGCTCAATATCCTGCGCGACATGCCGGGGAACCCGACCGTCAACGATCCCGAAGCGCCGACCGAGCTCACCTGGGGCCTTTATCAGGGCGATGCGATCGGGACTGAGGCCGCCCAGACCTACCGCGCTGCCCTCAACCAGCTCCTTCTTCCAAGGTTGCTCTTGCGCTTGGAAAAGCAGCTCGAGAGCAACATCAACGACCCGGATCTGATCTATGAGGGGCTGAAGGTCTACATGACCCTGGGCCTGCAGGCGCCGAGCCTCGACACCGAAATGGTCAATCGGTGGATGGAGATCGACTGGGCCCTTTCCGCCTATCCCGGTCCGGCCAATGCGGCGCTGCGCGAGGACCTCAAAGTCCATCTCGACGCGTTGCTCGCGCAGCCGATGGCCAAGCTGCAGCTCAACGGCAATTTGGTCGATCTCGTCCAGCAGCGCCTTGCCGACCGCCCGCTGGCGGAGCGGATCTACAAGAGCATCATCAGCAGCAAGCGCGCGAAGGACATCCCCGATTGGCGCATCACCGAGGCTGGCGGGCCGCAGACCACCCGGGTGCTGATCCGCCCGTCCGGTGAGCCGCTCTCCGAGGGCATCGATGGGATCTTTACCTTTCGCGGCTTCACCCAGGTCTTCCTGTTCGAGGCGCTGGAAGTGGCGACGCGGCTGCAGTCGGAGGCCTGGGTGCTCGGCGAGGCTGGCGCCGCGCTCACGGATCCGGATGCGGCCGAGCGGCTCACCCGCGACGTGCTCAACCTTTATTACGACGATTACGTCAACAACTGGGATCGGGTGCTGGCGGATATCGACATCATCCCGCCGGCCTCGCTGAACGATGCGATACGGATCACCAACATCCTCTCCGGTGCGAACTCGCCCATCAAGAACATCCTCGAGAGTGCGGCGCGCGAAACCCAGCTCACCCGCCGTCCGGAACTCACAGATCTCGCACTCCCCGGTTCGGCGGCCCTCGACCAGGCCGCCTCGGTAGCGCGAGACAATTTCATTGCGCAGTTCGACCTGCAAACCCAAAGCGTCATCGCCGCGTTGCGGAACTCTGCGCCGCCGGGCGCCGCCGGCGAGGCGCCGCCGCCGCCGCCACCACCCGGACAGTATGTGGAGGACCAATTTTCCTGGCTGCGCGCCCTGACCCGGCCGCAAGGCGAAGGTGTGCCGTCGCGTTTCGACGACATGCTCGATCTCGTCTCCCAGGTAAACGACGAGCTTGTCGCTGCCGGTGGCCCAAGAGGGCCGATCTCCCCCGGCACCGGCGAGGGTGGGGCGGCGACCCGGCTTAAGGCGCTTGCGGAAGAACCTGAGTTCGACCAGGGCCCGCCTAAGCGCTGGGCGATCCAGGTGGTCAACGCCGCTGGCGGGCTGACGGCCGACACCACGCGCGATGCCCTGAACAAGCGCTGGCAGGCCACCGTCGCGCCGTTCTGCGAGAAGGCGATGACCAACCGCTATCCGTTCAGCCGCGGTGCTGCGGCGGACATGACGTTGCAGGATTTCGGGCGGCTATTCGGGCCGACCGGGTTGATCGACGCCTTCTTCAACGATCATCTGCTCGATTATGTCGACACGACCGCCAAACCCTGGCGGTGGAAACGGGTCGGCGGCGCGGATCTTGGGATCTCGGCGAATGTGCTCGCGCAGTTCCAGAATGCGGCGGATATCCGCGACAGCTTCTTTCTCGGGGCCGGGCTGCCCAAGGTCACATTCGACCTCAAGCCCTTCGCGCTCGACAGTCAGGCCACCTCGGTGACGCTCGAGGTCCATGGCCAGGAGCTGTCCTATGCCCATGAGGTGCCGCAGGTGACGCCGATGACCTGGCCAGGAGAGGCCGGCGGGCGCACCCGCATCGCGATGACGCCGCAGCTTCAGGGGGCAGAGAACTCCCTGGGCCGGGAGGGGCCCTGGGCTTGGTTTAGGCTTCTCGATGCGGCGCAGGTTCGACGGGGGAATGCGGCCGATCGGTCGCGGGTCGTTTTCACGCTTGGCGGGCGGATCGCGGTGTTCGAACTCAGAGCTGGCTCTGCGCTCAACCCGTTTTCTTTGCCGGCAATGCGCAGTTTTCGCTGCGTCACGTCGCTCTGAGGGCGCGCGACGCGTCGGACTGTGATAGGGAGGACCGGCATTGCTTCTGGCGGTGGCGGCCCGAAAGAGAGGGGGGTGGGCCAGGATGATCAGGCCCGGTGTCGAGGCGCAGATCCGGTATTCTATGCGCACCCATGTCGGATTGGTGCGCAAGGCCAATGAGGATGCTGTCCTGGCGCTTCCCGATCTCAATGTTTGGGCGGTTGCCGACGGAATGGGCGGGCACCAGAACGGCGCGTTCGCCAGCCACACGGTGACGGAGCATTTGTCGACGATGGCCCCCGGGCTCGACGGCGCGGCACTGATCCAGTCGGCCCGCGACGCGATCCAGGCGGCCCACGCGACGATCCTTGAGGAATCGGCGCGGCATGGCGGGGTGACCATCGGCGCCACCGTGGTGGTGCTGATGATCTCGGCGGGGCATTTCGCCTGCCTATGGGCGGGCGACAGCCGTCTCTATCTGCTGCGCGGCGGCGAGCTTATGCGCGTGTCGCGTGATCATTCGCTGGTCGCCGACTTGGTCGAGGCCGGGAAGCTGACCGACGAGGAGGCGGAGAGCCATCCTCATGCCAATGTCATCACCCGCGCGGTCGGCGTGGGTGGGGCGCTCGACATCGACAAGCGGCGCAGCACGGTGCTGCCCGGCGATCGTTTCTTGCTATGTAGCGACGGGTTGACCAAATATGCTGATGACCTCTTCCTCCGCCTCATGCTCCAGCGCGAACCGATCGAGACCGTCTCGGACCGGCTTTTGGCCGCGGCGCTCGATGGAGGTGGGGCTGACAATATCTCCGTCATCGTTGTCGATGTCCCGGGAGCCGACCAGGGTGGACCAGTCGCAACTGGCGCGCCCACCTATTTCGACCACCGCTGAGACGCGCATCATGCGTTCCTTGCGCCGCGCGACGCTGTCTCTGACCCTCGCGGCCGGGTTGATCTGGCCCATGGCGGCGACGGCGAGCGACGTCGCGCTCGTGGTGGTCAACGCCGCTTATCGGGACATGACCGATTTTGAACCGGGCCGCGTTGCTGACACCGTTGCCGATGCGCTTGCAGATGCCGGTTTCGAGGTCGTCACGATCCGTAACGCCACCTCAGGCGTGTTGCTCTCTGCGCTGCGGCGGATGGGGCGCGATCCCGATCCCGAGGGTGCGGCAGTCTTTTACTTCACGGGCTATGCCCGGCAGCTCAACGATCGCAACTACATCTTAACGAAAAACGCGCGGATTGATCAGCCGTTCGACTTGCTAACGCAGGGCGTCGAGGTGGACAATATCCTCCGTGCGCTCGCCACGGCCGGCGGTCGTGTGCAGATTGCGTTGATCGACGGTGCCTATCCCTCCGCCGATTTGGACAGCATTGCCGGGCTCGAGCGCGGATTGGCGATCCCCGCGCCAGAGGGATCGGCGAGTGTCGTTCTTGGCACGCCGCCGGGCGAGCTGTTGTCGACCTATGACGGCAGCGAGGGTCTTGCGCGGGCTTTCGCCGAGGCGGTGTCGGCGCCGGGGTCGCGGGTTCCGGCGGTTCTCGGGCGCTTTGTCGAGGCGGCGCGTGTCGAGACAAGGCGGCGCGTCCATGTAGCGCTCGGCCCGCAGGCCGACCTTCCCCTGATCGAAGGCGGCGAGCGCGGCGACGAGGAGGTTCCCATTCGGCTGGGTTTGCTCGCGCAACCCACGCGTCCGATCCAGCCCGAACCGGGCGCAGCGGCAACCCCGGAAGCGCAAGGCGCCGCGCCCGGGCTCACTGAGGAGGCGGGCGCCGGGCAGGCGTCGTTGCCGAACGAGGCAGCGGTCGCCGTCCCGTCGGACGCGCCGATCGATCGGTTGGCTGGCGAAGCGCCAGCGGCACCGGCGCTCGGGAGCGATGGCAACCCGACCTTGGCGATCAACCCAGGCGCGGCGGACGCGCCCGTCGATAACCCGACCGACCGCTTGGTTGGAGGCGAGGAGAGCACCTCGATCGAGGAGGCGGCGGTCGAGAATGGGGATGGCGTGTCCGCGCAGCCCACAGCGCCCGAGCCTGCCGATGCGACCGGGACTACCGACGCCGAACTCGCCGAACTCGCCGATCAAGCTACAACTTCAGGTGACACCGATGAGGGTGCGGTGGCCGTGCCTGCCCCTGCCGATCTTTCGCAAGAGGCGGCAGACGTCCCAACCGCTCAAAACGGGTCGGCGGTCGATCTGCTCCAGGGCCTTGCCCAGCCTGCTCCCGGCGCCACGCCTCTTGAGCCAGCTCAGACGGCCGAACTCGGCGAACCCGCTCAGCCGATCACCGACACGGCAGAGGCCGCTCTTGAGGCAGGCCTAGACGATCCCGCCGATCCCGCCGGGGCCACTCAAGAGCGCTTGCCGGCCGACGGCAACGAGGATGAGAGCCGTATCCGCGCTGGCTTCGTGCCGGCACCCCAGCCCGACGCGCCATCCGAGCCAGACGCGGCCGAGCCGGCCGAAATCGCCGATGCCGGTGTCGAGGACGGCACCGATCTGACCGAGGGGACGGTGGTCGCCTCCCTGGCACCGGACGATGCGCAGCCCGAGGCGCCTGAGACTGCGGCCGCAGAGCCCGAAATCGATGTCCGCACCCTCTCTGGCGAGGAATTCGAGGAGTTGCTCTCTGACGAGGAGCGCCGCGAAATCCAGGTCGCTTTGCAGCGCCTGGGCCTCTACGTGCTCGCGATCGACGGGATATTCGGGTCCGGCACCCGCGCGGGGATCAGCAACTTCCAGCGTCTGCGTGGCTTTGAGATCACAGGGTTCCTCACAGCGGCCGAACGCGACGTTTTGCTCGAGGTCGCCGGGCAATGATCGCGCCATGATCGTGCCAACGGGCAACCTTAGATCTACGCTTGGAGGAGAGCCTCGATGAGCCTTCGACTGAAATTTAACCTGGTCCTGTTGCTCGGCTTGTCGCTGGGTTACGGCGTCATCGGGTTCTTCCTGTGGGGCTTCTTGTCGGAGAACGCGCGGGACGAGGTCTTGGCCAAGGCCCGCGTGATGCGCGAAAGCGCCCGCGCAATGCGGTCCTACACGGCGGACGAAATCCGGCCCCTGCTGCAGACCATTGAAGGTGTCGGCTTTCTGCCCCACACGGTGCCGTCCTTCGCGGCGCATGAGAACTTCCGCAGGGTCAGCGACTCGGACGAGCAGTATCGCGAATACGCCTACAAGGAGGCGGCGCTCAACCCGACCAACCCGGCGGACCGGGCAACCGATTGGGAGGCGGACATCATCCGTGCCTTCCGGGAGGACGAGGGGCTGTCCGAGCTCGTGGTGGAGCGCGACGCGGCGACCGGACCGATGCTGGCGCTGGCCCACCCGATCCGGATCACCAATCAGGGTTGCCTACAGTGCCACTCCACACCGGCGGTTGCGCCCGCCTCGATGGTGGACAAATACGGGCCATCGAACGGCTTTGGCTGGCAGCTCAACGAGGTTGTTGGCGCTCAGATCGTTTCGGTCCCAATGTCCAACCCGGTCGAGCGCGCGCAGCAGACCTTCTACGTCGTCATGGCCTCGCTCGGTGCGGTGTTCATGGTCATGCTGGTCATCACGAATATGCTGCTCGGGCTGGTCGTCATCCGGCCAATCGTGCGGCTCTCCGAGCTTGCCAGCGAGATCAGCCTGGGCAATCTTGATGCACCGGAGATGGAACCAAAGGGCGGCGGCGAAATCGCCTCGCTAACCGAATCGTTCAACCGGATGCGCCGCAGCCTCGAGAACGCGCTGCGCATGATCGACTAGGGCGAAAAGGAGCCAGCCAGTCCCCATGACTTTCGTGTCGCCGTCGCAGGAAATCCCGCGGAGCATCGGGAAATACCGGATCGACGCGGTTTTGGGGACCGGCGCCATGGGCGTCGTCTTCAAAGGATTCGACACCGCCATCGAGCGCGAGGTGGCGATCAAGACCATCAGGCGTGAGCTGCTCGATGATGCTGACGCGGAATCCTGGCGGGCCCGTTTCGCGCGGGAAGTGCGTACCGCGGCCCGCTGCATCCATCCCAACGTCGTGACGATCTACGACTTCGGCGAAGAGGCCGGGGTTCCCTACATCGCGATGGAGTTTTGCGCCAGCCGGCCGCTCTCCGATTTTCTAATGTCGCAGCAGGCCTTCGACGTAAAATCTGCCCTCTACATCGCGAGCCAGGTGCTGTCCGCCCTCGAAGCCGCCCATGCCAACGGAATTGTGCACCGCGACATCAAGCCAGGCAACATCCTCCTGCTCGATGCCGGCACGGTGAAAGTCACCGATTTCGGGATCGCCCGTGTTGAAAGCTCGATCATGACCGCGCATGGCTCCATGGTCGGGACGCCCTCCTATATGAGCCCCGAGCAGTTCATGGGCACGGGTGTCGACCAGCGCTCCGACCTCTTCAGCACCGCCATCGTCCTCTATGAAATGCTGACCGGCCGGCGGCCCTTCCCGGGGGCAAACAGTGCTGAGATCATGTTCCGCGTGCTCAACGAGCACCCGGAGCCGATCAGCGTGATAAACCCGAAGGTGCCGCCGCGCGTGGAGCAGGTGGTCTGGCGCGCCCTCGACAAGGATCCGGGCCAGCGCTTCAACAGCGCCGGCGAGTTCGCCCAGGCGCTTGCGGCGGCAATGGGACCCAGCGAGGCGGCCACCATCATCGCACCCGCGGCTCAGGTTGCCCCCCGGCCGAAATCCGGCTTCGACGAGGGGGTTTTGGTGACGGCGGAGCGCCGGCTCGCCCGTCTCGTGGGGCCGATCGCAAAGGTGATGGTGAAACGGGCGTCGGCCTCGGCCGGCTCTGTCTCGGAGCTCTATGGCATTCTCGCCAAGGAGATCGGCAACCCCGAGCTTGCTGATCGCTTTCGCAAGTCAGCGTCTGACACCGCAATGAGCGACACCGCGATGCAGATGTCGACCAGCCTCAGCCGTTCCGGACAGCGCGTTGCGATCGACCCGGAAACCCTGGGTCAGACCCAGATGTCGCTGGCGAGCCATCTCGGTCCCGTCGCGAAAGTTTTGGTCCAGCGCGCGGCCACAAAGGCGACGAGCCTGGAGAGCTTCTACCGCATTCTCGCCGATGCGATCCCGGGCGAGCGCGAGCGCAGCGACTTTCTCCGCAAGCATCTGGGCCGGCGCTGACCGCAGCTGGCGAGCGCCGTTACTCTTCGGCCGCGTCGGCGCGCGCTACCTCGATCTGCCCGGAGGCAAGCCACTGCTCGATCTTCTCGCGGCTCACCTCGAAATGCATCGAGTCTTCCCGACCGAAGCCCGCGCCCCAGATCCAGCCCTCGGCATTGAACTTCTCCGCCAACAGCACGAGGCCCAGCTGGGTCTGTCCGTCGCCCAAGGTGTCGAGCTCGCCATCGATGTTTAGGTCCACGGCGAGGCCATAGGCATGGGAGGAAGCTCGGTCCGTAGAGCCGCGAATGCGGCGCACGCACAGCGCGCCCGCTGAGGTGATCCGGGCGTAAAGCTCCGGCTCATAGACCTGAATGTTGCGAAAAATCTGCCGCAGAGAGAGCACCGCAGGCTGCAACATCCGAACCCGGATCGGGCCGACCTCCTCAAGCACGAGCAAGTTCTTGAGCGCATCGTTTTCCATCGGCTCGCAATCGTCGGTGAGCACCTCGCGCGGCAGGCCGAACACGCTGCGCAGATAGCTCGGCGTCGCAACGGTCAGGCCGCGGTTGAAGCTTCGCCGGTCGGCGACCTTCACCACCATTGCGAAATTCTCCTTCAGCGTATCCTCCTGCTGCGGCTCGGCGACCGGGGCGAGGTCGCGCGGGCCGTAATTCTGATCGAGGATCGCGCGGGCGGAACGGGTATCGAGGGCATCGACCCGATCTGCGAGCGCTTCCATCTCCATCAGCTGCGTGTTCATCCGGGCGCGGAGCGCTTTGACCTGCTCGTTGAGTTCCGCGACCTCGTCCTTGCCGCCGAGAAAACCCGCAGAGAGATGCCAGACGACGGGAGCCAGAAGCACCGCGATGGCGAGCACAATGAGACCCATATTGGCTTTCAAGGATGCAGTCCTCCGATGATCACCGCCCACCAGACCTAGCAGATTTGCCGCCGCCTGACAGCGCTTTGCCGGTTTGCGCGACGGCCCCCGTCCTGCGGGCTCGACAAACTCGCTGCGCTGCGAGACAACCCGGGCGTGGCGGAAGGTCCGCGGCAGTGGGAGGCGCGAATGGATCGGATCATCGAACGACTGCCAAGCCCGGGAGGTGTCGCACTCTGGCTCTATGCCCTGGCTTTTGTGGCGCTGCCGGCGCTGCTTGCCTATAAGGGCTTCGCCTATGTCATCGGGATCGTGATCTTCACCGTCGGCTTGCGGCCTCACATCGAGAGCATCGTGGCAGGGCGCGGCGTCCATTTCGCCTTCCACTGGGGCGGCAAGACCTACACCCGGGACTTTCATTTAGCCATTCGGTCCGAAGCCTGGGCGGTGAAGGCCGTGTCCTGGGTGTTGATGGGCCTGACGATCCTGGTGCTCCCGATTCTCGTCTTCGTGCTGCAGAGCCAGGGCCAGATCTTTTATGCCCAACTCGAGACCCAGTTACCGGCGATCCTGTCCGAGGTTAACGCGGCGCTCGACTTCGCCCATGAGCAGCTGCCCGGCTATGTGCCAGAGGTCGATGTGCAGGAGGGCCAGGGCTGGAGCGGGTTGCAGAGCGCCTTCGGCCAAGTGGCAGGCGATGCCGTTCAGGACATCAAGGGCATGCTGCAATCGGTTTTCGGCAGCGTGATCGCGGTCATCGGAGCGCTGCTCGGGGACTGGGTGAAGCTGGTCATCGCGGCGCTGATCGTCGGCACGATGCTGGCCGGCTGGAAGAAGGAGGTCGAGATGCACCGTGGGGTGATCTCCCGCGGGATCAAAAACGACCGCCTGCGCGCAAACCTGCTTCGCTATGGCGAACTTTACCAGACAGGCGTGAGCCTCTTCATCATCGGCTATCTGGAGGTCGCGGCGACGCTCTCCGTGCTCTATGCCATCTCGATGATCGTCCTGCCGCTCGGCCTCTCGGTCGGTGCGATCCTGTTCATGAGCGTGGTACTCGGCTTCGTCACTGCGATCCCGAAGATCGGTGGCTTCGGCGGCATGGCCGTGGCGTTCCTCCTGATGGCCAGCAATATCGAGCCGGGATTGGGATGGTTCGGCTATACGCTGCTGAGCTTCGGCACGGGGTGGGACGTGCTGTTGCGGGTCGCGGCCCTCGTCGGGGTGGCCAAGCTGATGGGACTGCTCGAGGCGTACAACTACACACCGGAGATTTTGGGCAAGAAGCTCGGATTGACCAAGATGCAGATCATCGGGACCGTGATGATCTGGGCCGTGGGTGCCGGCTTTTTCGGGATGATCTGGGGGATCTTGATCTCGTTGGCTTTCCAGGCTGGCTTGCGCTTGGCCGAGGAGGCCGAAGCGGCCACGAGCGGCGTAGAACTCGCTGGTGCAGACGCGCCGGCCGGTGCCGCAGGAGGAGGGGTCGGGGCGAAGGCTGCTGAGTAACTGTCAGGACGCGGCCCGCGCGGCCTCGATCTCGGGCGCCTGCGGCGGGTCGTCGGTGAGGCTGACCAGGCCGTTAGGCCCCACGTCCATCCCGGGCAGCGCTTTCTTGAGCCAGCCGAGCTGGTGGGCAAAGTGTTGGTACTCTGTCTGGGCGCGGCCAAACTCGCCCGGCGGCGGCAGATGGGCGATCCAATGCGGCGAGTACCCCGGCAGGCGCAGCGTGCCCAGCAAGAGCTTCACCCGCAGATAGGCCTCTAGAGTGCCTTCCAAAACCGATTCAGGCCCAAGCCCGACATACTCGGTGAGCGCCGGGTCGCGCCGGATCGCCTCGCGCATGGTCTCGGCGGTACAGGCCGGGCTGCCGGCGCAGCTTACCCAGTCGAGCCCGAGTTCGGTCCGCGCCCGCGCACCCTCCGGCGTGTCGGCAGCGATGAGCTCCAGCACCCGACCCGAAGCCACGGTGAATTTCAGGCTCTCCACCTCGAGACCGAAGCGATGGTAGAGATGTCCGAGGAACATTTTGTCGTGCTCGATCAGCTCCAGGCAGAGCCCCACCACCTCCGCCTCATGAAGCGAAAAGATCTCCCGATGCTGCTCGGCGATCTCGGTGCGCAGCTCGGTTAGCCGGTCCCGGTGCGCGCGCTTCGCCCGTCTGAGCTCGCGCGCCTCGGGGCTCGACCAGACGGTGTTGACCAGCCATGCGACCATATTGCCGAAGAACTGCCCCAGCCGGCGGCGCAGCCAGACCGCGACCGGGCGCTTTGCGATGGCGTGTTTGCGGCGAATGCGCGCCATTTCGTTGGCCTTCTCGGCATGGATGCGCTCACGCTCCAACGGGTCGGTGCGCGCCTTAAGCTCCTCATGGATCGCGCGGTGGGTGGCGCGCATCTGGTCGTCGATCCGGTCGAGCTCACGAAAGCCAAGTTCGGCGGTGCGGAAAGTCTCGATGAACTCAGGCTCGAAGTACCGCAAAGTGATGCGCAGGCAGACTGCAGACGGTCCGTTGAACTTGGTCTGCACCAGTTGGATCAGCTCGCGATAGGTCTGCATCCGGTGGGCAACATAGCCGTTGAAGCGGTTGAACTCGTCCCAGCTCGCAGGGACATGGAGCTTCGGCAGCGCCTTGGTGTCGGCAAGCTTCTGGACGAAGCGGTCCTCGAGGATCTTGCCGGCCACTCGGGAAAACGGGATCGTGACGAGGGAGACGCCCTTTCCCTGCACGAAGAGAACGGTGAATGCCCATTTGAGCAGCCACAAGAGCGCAGCGATCAGGAGGCCCGCGGCCAGCCAAACCGTGGTGCTCACCCCCTCCACATGGTCGATGAGGCTGTCAACAGTGCTCAGCTCGGTTTCCATCGCCGCCTCCGCGTTCTGTCCAACATGGGTGATAGCTCACCCGCGCGGCTGGTGGTAGCGCCGCTGACGGCTTGACCTCTCGGTGCGGACGGAATAGTTCCCCTGCGGGGGCCCGTAGCTCAGCTGGTAGAGCAACTGACTTTTAATCAGTTGGCCACAGGTTCGAATCCTGTCGGGCTCACCACTTTCTCCATGATGGGTGTCGGTCGCGTGCAGCGCGTACGGCATCGAGGCGAGCGATGGGTAAGCCTCGCGACCTTCTTTTGCGCGCACGCATGGGCGTCGTCAGCCTTCGTGGCCAGAGGGTGCCATGAGTGCTAGGCGCCCAAGCGTCTCCGGTGGACCGGCTTGTCGTGTAACCTGCGGCGATATAGGTATTTTTCTAATCGCCCTTGATAATCTCCCGCGGTAGTTCTCACAGCGTTTCACAGGCTACCGGCGCCGCCATGGTCTGGTGGCCGGCCGGCCGCGCATGCCGCAGCCGACGCGCTTGACTCAAAAGACAACGCTAAGCACGGTATAACAAAACTTCATGGGAGGATGTCGAAATGACAACGCGCCCCTCGGCTGCGCAGCTTTTCGTTGTGGCCATCATCACCGTGCTTTTTGCGGCCGTCGCCGGTAAGTCGATGGCACAGGAGACCCCAGCCATCTCCCTTGAGGAGGTGATGCAGGAGAGCGAGAGCCGCAGCACCGCCGGCGGCTCCGTCCGTCCGCCCGCGGATGCGGTCGTGCCCGTGCCGTTGGAGCCCGGCGTCGGCCGCGCGCGCGATGCGGCCGAAGGCGGCGCAAAGGACCCTCAAGATCCCTTGGGGACGCGTGGGCCGAACTCCGACGCCACGCTTTGGGCGGAGATCCGTGCCGGTGAGAATTTCACCACCCAGGCCTCCAACTCGCAATCGGCTTTCTTGGTGCAAGATAGCGGCATGGCCTGGCAGCAGTTGCGCGCAAAGGACGGTGTGTTGCAAGTTTGGAGCTCTTGGGCGCTCGCGGGGATCATCGCCACTCTTTTGCTTTTCTACCTGCTGCGCGGGCGGATTCGCATCGACTCCGGCTTTTCGGGCCAATTGATCGAGCGGTTTAAAGGCTGGGAGCGCTTTGGGCATTGGCTGCTCGCGGTTTCTTTCATCGTTCTTGCCTTGACCGGGCTCAATCTGCTTTACGGGAAAGACTACTTACTGCCGCTGATCGGTAAGGAGACGTTCGCGCTCACGGCCCTCTGGGGCAAATACATGCACAACTATGTCGCGTGGGCCTTCATGATTTCGCTGGTCTGGATTTTCGTGGCTTGGGTTGCGCATAACATCCCCGCTTGGATCGACCTGATCTGGATCAGCAAGGCGGGCGGGCTGTTCTCAAAGAATGTTCACCCCCCCAGCCGCAAGTTCAACGCGGGTCAAAAGCTGATCTTCTGGTCCACGATCCTGCTGGGCGGGTCAGTGTCTGCCTCAGGGCTGATGCTGCTGTTCCCGTACGAGATCGCCATGTTCGGGCCGACATTCGAAACCCTCAACAGTCTCGGCGTCTCGCAGCTGGTGTTGGGTTATGAGTTGAAAACGGCCTTGACGCCGATCGAAGAAATGCAGTTCGCGCAGGCATGGCACACGATCGTTGCCATTGCGATGATCGTGATTATCGTAGCGCATATCTATATCGGCTCGGTCGGGATGCAGGGGGCGTTCGACGCGATGGGATCGGGTTGGGTCGACCGCAACTGGGCCAAAGAGCACCATGGGCTTTGGGTGGCGGAGCACGATGCCGAAGAGGCCAAGCACGGCCGTGGCCCGAAACCGACCCCGGCCGAGTAAGCATGGGCGCCGGATGCGCCCTCCCCCCGGGGAGGGCGGCCTGGCATGGCTCAGAAAAACTCGCCGAGAAGATCGCCGGTGCGGAACGGCAGCTCGAGGTTGATCTCGGGGGTCAGATCGAGTTCGAGGTCGGCTCTGGTTAGATCGTCGGTCTCAAAATCCGTCGCGATCCGGATCACGTCTCCCAAGCCACGCGTTTCCGACTGCAAGTAAGACAAGCGGAAGTCGTTTTCGATGCTGCCGTCGCGACCGACATCGTCGCCAATTTCGATGTCGAATTCTAGATCCAAGAAAAACTCGTCTTCATAGCCCTCATCGTCGGGGTCTTCGATGCCGAATTCCAATTCAAAATCGGTATCCAACAATTCGTCCATGGTTTGGGCGGTGAAGATATCCAGGCCGGCGAAAAACTCAGTCTCGGAATTGAATTCTCCCAATGTCGGACGGGGTTCGAATTCTTGCTCGAAGCCGAGATCCAGCTCGTAGGTAATGCCGAAGAGATCGAGTTCGAGATCGAGATCGGCATCGAACTGAAAGTAGCCGAGAGCCCCAGTGTCCTCCAGCCCCTGTTCATCGGTCCGGAAGGTGTCGAAGTCGATATCCGTTTCGATGGTTCCGCCCAGAACGGTCCCGAGCAGGAAGGCGGACAGATCCAAGTCTACCTGGTAGGATGTTCCAGTACCGGAGAGGAAGTTTTCGAAAGTCGCACCGTCTTCGACAGTGATCGAGACGAAGCCGGACACCCCGGTGCCGAGCACGGTCCCAGTCACCTGAAGGCCGCGCTCAAAGCCGGTCGACTCGAACACCCCGAAGTTGATGTTAAATTCAGTGCCGGTGGCCCTCAGAAGCGTGCTGATGACACCATCGGGGATCAGATCGGTCCCGAAGGTGATCCCTTGTTGTGGGTTTGGAGTCCTCTCGTTGAACGCCATGCCTGTTCTCCTTTTGACGGATGGACGGCGCAGCCCGGTTGGGCGTGCGCGGATTGATCACAGCAACTCGCTGAAAATGTCGCCGAGCCCTTTGTTTTTCGATTCGAGGAAGCGGCCGCGCAGCTAGGCATCGAAATCCAGGAGCAGTGTTCGATCGGGGGCGAGTATGTCGATCTGACCCAGAAAGTCGAGAAAGAACGTTCTTTCGAAACTGCTGCCGTTTTCGAGCAAGACTGTAGCGGGTGCTGTAATCAAGTTTCGAAGACCGACGTGGCGAAAGCCATGCCGATTTGCAGCCCCTTGGCATCGAGTGTTTCGATCGTCAGATTGAGTCAGGTCCCGAGCGTGTCGAGCGTTTCGCTGGTTGGATTGATTAGGACCGCTTAGGCTCTGACATCGCCTCTCATCTGAGTCTTACGCCTTTAGATGCCTGACTTGCCGGCTGTCGTCGTCTCCCGGCTGCTTACATACAACAACTCTGTTGAAACAGATTTCGGTGAAGATGTAGAAAATTGGGAACTGACTGGACAGATTTGCGGGCTTGAAGCCAAGAGGCGACAAGCTGTCCTTCGCCGAACACACGGAGCCGATCGGATGACCGACCGAAACTTGCCGCTGCTCGCGCTGGTCTTTGCCTGGGTGGCCCTGCTACCGGCAACCGCCAGCGCGCGGGACCGGCTCGCAGGGCACGGCGGACCGGTGATGGCAGTGACCGTGTCGGCCGATGGAACGGCGGCCTTGTCGGCGAGCTTCGACTACTCGGTGGGGGTGTGGGACCTCGCAGGCGGCCCACCGCGCTGGCTCGAGGGGCACAGGGCCGCGGTCAACGCCGTCGCCTTCCACCCCGATGGCCAAAGCGCGCTCTCTGCGGGAGACGATTTCGCGCTCATCCTGTGGGATCTCGGCACGGGCATCTTGCGCCACCGTTTCGAGGGGCATCGCGGCAAGATCATGGGCGTTGACATTTCCCCCGGCGGCCGCGTGGCCGCGACCGCGGGGTGGGACGGACGTATCGGGCTCTGGGATCTGGTCGACCTGGGCCATCTGGGCTGGCTTGAGGGGCATCAGGGTCCGGTCAATGATGTCGTCTTCCGTGCCGATGGAACGCTCTTGAGCGCCTCCGCGGATGGCACCGTCCGGCTCTGGGACCGCGCAAGCCGGGCCGAGATCGGGCGGCCTGTGTCTAACGGCTTCGGCGTCAACCGGATCGTTCTTGGCCCAGGGGAAGCCTGGCTCGCCTACGGGGCAGTCGATGGGACGATCCGTCTGTTGGACCAGCCCAGCGGCCTGGAGATCGCGGACCTCACCCCCGGGCGCCGACCGATCCTCGCGCTCGCCCTGTCGCAGGACGGCGAGAGGCTCGCGGTCGGCGACGGCGAGGGGCATATCCTTATCGCCGACACCGGCGATTGGCGGGTGGTGCGGGACTTTCGGGCCGCCCTGAGGGGGCCGATCTGGGCGCTCGCCTGGGCGGGCGACCGGCTGATCGCGGGCGGGATCGCCGACGAGGCCGCCATCTGGCCCGTCGGCACCTCCGAGGCTGCGCTGTTTGCGGCGAAGCCGCGTCATTTCCAGCGTGCACCGTCGGAGATGGGCAATGGCGAGCGGCAATTCGTCCGCAAATGCGCCGTCTGCCACACGCTCGGCCCGGACGGAGCGCGTCGCGCCGGTCCCTCGCTCTGGGGTGTCTTTGGCCGGCAAGCCGGCACCCTGCCGGACTATCGCTACTCGGATGCCCTGCGGGGCTCTGCGATCGTTTGGGATGCGACAACCATCGACCGGCTGTTCGATGAAGGCCCCGAGCAGGTCACCCCGGGCTCGAAGATGCCCATGCAGCGGATCGCGAAAGCCCAAGACAGGGCCGATTTGATCGCGTATCTCAAATCCAAGACGGGGGCGGAGACCCCCAGCCTTCCCTTCGTGCCAACCGAGGAGCCGCCCCAATGAGAGCCTTCCTCCTGTCGATCGTCGCCACGGTCGCCCTTTCCTTCGGCGCCTATGTCGTCTTGCAAGGCGTCGGCCTGAGCACGGCAGAACAGGCGAGCCGCGAGACCGTTCGCCTAACCGACTGAGCGCTGCCGGTCGAGGCTCAGGGCCCAGCCGTGTTGGTGCTCGCGCTTGCCCTCGATGCCGCGCTTGGCGAGCCTGACGCCCTTTGGCGCCGGGTGCCGCATCCTGTTGTGTTGATGGGTCGGTTGGTGGCGGGATTAGACGCTGCACTCAATCACGGCTCCGCCCGCCGCGCGAAAGGCGGGCTCGCGCTTGCCCTCTTGCTTCTCGCCGTCGGCCTACCGGCCTGGGCGCTCGGGCATCCTGCGCTTGGCGGGGTGGCGGAGACAATTGGGGCCGCCATCCTCCTCGCCCAGCGCAGCTTGGTGAGCCATGTCCGCGCGGTGGCCGAAGCGCTTGCGGTGGGTCTCGCCGAGGGGCGCCGCGCCGTCGCAATGATCGTGGGGCGCGACCCTGACCGGCTCGACGAAGCGGGGGTCGCACGGGCCGCGATCGAGTCGGCGGCAGAGAATTTCTCGGACGGGGTGGTTGCGCCGGCCTTTTGGTTTGCCGTGGCGGGGCTGCCGGGGATCGCGCTCTACAAGGCGATCAATACGGCGGACTCGATGATCGGTCACCGCACAGAGCGCCACGGCGCGTTCGGTTGGGCGGCGGCACGGCTCGACGATTTGGTCAACCTTGCGCCCGCTCGGCTGTCTGCGGCGCTGCTGGCCCTGACCGGCGGACGGCCTTTGGCTGCAGCCCGCGCGGCCTGGCGTGACGCGCGCCTCCATCGCTCGCCCAATGCGGGCTGGCCGGAAGCTGCCATGGCGGCGTCCCTCAAGGTCGCGCTTGCGGGTCCTCGGGTTTATGCAGGGGCCTTGACGGACGACCCTTGGGTGTATGCCGAGGGTTGCCGGAACCCCGGGCCGGCTGAGATCCGGGCGGCCTGCGTGCGGCTTTGGCGGGCCTGGGCGCTGCTGCTGGGGCTCGCCGGCCTTCTCATCTTGGCGGGCATCTGAGCTGAGCGCCGACACATAAGGAGGGCAGTCGGATGACCGACCCAGACGACATGGAGCGCCGCCCGACGGGCGAGATCAGCCTGCAGACGATCGCGATGCCGGCGGATACCAATGCCAATGGCGACATCTTCGGCGGCTGGCTGATGGCGCAGATGGATCTCGGCGCCGCAGTGCTGGCCCGCCGGCGGGCGCAGGGCCGGGTGGCGACCGTCGCTGTGGAGGCGATGACCTTTCACAAGCCGGTCCGTGTCGGCGATGTTGTGTCGATCCATGCGCAGATGTTGCGCGAGGGTCGGAGTTCGATGCGCATCGGGCTTGAAGTCTGGGTGATGCGCCAGCCGGGCAATGCGCGCGTCCGGGTTACCGAGGCGACCTTCACTTTCGTCGCGATCGACGAGAGCGGTCAGTCGCGCCCGCTGCCAGCCTAACCGCATCGACGCGGCGCTGGTCGCACGCGCACTGGTCGCAACGCCCTTCCCGTCACGCTGCCCGCGCGCTACAGACGGAGCATGGCCGACAGCCCCGAGGACGAGACACTGCCCGCCGCTCCGGAAGCGCTCTCCCGCGCCCTGGGCGAGCGCTATCTCACCTATGCATTGTCGACCATCATGCACCGGGCGCTGCCCGATGCCCGCGACGGGCTCAAACCCGTGCAGCGGCGGATCCTTTATGCGATGAGCGAATTGGGCCTCGCCCCCGGCGGGCGGTTCCTGAAATGCGCCAAAATCACCGGACAGACCACCGGCGACTTCCATCCTCATGGCGAAGACGCGGTCTATGAGGCGCTCGTTCGCATGGCGCAGGACTTCGTCATGCGCGCGCCGCTCGTCGCAGGCCAGGGGAATTTCGGCAATATTGACGGCGATGAGGCGGCGGCCCGGCGCTATACGGAGGCCAAGCTCACCGAGGCGTCGATGGCGCTGCTCGACGGGTTGGACGAGGACGCGGTCGATTTCCGCCCCAATTACGACGAACGCCTGGACGAGCCCGCGGTTCTGCCCGCTTCAATCCCCAACCTGCTCGCAAACGGAGCGGCGGGCATCGCCGTGGGTATGGCGACCTCGATCCCGCCGCATAATTTGGGCGAGCTCTGCGCGGCACTTCTGCATCTCATCAAGCACCCGGGCGCGCCGTTGGAGACCCTGCTCGCGCATCTGCCGGGGCCGGACTTCCCGACAGGGGGGGTCTTGGTCGAGCCGCCGGCGAGCATCCGCGAGGCCTATGCGACAGGGCGTGGCGGGTTCCGCCTCAGAGCGGCCTGGCACCGCGAAGAGCTGGGCCGTGGGCAATGGCAGGTGGTGGTCACCGAAATCCCCTACCAGGTGCCGAAATCGCGGCTGATCGAGCGGATCGCCGACCTCATCACCTCCAAGAAGGCGCCCGTCCTCGCCGATATTCGCGATGAATCCACCGACGAGGTACGGATCGTACTCGAGCCGCGCACGCGGTCGATCGAGCCCGCGGTGATGATGGAGACACTTTTTCGCCTGTCCGATCTGGAAACACGGTTCCCGCTCAACCTTAATGTGCTGATCGACGGACGCACGCCCAAGGTTTGCTCGTTGCCAGAGGTGATGCGCGCCTTCCTCGATCACAGGCGCGAGGTGCTGCAGCGGCGCGCCCGTCATCGGCTGGCGAAGATCGCGCATCGGCTCGAGGTCCTCGAAGGGTACATCGTCGCCTTCCTCAATCTCGACCGGGTCATCGAGATTATCCGCGCGGAGGACGAGCCCAAGCCTGCCCTCATGGCAGAGGACTGGGGCGGTGGCGTCACGTTGACGGAGGTTCAGGCGGAGGCGATCCTCAACATGCGGTTGCGGTCGCTCCGACGCCTGGAGGAGATGCAGCTGCGTCAGGAGCGGGACGAGCTGATCGCCGAGCGGGACGGGCTCGACGCGCTCCTTGGCGATGAGGATGCGCAATGGGCCAAACTCGCGGCGCAGCTTCGAGAGATCCGCGACAAATTCGGCCCACCGAAGCCGTTGCGGGGGCTCCGGAGCGCCGAGGACATCGCGGCGGGACGCGCGCGGCACCTGCCTTATCCCCCAGGTGCGCGGCGCACCGCGCTCGAGGCGGCCCCGGCCATCGAGGAGGTCCCGCCAGAGGCGCTGATCGAGCGCGAGCCGATTACGGTCGTCTGCTCCCGGGAGGGCTGGATCCGGGCGCTGAAGGGGCACCAGGCACTGGACGGTGAGCTCAAATATCGCGACGGCGACGCAGCGGCTTTCGTCTTCCACGCTCAGACCACCGACAAAATCCTTGCGCTCTCCGCAGGCGGGCGGATTTTCACCCTTGCCGCGGAGCGGCTGCCGGGCGGGCGTGGTCTTGGCGAGCCGATCCGCCTAATGATCGAGCTGCCCAATGACGACCGGTTGGTCGCGCTTTTCGTGCATGAGCCGGGCCGGCGCAGGCTCGTGGTCTCTTCTGTTGGTGAAGGTTTCTTGACGCCCGAGGACGGGCTTCTGACCCAGACCCGCACGGGTCGCGCATTGCTGAGCCTTCGAGACGCCGAGGTCCGTGTCTGCCGCCCGGTCGGCGCCGGTGACGACCATGTGGCGGCGATCGGGGACAACCGGAAAATGCTCGTTTGCCCGTTGTCCGATCTGCCGGAGATGGCCCGGGGCAAGGGCGTGCGGCTGCAGAAATATAAAGATGGCGGCCTGTCGGACGCCCGCACGCTCCGCCTCGGCGATGGGCTTTCCTGGCCCGACAGCGCCGGGCGCACCCGCAGCGAGCCGGATCTCTCGGACTGGCTCGGCAAGCGTGGCGGCCCGGGTCGCATGGCGCCGCGCGGCTTTCCCAGGGACAATCGGTTCCCGGATTGAGACAGGGGATGTGCGGGCCGTGACACCCGTTAAGGTTGCAATATGGCCGCCTGCGCCAAACCCGTCAAAATGCTCAGAAAATTCCCAAATTCATGCCCAAGTTTTGCCCCGGTCCGCGAGCATACCGCTACCTGTCAGCGGGTGCTGATCACGGCGTGTATGTCGAGCATGTGTCGGCGGGGATTGAGTGGCGCATGTCCCCGCAACAGCCCGGGGGCGTGTGTGTGTCCTGGGCCGGATCGAAAGCCGTGAGTTGTTTGAGTGATGCCGGGCGCGCGTGTGTGTGAGTGGAACGCCCGAAACCGGTCGACCTAAAGCGTCAGTGCGGCCGCCTCGTTCCTGAGACGGCCGCCTTGTTTTTGTCTGGGGGCAGACGCCGAAACCCGACCGGGTCTGCGCGTCGCGACAGTCGTACGCCCCGGACTTAGAAGTTGAGCTCGATTGCTCGGCTCGTTGGCACTTCGTGGGGGCTTCTGCAGCTCAAGCGCCCGGCCCCCGAAGCGGCCCCCGCGTCGACCCTCGCAGGACCCCTGTCCCAAGATCTGGACACAGGCGCTGATTTCGAGTGCATCCTGAAGTCATCGGCGATGCCGAGCGGGATGAGGTCTGGGACGCAGCGGACGCCGGCGGCGCGTTCGCGCGTGGTCACCTCCGTTCCCGGCGCGCCTCTCGATGCAAAGCCAGGCGGACGCATCGTCAGGCCCATAAACCGCGCATTTGGTGTTGAACGGACGCGGGGCTCGCCGGGATAGACGGTGGTGTCCAGGATTGCACCGCAGCCGCGGGGCGTAGGGCGTAGGGCGAAGGATCCAAGGATCGCGGTCTGCCCTTTGCCGGATCCTCACGACATTTTCGTGGTGGCCTTCGCCACCGCCGAAGAGCGTTGCGCACCCCCATCAGCCGAGCGCCTGTTGGGGTTTCTCTCCGCGGGACTGGAACTCAGCTTGCGATCCGCCTCAGATTGGGGCGCCTCGGTTCACTCTGCTGCACGGTCGGCCGAGATGTCAGCCGCAGCGGCGAGGAACCGTTCGGCCTCGAGCGCGGCCATGCAGCCCATGCCGGCTGAGGTGACGGCTTGGCGGTAGATGTGATCGGTCACATCGCCTGCTGCGAAGACGCCGGGGATCGCCGTTGCGGTCGAGTCGGGCGCGGTGACCAGATAGCCGCCGTGATGGGTCTCGAGTTGGTCCTTCACCAGGCTGGAGGCCGGCGCGTGGCCGATGGCGATAAAAACCCCCGCGGCCGATACCTCTTGAACCGTGCCGGTTTTGACATTGCGCAACCGGGCACCGGTGACCCCCTCCGCAGCGCTTCCGATGATCTCGTCGACCTCGTGGTCCCAGATCACGGCGATCTTGGGGTTTTCCAGCAAACGCCTCCGCAAGATCGCCTCCGCGCGCAGGCTGTCCCGGCGATGCACGAGTGTCACCTTCGCGGCGAGATTGGCCAGATAGAGCGCCTCCTCGACGGCCGTATTGCCGCCGCCCACGACGATCACCTCTCGCCCGCGATAGAAAAACCCATCGCAAGTGGCGCAGGCCGAGACCCCGAAGCCCTTGTATTTTTCCTCCGATGGCAGCCCGAGCCATTTCGCCTGGGCACCAGTTGCCAGGATCACCGCATCCGCGTGCCAAAGCTGACCGCTGTCGCAGGTGGCGGTGAAAGGTCGGTGCTGCAGATCGAGCGCCATCACATGATCGGCCACGATTTCGGTCCCGACCGCACGCGCATGGGCCTCCATTTGCACCATCAGGTCTGGACCCTGGACGGTTGTGTGGCCGGGCCAGTTCTCGACCTCAGTGGTGATCGTGAGTTGGCCGCCGGGTTGGATACCCTGGATCAGCACAGGCTCGAGCAGCGCCCGTGCGGCATAAACGGCGGCGGTGTAGCCGGCGGGCCCGGAGCCGATGATCAGCAGCTTGACGCGGCGCGGGGCTGGCTTGGCGGCGGTGGCCATGGGTGCTCTCCTCTGCGGCTCATTCAGAGATAGAGAACGGGCGCGTCGCCGCCAAGGGCGCGGTCCGCCTCACCAGCGCGATGGGTCGAGCGGCCGGACCGGTGGTTCCGCACGCCGGGGGGTGCGCGGGGCGATCTGGCGCGGCGGAGCGGGGACGGGCCGGCTGAGCGAGGGTAGGGGCGTTCCGAAGGGGATGAAGCTCGCCGGATCGGCATAGCCAGGGCCGACGCAGACAGGACCAGAGCCGGTGCGCAGGAAGATCTCCACGCGGCGGTTCGCCTGCCGGCCGATCGGGTCGTCGCGCCCGTCGGGTAGGGTGTTGGGTCGGCGCGGCATCCGTTCGCCGAAGCCTCGGATCATAAGCTGGGTGCCAGAGATCGCGAGCGGCCCCGCCAGATATCCGGCAACGGCCGCTGCCCGCCGTTCGGAGAGCCCCTGGTTATACGCGTCAGAGCCACGGCTATCCGTGTGGCCCGTGATCTCGACGGCGATGGGTTTGATCGCTCGGATGCGCTCCGCGATGGCTACGAGCGTGGGGATCGCATCGGTGCGGATATCCGCCCGGTCGAAGTCGAACAAAACGTCACCCACCGCGTCGATCACGGCGCCGCACGGGGTCTCGAATTCCGCAAAACCCCGAGGCGCAACCTCGCCCTGGACCGGATGGCGTCGCCGACCGGGCAGGCAGGTGATCGAGTAGCGAAGCCCTTGGACGCCGATCCGTGCCCGATAGCCCTGGCCCTCGATCATCGCATAGAGCGCCTGCAAAAGCGCGTTGGGGCTCATCGTGGAGAGATACTGGAACGAGCAGGAGGTGCGTCCGCAGCCGGTTGGGCGCTGTTGGAGATAGCCGGGGAACCGCTCGGTCGCCTCGCCGAAGCTGAGCAAGCTCGCCTGTGTACAGTTCCGGTATTGCAGGAGATAGCTGCGTTCCCAGCTTTGCGCGGCTGCCGGATGCGGCAGGGCTGCGCCCAGACAGAGCACGAGAACGGCGAGCGCCAGGGCGTGCGGCGCGGGGCGAAGACGGATCATCGGGGGCACTCCTTGGCGATGCGCAGACGCACTTTACTATGGGGCGCGCAGGGGGGGAATCGTGATGGCTGTCTGAGGCAAGGCGAGCTTTTCGATCAGGAGGGTGGCCGCCCGATCGGCCTCGGCGAGCGGTGGATAGGTCCACCGCCCGATCTCGCCGGTGAAAGTTCGGGATATGCCCCGGTCGGCCAGTGCTGCGTGGAAGGCCCGTGCTTTCGACGACAGTCCGCCAACTTCCAGGATATGCACGGGCAAGCCCGAGGCCGCCGCCTCTGAGGCCATGTTGACCGAATCGGCGGTGACCAGCGCGGCCTCGGCATGACCGAGGAGGGCGGGGTAGGGATTGTCGCCCTGGCCGGTGTGGATGAGATGCGGCCCACGCGCCAGCGCTGCGGTGATCCCGGACGTCACCGCATCCGGGGTGCGCCTTGAGGTCGTAACAAGCAGCGTCCAGCCGGCTTCTGCCAATCCACCCAAGGCCGCTGTGATCCGTGCGTCATCGCCGCGCGCCCAGGGCGCCATGCCACCTGGTCCGCCAATCAGCACCGCGATCCGCGGCGGTGGGAGAGGGCTGATCCGCGGCGCCCAGCGGCCCGCCTCTTCGACGATCCTTTCCCGGGTTATCCGGCCGACCGCCCCCAGGGTCTCGATCACGGCCGGGCCCTCGAGCCCGTCATGGGCCGGAGCGACGACCGCGTCGAAGGCCGAAAGTGGCATTTGCGGGGCGAGGATCTGGACAGCGCTGACCCCGTGGCGCCTGAGCGCTGCGACGAGCGGCGCGACCCTGCGCCCCGCGCCGACGGCGATCTTCGGATAAGGCGGGCCGAGCCCGGCGCCGTCATAGGTAACATCAAGGATCCGCGGCATGTGCCGGCCGAGGGCGTGCCACAGGCCTGCGGGGAGTGCCGCCCCAAGCCGCGTGGGCGTCACCGCCCGCTCGGAGATCTCGGCGCCGCCCGGGCCCAGGCGCCGTCCGAGCGCTTCCGCCAGGCCGAGCGCCTGTGCCCGGTTTCCAGCCCGGCCGTCTGAGATCGCCCAAATCGCGCAAGGCCTGCGCCAGCCTGGATTTTTCATTTCTTGCGCCCCGTCGCAATCTTATGGCCTTTTCCGCTCGGCTGGCATAGAGGTTCCGCAACCCCTTCGCGCCGTCGCGCGCGCCCTCCGCCGAGGATCCCGATGACCGGACACAAGCTCGACCAAATCGACCGCAAAATCCTCACCGAGCTTCAAGGCGACGGGCGCATGACGAATGTCGAGCTCTCGCGCCGGGTTGGGATATCCGCGCCGCCTTGCTTGCGGCGGGTACGGGCATTGGAGGATGCAGGGTTTATCGAGGGCTACCATGCGCGCGTCAACGCCCGCGCCCTCGGCTATGAGGTCATGGTCTTTGCGATGGTCTCGCTCAAGAGTCAGGCGGGGGAGGATCTTGCAGCTTTCGAAGACCGAGCGCGGGCCTGGCCGATGGTGCGCGAGTGCTTCATGCTCAATGGCGAGATCGACTTTCTGCTGAAATGCATGGCGCCAAATCTCGCGAGCTTCCAGTCGTTCCTCACCGATCAGCTCACGGTCGCGCCCAATGTGGCTTCTGTGAAGACCTCGCTCGTGATCCGCCCAGCCAAGGATGCACCAGGGGTGCCTTTCGAGGCGGAGGACGTGGCGAAGGCTGGTTGAAAGCCCGACGGGCCACTGGCTGAAAGCCCGACGGGCCACTGGCTGAAAGCCCAACGGGCCCGTGGCGGATTTTTGCCATGCTCGACAGGTTTTGATCGGAGTGGCGGCGCCCGGGGGGGACACAGGCGCCGCCGACGACCGGAAAGGGGCAACGGTCGTCGCCCCAATCAACGCTATCAGCCGAGGAACCCGTCGACCTCGGAGCTGATCTCGTCCACCACATACTGCGCCAGTTCGACGAAGCTGTCGGTCTCTTCGGAGAACGCGATCTGCGTCTCGTAGGCGCGATCAATGTAGTTGATCACGACGTTGCCGTCTGTGGACTGGGTGATGAAGTAGTCTTCCGAAGCGTCGAGATCGGCGGCTTCCAAGGCGTCCTCATCGCCTTCGAGGGCCATGAGAGCCTCGAGGTCGGCCTCGATCCACGCTTGGACCTCGACGAAGCTGTCGGTGTCTTCGCCGAAGGGGATCTGCGTCTCCACCTCTCGGTTCGGCCCGACCAGCACCACGTCGCCGTCTTCGGAGGCGCGCACTTCATAGCTCTCCGACGCGTCGAAGTCGGAGGTCTCGAGCGCATCAGGGTCGCCGCTGCCCGCCTTCAGCTCCTCGAAATTCTCGCGGGCCTCGTCGAGGCGAGAGCGCAGATCATCCGCCCGGTCGCGGATGGTGTCGCCCAAATCCTCGAAGCCGTCGATCTCCTCATCGATGGGGCGGTTGGTCTCGAAGCTGTTGTTCGGGCCGGTGATGACGAGGGTCCCATCTTCGTTCTGGCTCAGGTCGAAATCCTCGGAGGCATCGAGGTCGGAGCCTTCGAGCCGGTCCGTGTCGCCGGTGAGACCGCGCAGTTCGTCAAGCTCGCCGCGGAGCTCTTCGATGCGGTCTTGCACCTCCGTGATCCGGCCGCGCATTTCCTCGACGCGGTCGCGCAGGGCCTGGCCGAGATCGGCGAAACCGTTGATTTCCGCCTCGACGGAACGCTCGGTCTCGAAACTGCGCTTGGGGCCCGAGACATTCAGGGTGCCGTCCTCGTTTTGCGTGAGGTCGAAGTTTTCGGACGCATCCAGGTCGGAGCCTTCGACCTTTTCAGGGTCGCCCGAAAGGCCGCGCAGGTCGTCGAGGTTCTCGCGCCGCTCCTCGATCCGGGAGCCGAAGCTTGTCAGGTCGGTCCAGAAGCTGTCCAGCTCTGTGC
The DNA here is from genome assembly GCA_050331335.1 of Pikeienuella sp. Taxonomy (GTDB): domain Bacteria; phylum Pseudomonadota; class Alphaproteobacteria; order Rhodobacterales; family Rhodobacteraceae; genus Thermohalobaculum. Next base: position 55,504 of record JBHJGY010000061.1, read on the forward strand.
CGAGAAGGGTGAAGGGCACGCCATCGCCGTCGCGAGACTCCAGGGTGCCGATGAGGTTGCGGGTAAAGAGGGTCGAGTTAGCCATGTCGCTCTCCTTGGTAAAATGGGTGATAAGCCCATTCGCAAGCCCGTTATGGGTTTGCTGCACCGTCGTGTCAACATCAATATGGGCATAAAGCCCATTTTTGTGCGGGAGAGGCTGAGGCTGTGGCCGTACAGGTAAGATTGGCCTTTCAGGTCTTCGCGTAGGGGTTCTCGCCTTTGCGCATGTGCAGGCGGAGCGGCACACCTTCGAGACCGAAATCCCGCCTCAGCCCGTTGACGAGGTAACGGGTATAGCTCTCCGGGAGCGCCTCTGGCCGGGAGCACATCACCACGAAACCCGGAGGACGCGTGCGCACTTGCGTGATGTAACGCAGCTTGATCCGTCGGCCTGACGGCGCGGGAGGCGGATGTTCGGCAAGGGCGCGGGCAAGCCAGTCGTTGAGCTTCGCCGTCGTGACGCGGCGGTTCCAGACTTCGTGCATCCGCTCGATCGCCTCGCGCAGTCGGTCGAGACCGCGGCCGGTGAGCCCCGAGATCGTCACGAGCGGCGCGCCTTTGAGCTGGGGCAGGAGCCGCTCGGCCTCGGCCACCAGCTCCCGGCGCATCTCCTGCTTGTCCTCCACCGCGTCCCATTTGTTGACGGCGAGGATCACCGCGCGGCCTTCCCGCTCGGCCAGATCGGCGATGCGGAGATCCTGGGTCTCGAAGGCGTTGTCCGCATCCATCAGAACCACCACAACCTCGGCGAAGCGGATCGCACGCAGGGCGTCTTGGGTCGAGAGGCGGTCGAGCTGCTCCGTGACCTTCGCCTTCTTGCGCAAGCCGGCTGTGTCGGCGATGCGAAAGGCGCGACCGCCCCAGGTGACGTCGAGGGCGATGGCGTCGCGGGTGATGCCCGCCTCGGGACCCGTAAGCAGGCGGTCGTCCCCGAGGATCGTGTTGACCAGGGTCGATTTGCCCGCGTTCGGCCGACCGGTGATTGCGATCTGCATCGGACGGCGCTCGGCCAATGGATCATCGTCCGCGCCTGGGATCCGTGCAGCTTCGGCCGCGGCCTCTGCGAGGCGCTCGGCATGGGGCGCGAGGGCAGCCAGCAGATCGCCCATTCCTTCGCCATGCTCGGCGGAGAGCGCGATCGGCTCGCCCAGGCCGAGCTCGAACGCCTCGTAGAGGCCGGCCTCGCCGCCGCGCCCCTCGGCCTTGTTGGCGGCGAGCAGGACATCGCGACCGCGTTTTCTGAGGAGTTCGGCGAGACTGCGGTCGAGGGGAGTTACGCCAGCGCGTGCGTCGATAAGGAAAAGGCACAGATCCGCCTCGCCCATCGCCCGTTCGGTCAGTCGGCGCATTCGGCCGGGCAGGCTTTCATCGGTGGCTTCCTCGAGCCCTGCCGTGTCGATCACGGTGAAGCGCAAATCCCCGAGCCTTGCCTCGCCCTCGCGCAGATCGCGGGTGACGCCCGGCCTGTCATCCACGAGCGCCAGCCGTTTGCCGACCAGCCGGTTGAACAGCGTCGACTTCCCCACATTGGGGCGTCCGATGATGGCGAGCGAGAACGGCATGGGACGCCATATCCCGGTGCCGTCGATCGGGCAAGGCGTGGCCCGGGGCCTCAGTGCACGGGGCCTCAGTGCACGGGGGCGCTTAGCGGAAGGCGTGGAGCGTCGCGTCGTCGTCGAGCACGAAAAGCCGGTCGCCGCTGACAATCGCCCCCGTGAGCGAGCCGCCGGACAATTCGGCTGCGACATCGCCTGCGCCAGTCACCGCGTCGAAGGACCAGATCTGTCCCAGGCTGTCGGTGACCATGATACGCCCCGAGATCAGAACGGGCCCGGAATAGGTGATCGGGTCCTCCCGGTCCTCCTCGTCTTCGAATGCCGGGAGCGCCCGCTCCCACAGCGTCTGACCGGTGCGCGCATCGAGACGGAGAAGATCTGCGGTGTCAGAGACCATCCAAAGGCTGTCGCCGGCGGCCCAGATCGGTGCGGTCGCCCCGATCCGTCGGGTCCAGACGCGCCGCCCCGTGCGGGCATCGAGGGCTGCGGTGCGCCCGCTCTGATTGGCTGAGACGACAAGCGGGCCGATCAGGACCGGGTCTCCGGTGAGATCGGTGATCGCCGAGCGCGCGAGCCCGCGGCGTCCGCCGGTGATGACCGCGTTCCACACTTGCCGGCCGCCCAGCGCGTCGAGCAGCACAAGCTCACCTGAGGCGAAGGGCACCACGGCGGCGCCGCCGCCTAGGGCCGGGCTCGCCCCGCCGAGATAACTTGCATCGGCACCGACGCCCTGGACCCGCCAGAGCACTGTCCCGTCGGTGAGGTCGAGCGCAAAGCCCTGGCTCGCCCGGGTCACCGCGAGAACGCGGCCCGCCGCGACCGCCGGTCCTGCGCGAAACGGCGCGCCGAAGGCCCGCCGCCAAAGGACTTCCCCGCTTGCAGCCGACAGCGCCAGCACCTCGCCGAAGCCAGTTGTTGCGACGAGCCGGTCGCCGTCGAGCGCCAGCCCCCCGCCGAAACCTTCCTCGCCGTCCTCTTCCTCGTTGGGCACGAGGTTCGCGGTCCAGATAACGGATCCTGTGGCGGCGTCGAAGGCGCGGATCTCGGCCGCCGCATCGAGGGTGTAGACACGATTGCCGTCCGACACCGGCGCCGAGGTGATCAAGCCGTCGGAACTCGCGCCCGTGCCTGCATCGGCCCGCCAGATCAGCGACAGCCCGGTTGGTCCGGCGATGTGGCCGCCGTTATGGGCGGCGTTCGCCCCGGTCTGGGTCCAGGCAGAAACAGGCACCGCGGGCGGCAATGCCCGCTCGATCACTTGCTGGCCACCGGTTTCCGCAAGGGCGCCCCGAACTGGCAGGCGGGCGCCCTCCAGCCGCTCTTCGTCGTCGAAGAGCCCGCAGCCGCCAAGACCAACAACCATTGCCAACAGGGCCGCGAGACAGCTGCGCCCAGATCTGATCTCGGGGGCGCCGGGATGCCGGACCAGTTTCGCCTCAGTTGACATCGCTCGCCCCTTCAGACCTTACCGCTTCAGGAAGCTCCGTGGCGGGCTGGCCAGCCGGGTCTGTCGCCTCCGCGCCGAGGACCGCCAGCATCTGCCGCGCCCTGATGTTGAGGGATCGCGTCAGCCCGGGTGTCTCGAGAATTGCCCTAAGATCGGCCACGGCGCCGGAGCGATCGCCCGCGTTGAGCCGGAGGGCTGCGCGAAGCTCGAGTGCCAGGGCGCGATAGGGCGCGCCTTCCGCCGTGATCCCTGCAAGCGCGCCTTCCGCCTCCGCAAGCGGCAGACCGGGCGCGGCAATTCGGGCGGCCTCGAGCGCAGCGAGATCGGCATAGCTGCGGGGCAGTCGCGCGTCCTCGGCGATGCTGCGGTAGGTTTCCAGCGCGGCCTCCCTCTCGCCAGCCTCGCTCTGTGCACGGGCAAGCGCCAGTCGCGCGACGGTCGTGGAAGGGCCGTCGAGCTCGGCAAGCACCGCCTCGGCTCCAGCAACGCCTGGCTCGGCGCGCAAGAAGGCGCCGCCACGCTCCCGCGCCGCCTCGGCTGCCCGGGCTTCCAGCCAGGCCCAGATCGCGGCGGCCCCGACGATGGCAACAATCCCTCCGATCACGAAGGGTCCATAACGCTTCCAGAGGCGGAACATGCGGTCAGCCCGCACCTCCTCGGTCACCTCGCGAATGAAGCTGTCCTGATCGCTCAAAAGGGGCTCCGTACTCGGGAAGGCTGCGCATCTGCGATGCTCGCGCGCGCGCCACGACTGTCGGCCGGCAGCCTAGCGAGGCCCGCGCCGGACGCAAGCGGTTTCGCCCGCCGCGTGCTATGCTCGGGCGATGACCAGCGAAGGGGAATGGCATGCGGACCGAGAAGCTCGATTTCGAAGGACATGGCGGGGCGCGGTTGGCCGCACGGCTCGACACGCCGCCGGGACGGCCCAAGGCGGCAGCGCTCTTCGCCCACTGCTTCACCTGTGGCAAGGACATCGCCGCGGCGCGCCGGATCGCGGGCCGGCTTTCGGCGGCTGGCATCGCGGTGCTGCGCTTCGACTTCACGGGGTTGGGGCATTCCCAGGGCGAGTTCGCCAGCACCGGCTTCACCTCGAATGTGGGGGATCTGGTCGCGGCCGCGGGGGCGCTCGAGGCACGCGGGATGGCGCCGCAGATCCTGATCGGCCATTCACTGGGCGGCGCCGCAGTGCTGGCGGCGGCGGGCGAGATCCCCAGCGTGCGGGCAGTGGTCGCCATCGGCGCGCCGGCCGATCCCGGCCATGTGCTGCACAATTTCGGCGCAGCGCTCGAGACGATCCGGGCCGACGGGCAGGCCGAAGTCAACCTTGCAGGACGAAAGTTCACCATTGGCCGCGGCTTCGTGGAAGATGTGGAGGGGCAACGGATTGCCGAACGGGTGGCAGGGCTGAAGGCCGCGCTTCTTGTCCTCCACGCACCGCGGGACGCTCAGGTCGGGATCGAGAACGCGGCGGAGATTTTCCAAGCGGCCAAACATCCCAAGAGCTTCGTCACCCTCGATGACGCGGACCACTTGCTGACCCGGGCCGCCGATGCCGATTATGCGGCGCGGGTGATCGAGGCTTGGTCGGAACGGTATTTGTCCGTCGCGCCGGAACCGGAGCGTCCCGCCGAGCGTGTTGTCAGGGTTTGCGAGGCGGATCCGGGCGGCTTCCTGCAAGACATCCGGATTGGCCCCCAGCACAGCCTGGTCGCGGACGAGCCCAAAAGCCATGGCGGCACCGATCTTGGGCCCTCGCCTTACGGCCTGGTCTCGGCTGGTCTCGGCGCGTGTACGGCGATGACGATCCGGATGTATGCTCGGCGCAAGGGCTGGCCGCTCGAGGATGTCTGCGTCGATGTCGAGCACGACAAGATCCATGCGGAGGACTGCGCTGCTTGCGAGACCGCGGAGGGCCGGATCGACCGGTTCCGCCGCGTGATCCGCTTGGAAGGCCAGCTCGATGCCGCCCAGCGCGCGCGCCTTCTGGAGATCGCCGACAGGTGCCCGGTTCATCGAACGCTCGAGAGCGAGGTTACGATCGAGACCCGGCTCGCGGACGGCTGATGGCGAGGCGCGGGCAAGGCGGGCGTCGGTGGCCGGGTTGGCCACCGGTGATCACGGACAGGCTTCGGCGCGGAGCCCGCTCAGGCTGGGCTCACACCGCGAAGGCAGTGTCGAACTCAAGGCCGATCGGCCTGGTCACAACCGGGGTCGAGCTCGCGCGCTTCGCCGCCGAATGGGGCGAGGCTGCCGTCCGGGCCGGCGAAGATGTCGACCACGTCAACAAGGCTCGGCATTTCGAGCCCTTAGCGCAAGCTTCCCGCTTAGGGACTGCGTCTGGGACGCGCCGGCTTTTGGGTTTGATCCGTATGCGCGACGTAATCGACGCGAACCCCTAACAAAAAGAAGCAGGCGGATGTCGCAGAACGCGATCCGACCGTCATAATCTCAAGTGAAGGCCGAGAGTTTTGAGAGCGGCCCCCCGGTTGAAACTCCGGGGGGCACACGAGACCTGCATCGTCTGCCCGCGGGGCGCTAAGCCCCGAGCATGGCAGGGGATGCTCAGGCGACGTCGTCGCCGAAGAAGTTGAAGAGCGGGTTCTCGAAGGTGAACCCGGTGCCGGCGAAGTCCTCGCCCGGGCCAAAAGGAACCGCCTCGGTGCCGAGGAACTGGATCGAACCGCCAGCGCTCGCGGTCACACCGAAGAAGCCGGAGTTATCGCCAGGCTGATCCTGGGTCAAATATCCATCAAGCGCAACGCCGAATTTGATGTCGAAGAAGATACCGTCATAAGAAAACTCGGTGCTGAGCGAGCTCTCGATATCGACGCCGTCTTCGTCGCTTTCACCAAGAGTGAACTCGGCGTCGTTCGCAACCGAGATGCCGAGGGTGTTAAAGAGCTCCGCAACGTCCGACGGAAGGTCTTCGTTGTCGAAGTCGAACTCGTCAACGAAGTCACTGATCAGGCTTTCGATGGTGTCGAGCATGTCTAGGTTCCTTTTTGAGTTGGATCAGAGATGGGTCGTGGTCGTTCCGCATAAGGGGGACTGGCGTGAGATTTGAACTCGATCGTGCCCGGCTCCCCACCGATCGCATGCGTAAGGGCTCCTCAAGGATCCCTCAGGCCGCCGAAAGACGGTCATCGTTGGTAGGTTCGATTTCACGAGCAAACTTGAAGATCAAGCGTTCGATCTTGTCAAGCATGACAGTTGCCCCTCACTCTCCACTAAACCGCCCCGGCGAACGCCCGGAGTTGTCATGGCCTCAACCCGTGATTCGGACAATCCCAATTTCCGGTTGAGTGCGCAAGGGCAGTTAACGTTTGCAGCGGCTTGTCGCAGTCGAACAACAGAAATGCTGGCGGTTTCGCGCCTCGCAACGGCGAGGCAGCTTTAACGATTGGGTGCGCGCAAGGTTTTTGCGGATGGCCTTTGCGGAAATTGACGTCGCGAGACCTGGCGATGGACGGGCAGATCGCGATTCCGGATTGTCAAGCGGGCGACGATTGCGGCCTTCTCAATCTGCGGTTGCCAAGCGTGCTCCCCCAAAAACACGCCGCTCACCCTCCCGCTCGGCGCTCGCGGTGGAAGACGTAGAGCGCGGCGCCGACGATCAGCGCTGTCCCCGTCCAGGTCAGTGCATCGGGAAAATCGCCGAAAATCGCCCAACCGAGAAGGGTCGCCGAGACAATTTCGAGATACTGGAAAGGCGCAACCGCGCCCGCTTCCAGCCGAGACAGTG
>JBHJGY010000062.1:0-20816 GCA_050331335.1 Pikeienuella sp.
GAGCCCACCCGCGTCAGTCGCAGGCTGCAGCGCTGCCGGCACCGTCGGCTGAGGTTGAGTTTAGTCTTGGCCGGGCTGGATGCCACCTGCTGCAGGCGCCGGCTGCAGCGCTGCCGTCTCCGTCGGCTGAAGTTGCGCCGCGGCTGGGCCGGGCTGGACACCACCCGCGGCAGGGGTGGGTTGGATGCCACCCGCCGCCGGGGTTGGCTGGATGCCACCCGCGGCAGGGGTGGGTTGGATGCCACCCGCGGCAGGCGCCGGCTGCAGCGCCGCTGTCACCGTCGGCTGAGGTTGCGCCGCGGCTGGGCCGGGCTGGACACCGCCCGCCGCCGGGGTGGGCTGGATGCCACCCGCGGGAGGGATGGGCTGGACACCGCCCGCGACAGGCGCCGGCTGCAGTGCCGCGACATCCGGCTCCGGTGCGGTCGGCGTCTGAGAGGGCTGGCGCTGAGGGGCGGTGGCAGCCGCTTGCGCCGGCGCTTCGGTCGGTTCGACCGCCTCCGTCTCGGTGTCCGTCCCCGGTTGCGGTTGCAGGCGCGCGGCGAGGGCATCGACATCCGCCGCGGACCCGTCTGCCTCCCCAGGCGTCACAGGCAAGTTGTCGGGCCTTGGCGGCAGCTCTACGAACCCGTCGCCATCGGGATCACCCGCCCCCTCGAAAAACGGAGGTTCGTCGTCGATCTGCGGCAGAGTGGCCGGCAGGGCCAGATTGGCGCTGTCAAACTCGGGCGGCCGCAGGACCTGGGCGTCGTCCAGGATCGGCTGATCCTCGGCCTCCGCCTCCGCGCGCGTACGGGGCCCGGAGCCGTCCAGGCAGGGGATGAACAGCTGCTGTCCGACGAGCAAAAGCTGCGGCGTGGCGAGGATATCGGTGTTGGCGTCGAAGATCGCCTCGTAATTTCCCTCGCCATAGGCGGCAATCGCGATCTCGCGCAAGGTGTCGCCACGCTCCACCTGGTAGAACCCGCCGCAACTAATCGACTGTGTTTGCGGCTGTGTCTGCGCACCGGCCCAACCCGGCGCCATCCAAGCAAATGCGACCGCCACGCCAATCGTCGCGAACCAAGGTGCCGTCCTTTTCATCGCCTGCTCCCAGATAGCGCGCCGGGGGGCGGACGCGCAGCGATCACAAACCCGCGCGACTCTCCCGATTTAGGGCTCACAAACTAGCAGATCACCCATCGCTGACAACCGCGGGGCGAGCGCGCGCTCTGCCGAAGGCGTGTTGGGCTCACAGTCCCGTGCCGGCGATGCGACGCACCTTCTTCCAGCTTCCCTCCGTGGTGTAGAGCAAGAAGTAAAGCGTGCCGAGCCGGCGCCCCAACAGTCGCGACAAACAGGAGCGCATCAAGATCCGGGCCGCGGTGATCCGATGTCCGCCATCAAGAACCACCCAACGCCCCTTCATCCCGATGCGGCAAATGATCGGCGCGGTCGAGGCATAGCCATGGGACCGCATGGAAGCGATCACCCGGGCAAGGCGCGGGCCGGGCAGCCGCCTGTCGTTCACGAGCGGCAGATCGGGCAGCAACTCCGCCGGCACCTCGACCGCCGCGAGCCCGTCGGAGAAGGTAATCTGGTCGATGTCCTCAATGCGCGCGAGGTATTGGATCCGCGGCGCGGCGGGGGCAGGCTCGGCAGACATCGGACCCTCCGCGTCTCAGACCGTCCTAAGGTAAGCAGCGTACTCCACATCGCTGACCCGGGCCAGAAGCGTCGCCCGCTCTTGGCGCTTCATCGCGGCAAAGACCCGAACGAGATCACTGCCCATTCGGGCCCGGAACGCGGCGCTGTCGCAGAAGCGGCGCTCAGCCTCGGCCCAGGTGAGAGGCAGCGCCCGGCCATCGGCCGGCACGGCCTCGGTTGTCACCGGCGGCGGCGGCGGGGCAGCGGCCTCAAGTCCGTCGAGCACGCCCGCCAAAACCGCCGCCGCAACGAGATACGGATTGGCGTCGGCCCCCGAAACCCGGTGCTCGATCCGCGCCCCCGGGCCAGAGGTCTCCGGCATCCGCAGCGCCGCCCCTCGGTTGTCCAGCCCCCATGCAGCACAAAGCGGCGCGTAGGAGCCTGGCATGAACCGCCGGTAAGAGTTCGCATGGGGCGCCCAGACAAGCATCGCCTCAGGCATTGTTGCGCACAAGCCGGCGAGCGCCTGGCCCGCGGCTGCGGCGGGGACAGGCCCGCCGCCGGCGTCGAAGAGCGCGCCCGACGGCCCCTCGAGCGACACATGGAGATGCAGCCCCGAACCCGCTTGGTCGCCATAGGGTTTGGCCATGAAGCTGGCATCTAACCCTGCCGCCCGGGCGGCCCCGCGGATCGCGCGGCGCAGCAGCACAAGCCGGTCGGCTGCGGTCAGCGGGCACGCCACATGCCCCAGATTAAGCTCGAACTGGCCGGGCCCAAACTCGCAGATCGCCGTCTCGACCGGCGCGTTGCAGGCCGCGGCCGCCCGCTCGATCCCGGCCATCACCGGCTCGAAGGCGCGCAACCGCTCGAGTTCGTAGATCTGCGCGCGGTCATGGCCCAGCGGCGCGGGTGGGGCGGGGGCGGCCGGGTCGATCAGGTAGAACTCCAGTTCGAACGCCATGGTCGCCCGCAGGCCCTGCGCCGCCGCCTGGTCGACAAGCCGAGCGAGCACCGTTCGCGGATCATAGGCGCAGGGGCCGCCATCAGCCTCGGTCAACGAGCAGATGACCTGGGCGGTCGGCCGAGCGGCCCAAAGCATCGGTGTCAGGGTCTCGGCGACGGGAACAAGGGCGCCGTCCGGATCGCCACGCTCGATCGCGATCCCGCTCTCGGGCACATCCGCGCCGAAGACGTCGAGCCCGAGCGACGACACCGGCATGCGGACCTTGCCCTGCGCGAGCGCAGCCAATTTGGCCACCGGGATCCGTTTGCCCCGCGCCAGCCCGTTGAGATCGACAACAAAGACCTCGGCCGCCTCGATCTCAGGATGGCGCTCCAGAAGGCCGGCCAAGGCTGCCGCGAAGCTCATGGGCGGGGCGCCGCGGCGAACAGGCAAATCAGTTCGACCGCCACCGTCGCTCCAGCGAGCGCGGTGATCTCGGCATGGTCGAACGGCGGCGAAACCTCGACCACGTCCATGCCGACAAGGCGGATGCCGCTCAAGGCGCGCAAGATCTCCAGCGCCTGCCAGCTGGCGAGCCCGCCGCAAACCGGTGTGCCGGTGCCGGGCGCGAAGGCCGGGTCGAGACAGTCGATGTCGAAGGACAGATAGACCGGGCGCGCGCCAACCCGCGCGCGCACCGCCTCCGCAACCGCCGAGATCCCCCGCTCGTGAACGGCGCGGGCGTCGATCTGCGCGAAATCCATCGGATCGTCATTGCTGCTTCGCAAGCCCACCTGGATCGACGCGCCAGGATCGACCAGTCCGGCTTCGGCCGCCACGCGCATCATCGTGCCGTGGTCGAAGCGCGCCTGCTCCTGGCCGGGCGTACCCCAAATGTCGGAATGGGCGTCGAACTGGACGAGCGCGAGAGGCCCGTGGCGCGCGGCATGGGCGCGAAGGCAAGGCAGGCTGACGAAATGGTCGCCGCCGAGGGACAAGGTCGCCGCCCCGGCCTGGTGGATCTGGCGGAGCGCCGCCTCGATCTCGCTCGCAATGGTCGCGGGCCGGCCATAGTCGAACACCACGTCCCCCCAATCGCATACTTTGAGCGCATCGAAGGGGTCGGTCGCGTGGGGCCAGGGGCGCTGCCAGGCCATGATCGCCGAGGCTTGCCGGATTGCCCGCGGGCCGAAGCGGGTGCCTGGTCGGTTGGAGACGAAGCTGTCCGCCGGCAGGCCCACGATGGCGAGATCCATCCCGGCCGCTGACTGCGCCAAGGGCAGACGGCAAAAGCTCGTCGTGCCGGACCAGGTGGGACAGTGGTGACGGTGGCCGATCCCGCGCGCCGGATCGAGGCGGTGTTCTAGCGGCTCTTGGTTACCGGTCATCTTAGGACTCCTCAGCTGATCCCTCAAGAACACAGCGGAGCAGTCCGGGCAAGCGCCCCCAAGCTTGCCACACCGAAGACCCGGCCTTGACGCCCGCGGGTCGCGCCTCCACCCTTCAGCGCAATCCCAGTAGCCGGGTTGCGCCGGCTCCTCTGCACCCCGGTCCCTCAGGACAAGGACACGTGTCAATGAACATCACCCCAAATCTGCGCCCAACCGGCGACTATCAGGCGATGGACGCGGCCCATCACTGGCATCCCCAATCGGATATGGCGCAGGTCAATGCCCGCGGCTCCCGGGTCTGGGTCTCCGGCGAGGGGGTGTGGTTGACCGACAGCGAGGGCGCCCGCTTGATCGACGGGATGGCCGGGCTCTGGTGCGTCAATGCCGGCTACGGGCGGACCGAGATCGCTGACGCGGTGCATGAGCAGATGCGCCGTCTGCCTTATTACAACACGTTTTTCCAGTGCACCCACACCGCAGCGGCGGAGTTTTCCGAGGCCCTCTCGGAGGTGATGCCGGAGGGCTTCTCACGCGTCTTCTATGCCAATTCCGGCTCTGAGGCGAACGACACGGTCTTCCGCCTCGCCCGCGTCTACTGGGACGTGATGGGCAAGCCGAAGAAGAAGACGTTTATCGCGCGAAAGAACGGCTATCACGGCTCTTCCGTCGCCTCTGCCTCGCTGGGGGGCATGAGTTGGATGCATGTGCAGTCGGGCCTGCCGATCCCGGGCGTGCACCATATCGGCCAGCCCTATTGGTTCGGCGAGGCGGAGCCCGGCGAGAGCCCGCACGACTTCGGCCTGCGCCGCGCCCGCGAGCTCGAGACCGCGATCGACCGAATCGGCGAGGAGAATGTCTGCGCCTTCATCGCAGAGCCGATCCAAGGGGCGGGCGGGGTGATCGTCCCGCCCGAGAGCTACTGGCCGGAGATCCAGCGCATCTGCGACAACCGGGAGATCCTGTTGGTCGCCGACGAGGTGATCTGCGGCTTCGGGCGCACCGGCAATTGGTGGGGCTCGGAGACTTTCGGGATCCGCCCCGATCTGATGGCCATCGCGAAGGGAATGACCTCCGGTTACGTGCCCATGGGGGGGGTGCTGATCTCCGACAAGGTGGCGGAGCCCGTGCTCGAGAAGCTCGGCGAGTTCGCCCATGGCTATACGTATTCGGGGCACCCGGCGGCCTGCGCGGCGGGGCTGGCCAATCTGAGGATCCTGCGCGAAGAGCGGCTCGTGGAGCGGGTGCGCGACGACATCGGCCCCTATTTCCAGGAGCGCTGGATGGCGCTGGGCGCACATCCCCTCGTCGGCGAGGCGCGCATGGTCGGCCTTATCGGCGCGCTGGAGCTGGTGGCGGATAAGGCCAGGCGCCGGCGTTTTGCCGATGAGGGGCGGACCGGGCTCGAGGCGCGCGAGCTCTCGTTGGCGAACGGACTTATCATGCGCGCGACCCGGGACACGCTGCTGATCTCGCCGCCGCTCTGCATCACGGAGGCGGAGGTGGATCTTCTCGTGGCGCGGGCGGCGAAGACCCTCGACGATCTCCAGGCTCAAAAGCGCGCCGCCGGGGAGCTGTGAGCCCAGGGCCCACCATCGCGCCGACGCCGGCCGAGGATCTGGTCGCGACCGTCGTGTTCGCGGCGGAGCAGCTGGACCGCTGCCGAGAGGCGGACGGCGCGGCGAAATGGGCGGTGGTGGGTCTTCACGCGCTGTTGCAGACGGCTTGTCTTGCCGCCCTGTCGTCCGAGGCTGCAGTGAGCCGGGGCGATGGCCGCATCGGCGGTCGCGGCGTGTTCGGCCGGGAGCCGCGCGAGGGCCGGGAGGAGGCGCGCGACGGCCCTCGGCGGATCGCAGGCTTCGATGCGCTGTTTCGCCGGGTCTGCTCCACGCTCGAGATGCGCGCCTCCCCGCCGCTTGCCCCAAGCCCCGAAGATGTCGCCCGGATCGAAGCCCTAGCCGAGTTGCGCAATCGTGTGGTTCACCGCCCGCCCGCGGATTGGAACCTGACCCACGGTCAGCTCGCCGCCGCCGCTGTGGCTGTCGGCCATGCGGTTGCCCATCTGGCCCTCGACGGCACGGCGCTCGCGCGGCATCTTGATCCGCATGGTCGCGCGGCCATCGCCGCTGGCCTTGCCCGCATCGCCAAAGCCGCAGCGGCTCTCAGGCAAAGGAGCTCCGAGATGAGCGAGACCACCGTTCTGTACGGCTTCGACGGATCGACCTATGTGCGCAGCGTTCGGATGATGCTGGCGGAGAAGGGGGTCGCCTACGACCATGTGCCGGTCAACGTGCTGACCGGGGAGACCCGCACCGAGGAGCATCTTGCGCGCCACCCTTTCGGCAAGGTGCCCGTGCTCGACATTGACGGCATGCGGCTGATGCAGACGGACGCGATCCTGCGGTATCTCGATGAGGCGCGCGAGGGGCCGTCTTTCACGCCGGAGACCGCGACGGACCGCGCTCGGATGAACATGGCGTTCGGGCTGATCGACAATTACGGCTACCCAAATCTCATACAGGCGGCCGCTTACCACCTCTTTCCCGACTTCATCGGCGGCAAGGACGACGCAGCCCATGCCGCGCCTCTCTCCGCGGGCGAGACGCTCCTGAAGCTCGTTATGCAGATCAAGGGCGACGCGCCGTGGATCGCTGGGGAGCAACTCAGCCTCGCCGATATGTTGCTCGGCCCGATCCTCTCGTACTCGGCGCTGACGCCCGACTGGGACCGGCTTTCCGCGGTGCCGGGGGTGGCGGACTGGTGGGCGCGAATGTCTGTCCATCCGACGTTTAAGGAGACCGCCCCCGATCTGGGGTGAGCGCACCGATGGGCTATTTGACCGAAAACGATCAGGCGGGCGCGCATGCCCGCTCCTGGTATGCCGAAACCGCCGGACCCCTGCCCGACCATCCGCCTCTGGCCGGGGATGTCAGCGCTGATGTCTGCATCGTGGGCGGCGGCTATGCCGGGCTGTCTGCCGCGCTCCATCTCGCCGAGGCCGGGTTGTCGGTGCGGCTGCTCGAAGCCAATCGCGTGGGTTGGGGCGCCTCGGGGCGCAATGGCGGGCAGCTCGGGCTCGGTCCTCGGGCCGAGATGGACGACTATGTCCGCGCCATCGGGCCTGCGGATGCCCGCAAGGTCTGGGAGATCGCGGTCGCCGCGAACCGGCTCGTGCGCGGGCTCGTCGCCAAACACGACATCGACTGCGATTTGCGCGACGGTCGGATCATCGCGGCCTGGCGGCGGTCGGACGCAAGGGCGTTGGCGGACTGGCCCGAGGCGGCCGCCCGGCACTACGGCTACGAGCGCATGCGCCCGCTCTCCCGGGTCGAGCTGGCCGAGGCGATCGGATCCGAGCGCTATCATGGCGGTGTCCTCATACCCGACGAGGGTCATCTTCACCCGCTGAAGCTCGCGATCGGGATGGGCTCAGCGGCGACGGCAGCCGGTGCTGTGCTGCATGAGCGCAGCTTGGTGACGGCAGTCGCGCCGGGCCAGGTGCGGACACGCGAGGGCAGCGTGCGGGCGCCCCATATTCTCTTGGCCTGCAACGGCTATATCGACGGCCTCGCCCCTGAGGTTCAGCGACGCTCGATGCCGATCAACAACTTCATCGCGGCCACCGCCCCCCTGCCCGCTGAGACCATCGACCGCATCAACCGCAGTGGCGCCTGCGTCTGCGACACGAAATTCGTGGTGAACTACTTCCGCGTAACCCCTTGCGGGCGGCTTCTCTGGGGGGGCGGGGAGAGCTATGGCCGACGGTTTCCGCGCGACATCGAGGGGCTCGTGCGCCGGGCGATGCGCGAGATCTATCCCGATCTCGCCGCGGTGCCTTTCACCCATGCTTGGGGCGGGACGCTGGCTATCACATTGACCCGAATGCCAGCCTTTCAGGATCTGGGTGGCGGGGTTCTTGCGATCTCCGGTTGGTCTGGCTCGGGGGTCCATATGGCGACGATGGGTGGCAAGATCGCTGCCGAAGCGCTGCTCGGGCGGGCAGAGCGCTGGGATCTACTCTCACGCCTGCCGACCCCTGCTTTCCCAGGGGGCGACTGGTTCCGCGCCCCGCTCATGGCCGCCGCGATGACTTGGTACGCCCTGCGCGACCGGCTCTAAGCCAACCTCGGGCGCAGATTACCCGCCGAGCAGCTGAGCTGCCCGCTTGCCCTGGCGCGTCAGCAATGGCGCACCGCAAACAAGCTCGCTAAATCCAAGGCGGAGCAGCGTCTCCGCATGGTCATGGGGGATGTCGCCATCCCCAGCGCGCCCGATTTGGCGCAGAGAGCGGCGTTCGTCGTCGTTAAGCTGCCCGAGCAGCTCCGTAGCCCTGCACATCAGTCCTGCCTTCACCAAAAGTGACGGCTCTCCACGGCCGCCTTCAATAAGCCTATAACAAGGGAGGCGGAATGCAATTTCGATCTCGTAAATTTGATGCGACAGGGCCGCAGCGTGCTCTTTAGGTCGCGGCGCTGATGCAACAGTGTGACAGATGATCACGCGCTTCGGACACCAACGGCTTGATCGGGAACTGCGATTCGGTGCATTCGGCCCCTCCCGATCAAGGGCACCGAGCGCCTAAGGGTGGAGCTCGTGAGCCTCCCCCGGTGCGGACCGCCCTGCGGCCCCCGTATGCCGGAGCCGGATGCACGAGGTCGGGGGGCGGATGTAGCTCAGTGGCAGAGCGCCGGGCAGAGGCCCGGGGGCACCGGTTCGACTCCGGTTATTTGCACCAAGCGAAAGTAGCTCATCGGGTTAGAGCACCGGACTGATACTCCGGGGGTAGCAGGTTCGATCCCTGTCTTTCCTCGCCGTAATCCTAACGGCACCACCCTCACACGGTGGCTACGACGACGAACGGGTTTCGGGGTCGGCCTTGCGGGGCCGGCGGGGGCGTGCGGGCTGCGGCCTTCACGGCGCCCCGGTTCTGCCCGGAGGCTGCGGCCGCGCCGGGGGGATGTCCGGGCCGGGTCTTGGTCAGGCGGCGGGCTGTGGCCCAAAGCCCCGCCAGGGCTCCGCGCCGGTCCTCTCCCCTCGGCCCCCGCAGGTTTCGGCCGGCCGGCCCCGGGGCTCTCTCTCGGTCCGCCACGGCGGGCCGAAGCAGATCACCAACGCCATGACCCATCCGCGAAAAGGAGACTGCGGTTGCGATAGCTTACCGGAGACAAGGAGACGCGAGATGCAAAAGACGATCGAAAGGTTTTTGGACTGGATGCTCGGGCGCACCCGCATCGTCCTCAGCGAGAACACCCGCGCGCTGGCGCTGACCAAGGGGCGGTTCCACGCGATCCTGGGACCGGGCGAGCACGTCCTGCCCAACCGGGACGGCACGCTCGAGATCGAGCGCCACCAGTTGAACGCGAGCCCGATCTTCAACTCGTCTTACGAGAATGCGCTGTTCCGCGAGCGGCCAGATCTCGCCGAGATGCATCTTCTCGTCTTCCGCGCCGGGGAGGGGGAGGCGGCCGCGCTCTTCCGCGACGGTGCGCTCGAGGCGATCTCGCTGTCACCGAAGAGCCGGATGGTGGTCTGGCAAGCGGCCGGGCCTTGGGAGATCCGGCGCTGGCCGATCGGTGAAACGCTTGCCGTGCCGGAGGACCTGCGCACCCATCTCGAGCGCGGCGGCTTCCAGGCGAGCGTGCAGAAGGCGACCGTCGAGCCGGGCCAGGTCGGGCTCCTTACTGTGGGCGGACAGCGCATGGGCCTTCTCGACCCGGGGGTGCATCTCTTCTGGCAGACCGGACGCGCGCTCGGCTACCGGGTGGTGGATCTGCGCTGGCGGGCCCAGGAGGTCACCGGACAGGAAGTGCTGACGCGCGACCGGGTGACGATCCGGGTCAACATCTCAGCCCGGATGCGGGTGGTGGATCCGGAGCGGGCGGTCTCGGCAGTCAAGGACTTCGAGGAGGCGCTGCACCGGGCGCTGCAGTTCGCCTTCCGCAAGACGCTGGGCGCCCGGCGGCTCGACGAGATCCTGGCCGAGAAGCTCACCGTCGACCGGGAGGCAGCCGACGAGGTGCGCGCAGAGATGGCGCAGATCGGGCTTGAGGTCGGCGAGATCGCGCTGAAGGACGTGATCCTGCCGGGCGAGATGCGCGAGATCCTCAACCGGGTGGTCGCGGCCGAGAAGGAGGCCGAGGCCAACATCATCCGCAGGCGCGAGGAGACGGCGGCGACGCGGTCGCTCCTCAACACCGCAAAGGTGATGGCGGAGAACCCGGTCATGCTGCGGCTGAAGGAACTCGAGGCGCTCGAGAGCATTGCCGGCAAGGTCGAGCGGCTGACGGTGCACAACGGGACCCAGGGCCTCCTCGGCGATATCGCCCGACTGCGCGACTGAGCCGAGGCCCGCCCCCGCGCGTGGGGCGGGCGCATCGCCTGCCTCAGGCCCGGCTGCGGCGGGCGATCGCCGCAAGCCCTAAGAGCCCGGTCAGCGCGAGCGGCAAGCCAGCAGGAACCGGGACCGCCGGGAAATTGTAGGTCACGGTCAGTTCGGCCCCGATCTCGGGATTGTCGAGCGACGACCGAACGATGGACTGAAGGCTCGGGGTGATCGCGCTCTCGTCGGTCATGATCGCAGTGAGCAGCACGTCACGGGTCCCGGTGAAGAAGCCGCTGATGGCAGTGGCCGGGATGGTGTTCGGCGACGACCCACCTGTTGCGGTGAGATCGAGGAGCGTCGCACCTGACGCGCCGCCAAAATCGTCGGATCCGTCCGGGAGGCCGGGCGTCTCCACGAAGTCTTCAGCTGCGCCGCCGACGACGACAATGCCCACGCCGGGCACCGACAAATCGACAAAACCTCGGAGGCTGATCGTCACAGGTTCCGGCGGCTCCAGAAAGCTCTTATCTTGCGCATCGATCCGGGCCGTGATGGCCAGGGCGAACGTAACCTTGCGACGGTCGTCAACGCTGGCGCCCACGGCGAGGCCCGCGAGGAGTTCTGTGCTGCGACGGTCGGCGATGATCCTAAGGGGCAAGGTTATGAGAACCGAGGCGACCAATTGGACCCCGCGACAGTTCCTGACCAGCATTGCCTCGTGAACGCAGCAATCCTACGCCAACACGCGCGCCGACGCGCTGGCGCACTGATTAAGAGACAGGGCCACGCGGATAGAAACGCCGGGACGGGGATGCCGGGATAGAGACCGGTTCCCGGGGGCTCGGTGCCTGGACCTCAATCGCTCAAGCTCAGTGGCTTAAGCTCGGTGGCCTGGGCACCGTCGCTTACGGCGTCGCCAGCGCCTCGCTCGCCCGAGCCAGCGCAGCAAGCAGCCGGTCGTTCTCCGCGGCGATGCTGGCCACTTCTAGAAAGGTCGGCGCGGCGCCCGCAGCGATCTCGGAGTAATAGGGTGAGAGGGCTTCCCAAAGCGCACGGACAACGGCGAGATCGGCCTCAGCGTCGGCCACGGCCGCGGGTAAGATCCCGACATCAGGCGCCCCAGTCTCCAGCGCATCGAGCGCGGCTTCAAAGAGCGCGAGATCGGCGGCCAGGGTCGCGCGCGCCGCGTCCGCTTGAACGCCAGCTGCCAACAGACAGAGCGATTTCGCAAGCCTTTGGGCCAGCATCGCCTCGCGCTCGGCAAAGGAGAGGGCAATGGCGCGGTCGAGCGGGAGACTGCGACCGGCAAGGCGCCGCTCGACGGCCCGCGCGGCGCTATCGAGCGCGTTGCCAAGCGGCTGCGCGCGCTCCACCAGGCGGTCGAGCTGGTCGGTGGTCACGAGACCCTCCGCGCGCACGGCTGCGACCTCTGCAACGAAGCCTTCGACGGCGGCGGTGAGTTCGCCGGTCGCCACCTCTGGCGCCAGCGCTGCAATCCCGAGCTCAAACTCCGTCAGCGCTTCGAACATGATCTGAGTATGGCGGTCCGCCTCGAGCCCGACCGAGGCGAAACAGGCAGCCATGGCGATCCGTTCTCCGAGGGCGCCGAGCCGCACGGCATTGCGGATTTCCAAGGCCGCCGCGCTTTGCGCAACCGTCTCGGCGCCGGGCGCGGGTGGACTTGCCTTGTCCGCACCCCGCGCGAGGGCCGCACCGAGGGCACAAAGCCCAAAGATCGCCACCACCGCTCGCCGCATCCGCTCCCCCTGAGTAGCGCGTCACCCTGTGCTACACCGGGGCGGCGCGGCACGGAAGAGCGACTGTGGTCACGGGGGGTGCAGAGGCGGCCGAGAAGGCAGTTCCCTGTTGCATCCGGCGCGCGGCTGAGGCTAGAGAGCGACACGACGGGCCGTAGCGCAGCCTGGTAGCGCGCTTGCATGGGGCGCAAGAGGTCGTGAGTTCGAATCTCGCCGGCCCGACCATCGAGACCGTTCGGGGGCGCCGGGGCTGACCGTCTCGGCGCCCGCGTCCGAGGAGCCCCAGCCGATGGCCGATCCCCCGGTTGCCAATGAGAGCGAAAGCCAGTTTGCGTCAGGCGGCGTGGGCGTGCTGCCCTGCCAAGAGCTCGAGCGGCTTGCGCGGTCCGACCGTCTCATGGGCGACCCGCCGCTGGCGGCCGACCAGATCCAGCCGGCCTCGCTCGACCTCAGGCTCGGGCGGCGGGCCTGGCGGGTGCGCGCGTCCTTTCTAGCCGGCCGGCGGGCAACCGTCGCCGAGCGGCTTGCAGAGTTTGCCATGCACGAGATCGATCTTAGGCCAGGCGCCGTGCTGGAAACCGGCTGCGTTTACGTGGTGGAGCTCGCCGAGCGGGTGGTGCTGCCAAAGGGCGTCTCCGCCGCCGCCAATGCCAAGAGCTCAACCGGGCGGCTCGATCTCTTCACTCGGCTGATCGGGGACCGTCAAACCGAGTTCGACCGCCTCGAGGCGGGTTATGCGGGGCCGCTGCATGTAGAAATCAGCCCGCGGACCTTCTCCGTCCTGGTACGTCCGGGCGATCGGCTGAACCAGCTCAGGCTCCGGCGCGGCCAGGCGGTGATCGGGGATGCGACGCTGCGCGCGTTGCAAGCCCGGGAGCGGCTGGTCGATTGCGAGGACGCGTTGATCGACGGTGGTTTGGGCTTCTCGATCGGGCTGCAAGCGGGGCGGGCAGACGGTGTGGTCGGCTGGCGGGCACGTCCCCATGCGGGGCTCATCGATCTGTCGCTTATCGACCATTATGCGCCCACGGAGTTTTGGGAGCCGGTGTATCCGCGCAGCACGGGCGGGATCATTCTCGATCCGGGCGCCTTCTACATCCTAGTCAGCCGGGAGGCGGTGTCCGTGCCCCCGGAGACCGCAGCGGAGATGGTGCCTTACATGGCGGTGGCCGGCGAGTTCCGGGTTCATTATGCGGGGTTTTTCGATCCGGGTTTCGGGCATGCCACGGCAGGCGGCGCGGGCTCGCATGGGGTGCTCGAGGTGCGCTGCCATGAGGCGCCCTTCGCGCTCGAACATGGGCAGATGGTGGGCCGGCTCGTCTATGAGCGGATGGCAGCACGGCCCGATCGCCTCTACGGGCGCGAGATCGGCTCGACCTATCAGGGCCAGGCCTTGAAGCTCTCGAAGCATTTTCGGCAGGGGTGAGCGCCTGGAGATCGGCGCAAGCCCGCCACCTCCCGCCGCCCACCTACCGCAGGCAGGCAGCGGGCCTGCAGACACGGCAGCACGCGGCTCACTCTGCCTCCCGAGCCTCCGGGTCGCCGAAGTTCGGCAACGCCTCGGCCGGGCCAGGTCCGAGCAGACCCGTTGCCTTCAGCTCTGCAAGCCCTGGCAGGTCGGCGGCACTGGCAAGCGCGAAAGCGTCGAGGAAATCCGGGGTGGTGATGAAGGTGCCCGGCCGACCTGGCGTTTCGCGGCGCGCGCCGAGCCCCACCCACCCCAGATCGAGCAGCAGATCGAGGGTCCCGCGCGATACGGCGACGCCGCGGATCGCTTCGATCTCGGCGCGGGTGACCGGCTGGTGGTAGGCGATGATCGCCAGGGTCTCCATTGCGGCGCGGGAGAGCTTGCGCGTCTCGACCGCCTCCCGAGCGAGCAGCGGTGCGAGATCTGGCGCGGTTCTGAAGGACCATGCGTCGCCGGCGCGCTCCAGGACGATACCGCGCCCGGCATAGCGCTCGCCAAGACGGAGGAGCGCGGCGTCGAGGTCTGTGCCCTGGGGGAGCCGCCGGGCGATCTCGCTGGCGGTCACCGGGCTGGCTGAGGCAAAGAGGAGCGCCTCGATCAGCCGCTCGGCCTCGGTCTCGGGCGAGACGCCGAAGAGCGGGCCCGGGCGGGGTCGGCGGTCGGAGTGCGCCGGGTCTGCGCCGTCGTCAGGCTCCTCAGGGGACGCGGTCATTCGGCAGCCATCCGAGCGCCCTGCCCCGCCCAGCGCAGGAGCAGCGGTGCGAAGCTGGCGTCCTGGCGAAGCTCCACGCGTCCTTGGCGTGCGAGCTCGAGCGCGGCGGCGAAGCCCGACGCGAGGCCCGAGGCGCGCAGCCGGCCCGTGACCCATGCCGAGGGGAGCTGGGTCTCGAGCGCGTGCCAGCCCTCACCCTCGGGCAGCCCGCCGGATATCCGGGCGGCGGCGGCCTCGATCGTCACGAGCGGGGGGCGGTCGAGCGGCAGCGGGCGATAGGCATCGCGGGTGCGCAGCCGCCCGTAGGCCCGCAGCAAATCCGTGAGGCCCGCCTGCCAGGTCACGCGCCGGGCGATCGTGAGCCCCTCGGGCGCGCCCCGTGGCAGCCTCTGGACCCCGAGCCGGTCCCGAGCCATCAGCGCGGCGGCTGCGCGCCGCATGGCATCGAGCCGTTCGAGCCTAAGCGCGAGATCGGCGGCCAACTCCTCGGCTTCGGGCTCGCCGGGTTCGGGCGGCAGCATAAGCCGCGACTTCAAGTAGGCGAGCCAACTGGCCATTACGAGATAGTCGGCTGCGACTGAGATCCGCAGCGCCTTCGCTCCGGCGATAAAGTCCAGGTATTGCTCGGCCAGGTCCCGTATCGAGACCCGGCGAAGATCGACCTTTTGCCGACGCGCGAGGTCGAGCAGCAAGTCGAGCGGCCCTTCGAAACCATCGACATCGACCGTGAGACCGCCAGGTCCAGCCTCTACGCCATCGGAGTGTCGGGCCAGCGCAGGGCTCGCAAGCCCCTGCTCCGCTTGCGCGCGCCCCGTATCCGCCCCCCAGGGAACGTCGCGGCGCACCCCGACCTCACGCCGCCACTTCAGTGCCAAGCGCCGCATAGCGCGCCAGGGCTGCCGCGCGGTCGAAGGGCTGAGGCCCTCGGCGCATCGCTTCGGCCGCTGCCACTCGCCGGGCCGCAGCCCCCTCAAGCAACGGCGCTGCCGCGGCAATCTCGGCCATCTCCGCAAGGTCGCCCGAGCAATGCAGAAGCAGATCGCAGCCGGCGGCGGAGGCTTGCGCCGCCCGTTCGCGCATCGGCCCCTGAAGCGCCCCCATGGCCAGATCATCGGTCATCAACGCCCCATCGAAGCCGATCTCGGCGCGGATCGCCGCGATCGCAGGGGCGGAAAGCGTGACCGGGGCGACCGGGTCGAGCGCTGGGATCAGCAGATGGGCGGTCATCGCGAGAGGCAGATCGGCGAGCGCGACGAAGGGGCGGAAGTCGGTCCGGCGCAGGGTTGGCAGATCGGCGGAGATAATCGGCAGCGCGGCGTGACTGTCGACCGTGGCGCGACCATGTCCGGGGATATGCTTGACGACGGGGAGTACCCCGCCGGCCAACAGCGCATCGGCCACCGCACGGCCCTGCCTGGCAACCAGCTCCGGGGTTTCGCCAAGGATGCGGCTGGTCATGATCTCATGGGCATCGGAGCTGGCAAGATCGAGCATCGGCGCGCAATTGACGTCGATCCCGAGCGCCATGAGATCGTCGGCGATCAACCGCGATCTCAGCCAGATCCGCTCCTGTGCGGCAGGCCCTGCGGCATCGACCATCGGCGCCGGCCAGGCACGCCAATGGGGCGGCCCCAGCCGCTGCACCCGACCGCCTTCCTGGTCGATCAGCACCGCCGCGTTCCGCCCAAGCACGGAGCGGATTTCTCTTACTAGAGCCGCAGTTTGCTCAGGGGTCTTGATATTGCGGCTGAAGAGGATCACGCCCCAGGGCCGTGCCTCGGCGAGAAAGCCCGCCTCAGCCGGGTTCAGCACCGTGCCCGACAAGCCGAAGATGGCACCGCGGATGCCGGCAAGATCGCCGGGCGCCTCAGCCGTCATCGGTTGCGCACCGCGATGCATTTCTGCTCCCGCGCATGGAGCGCTTCGCACAGGCTCAGCGCCTCGGGCATGCTGGCGAAGGGGCCAACGCGAAGTCGGTACCAAACGATGCCGCCGGAGCGGGTGGTCTGGAGGGCGAGCGTCCGGTTGTTAAGCAGGTCGGTGTTGGCCTGGGCGATACGCCGCCACTCGTCATAGACCTCGGCTTCGGTTTTGTAGGCTCCCAGTTGGATCTGGAACGGCGAGCCGGCGGCACGGCGCTCGAGATCCGCACGGGCAGCGATCTCAGCCGCCCGCGCGGCGGCGATGCGGGCCTCGGGATCGGCCGGGCGCCGGGGCGCGGGAGGGCTGACAAGGGGCGCTGCGGTGCTCGAGGCCGCGGCGTTCTCTGCCGGATCGTTCACCGCGCCGGGGAGGCGCTCCTGGACCCCGGGCAACGGCTCGGCGGCGGGGCTACGCAACGCGGTGCGTGCCTCCTCGCCGGCGAGTGGTGCCGGGCTTGGGGCGGGACGGGTGAGGGCACGGTCCGCCGGTTGCGGGGTGCCGTCCGGCGCGAGGAGCGGGAGAGACCCCGCCCCGCCGGCCGCGGCCGAGGCGCGCGCGGGGGTTGGGACGCCCAGGATGTCCTCAAGATCGCGCAGCGAGACATCCTCTTCGGAGATCGGCGCACTGGGCGGGGCGAGCCGAGTTTCCTGCGGTGCAGGGCCCGTCTCGACCTCGCCGAGATCGAAGCTTCCGATGTCGCCATGGGTGACTTGTGCTGCGCCGTCCTGCGGCACCACCTTCACCGGTGTCATCACGGCCGCGACCACAGGGATGCGGCTTACGTCGCGCGTGCCGAGATCGTAAAACCAAAAACCCAGCGCGCCCATGCAAACAAGGCCCAGGCCCGCGCCGGCCACCGCCGTGACGCGTGAGGGGGCCGGGTCGTGCGCCACCGCCGACCGATCCTCCGCGCCGTCGAACTCATCGTCCTCGTCGCCCATCGGGTCACCACCTGTGTCGCCCCACTCAGGGGGTTTCTCTGCTCGCCCCCCGACGACCACTGGCTGTGTTATTTTAGCTCTCGCATCGGGGTTACGCCGAGAATACCAAGACCTGTGGAAATCACAACGCCCACGGCGCGCGCCAGCGCAAGACGGGCCAGCGTGAGCTCAGGGGCGTCCTCGCGCAGCATTCGAAGCTCGGGGCGGTCCTGACCCCGATTCCAATGGGCGTGGAATTCCGAGGCGAGATCATAAAGGTAGAAGGCGATCCTATGAGGCTCGTGGGCCTGGGCGGCGGCTTCTGCAAGCCGAGGAAACTCGGCGATCTTTTTGCTCAGTGCAAGCTCCGAGGGATCTTCGAGACGTGCAAGATCGGCGCCGATGAGTGCATGATCGCCACAGTCGATCCCGGATCCAGCAGCCTTGGCCAACACCGAATGCACCCGGGCATGGGCATATTGGACATACCAAACGGGGTTCTCGCGCGACTGCTCCAGCGCTTTGGCGAAATCGAAGTCCAGTGCCGCGTCGTTTTTCCGCGTCAGCATCACGAAGCGGACGACATCGGGCCCCACCTCGTCGATCAGATCCCGCAGGGTTACAAAGGTGCCGGCGCGCTTGCTCATCTTGAAGGGCTCGCCGTTCTTGTAGAGCCTGACGAGCTGGATCAGCTTGATGTCGAGCGGCACTTGGCCTTCGGAGAGCGCGGCGGTGGCGGCCTTCAGGCGCTTGACGTATCCCCCATGGTCCGCGCCGAACACGTTGATCAGCTGGTCGAAGCCGCGGGTCACCTTGTCGTAGTGATAAGCGATGTCGGGCGCGAAATAGGTCCAACTGCCGTCCGACTTCTTCAGCGGGCGGTCGGTGTCGTCGCCGAAATCAGTCGCCTTGAAGAGCGTCTGCGGCCGTGCTTCCCAATCTTCGGGGGCCTTGCCTTTCGGGGGCTCCAGCTGTCCAACATAGATCAGCCCCTTACGCTCGAGCGCCGCCAACGCCGCTTCGATGCGCCCGGTGCCATATAGCGATTTCTCGGAGAAGTAGCCGTCCATTTCCACGCCGAGCTCCGCGAGATCGGCCCGAACGGTCTCCATCATCATCTCGGTCGCGAGGTCGCGGACTTCGTCGATCCAGAACTCCTCGGGCGAATTGAGTAGGCGGGCGCCGTATCGCTCCTTGAGCGCCTCGCCGACAGGCACGAGATACTCGCCCGGATAAAGGCCGTCCGGGATCTCGATGGTCTGCCCGTTCGCCTCGCAGTAGCGCAAATAGGCCGAGCGCGCGAGCGTGTCGATCTGGCCGCCGCCGTCGTTGATGTAGTATTCGCGGGTGACCTCGTAGCCAGCGAAGCCGAGGAGGTTGGCCAGCGCGTCACCGAAGACGGCGCCGCGGGTATGGCCGACATGGAGCGGGCCCGTAGGGTTGGCCGAGACGTACTCCACATTGACCCGTTGGCCCGCGCCGGAGGCGGATCGCCCAAACCGATCGCCCTCGCGGAGCACGGCGCCGACGATCCCCTGCCAAGCGCTCGGAGCGAGGCGCAGATTGAGAAAGCCCGGCCCCGCCACGGTCGCCTCGGTGATGCGCGGGTCTGCGGCAAGGCGCGCCGCCAATGGCTCCGCAATCTCACGCGGCTTGAGGCCGGCGGGTTTGGCGAGCACCATGGCGGCGTTGGTGGCCATATCGCCATGGGCGGGGTCGCGCGGCGGCTCGACCGCAACATTGGCAAGATCGAGCCCAGGGGGCAGACGCTCCTCGGCGGCCATGGCCGCCAGGCTTTCATCGACGAGGGTCTTGATCTCAGCAAAGAGGTTCATGTTCGGCCTCCTCCCCAGGCGCGGGCTGCCTAGCATGCCGGCGTCGAGGGTCAAAGCCCGGCCTGGCCGCTTCGACGCCGGCGGGCCTGCGCAGCAGCTGCTAGGCGCGGGTGAACGGGTCGGTCAGGACCCGGTGTTCCTCGCGGGCGAAGCGGTCGGTCATTCCGGCGATGTAATCGGCCACGACGCGGGCCCGGGCCGCTTCGCTGACGCAGCCGGCGCAGTCTGCGGCCCATTCGTCCGGCAAGAGACCCGGATCGGCGTGGAAGGCATCGAAGAGTTCGCGCACCACCCTGGTCGCCTTCACCCGCATCCGTTTGACGCGCCAATGGCGGTACATCCGGGCGAACAGGAAGCGCTTGATCGCTGCGATGGTGCCGGCCATCGCGCCGGAGAAGGCAATGACCTGGGAGGGCGCGCCCTCGATGGCGGCCCGGTCGGCGGGGGCCAGCGCGGCGAGCCGCGCCCCGCTCTCCGCAATCGCATCCTCCACCATGGCGCCGAAGAGCCGCCTCAAGGCCTCGTGCCTGCGTCGGTTCGCCTCGAGCCGGGGATAAGCCGCGTCGACAATCGCGAAGCAGTCGCCGACCAACGGCAACGCCTCGGCCTCGGCCAGAGTGAACAGGCCGGCCCGCAGCCCGTCATGGATGTCGTGGTTCACATAGGCGATGTCGTCGGCGAGGGCCGCAGCCTGGGCTTCTGCCGAGCCTTGGGTATCGAGGGCGAGGGCGAGCCCGTCCACCGCCTCGGCGAAAGCCGGTGTCATAGGTGCGGCGCCGGCGCCCCGGAGCGGGCCGTTATGCTTGGCGATCCCCTCCAGCGTCTCGTGGGTTAGATTGAGCCCGTCGAACTCGGCGTAATGGCATTCGAGCCGCGTCACGATCCGGAGCGCCTGGGCATTGTGGTCGAAGCCGCCATAGCCGGCCATGCAGCCGTCGAGCGCTTCCTCGCCCGTATGGCCGAAGGGGGTGTGGCCGAGGTCATGGGCGAGGGCGACCGCCTCGGCGAGGTCCTCGTTCAGCCGAAAATGCCGGGCGATCGTGCGGGCGATTTGCGCCACTTCGAGGGAATGTGTCAGGCGGGTGCGGTAATAGTCGCCCTCGTGCTCGACGAAGACTTGGGTCTTGTGTTTCAGGCGGCGGAAGGCAGAGGCATGGATGATCCGGTCGCGATCGCGTTGGAACACCGAGCGATGGGCGCTCTCCGGTTCCACATGCGCGCGCCCCCGGCTTTCGGATGGCTTCACGGCGAAGGCGGCAAGTTGGCTCTCGTCCATGGCTTCCCTCCCCGGTTTTTCGGGAAGGGTTGCGCGAGACGGCGGCGGATGTCCAGGGGTGAAGGGCGTCAGGCCCGGCGCCGGCCCACCCAGGCCCCGATCCCCAGCCCGGTCAGCAGCAGCACGGCACCCGCCGGCAGCGGGACCACGGCGGCCTCGCCCTCGCGAACCAGGGTCGTTCCGATCGCCGAATTCCCACTGGATATATCAAGATCCCGGGTGAAGCCGAAGCTGCTAGCACAAGAATTGACAGAGGTTGCGATGCAGTAATAGACAAAGCTATTGTCGGCCGTTATATCGGTGTAGTGTCCAAAACTGCGAGACGCAGACGTGACGCCCAAAGTTTCGACAAAGGCAGCGCTTTCAGCGGCTTCTAATGTCAGCAGATTGGTGAGTTGCCCGGCATTGAAGGCATAGTCGAAACCGAAGGCGTCGAAGAGCGCGGCGACCTGATCCTGATCCGCGACCGAGAAGCCCGGATTGGCGGCCAGCGCGGCAGCGACCGAGAGCCCACGCGTCGCCGAGAGATCCAGGAACTCGAGGATCCTGCCGATGTCGTCGAACACCGTCAGATCGTCCGGATTGTTGCGCGTGGCCGTGCCGACCAGCCTCGCCGCCCCAGCACCGCTCGCCGCCGCCGCCAACC
>JBHJGY010000063.1:0-26219 GCA_050331335.1 Pikeienuella sp.
GGGCAGCGGAGTGAGCCTCTGCCCGCATCCCCTGCCCAGCTGTCCGCTTGGTCGTTGATCTGCGCTAAGCGGATCAGGCTTGCGGCATCGGCGCTGCGCCGCCGTCGTTACCCTCGGCCGGCGCCGCACCCTGCTGCTGACGGGCCGCCTCGAGGCGCTGGCGGTAGAGCGCGGCGAAATCCACATTATCGATCATCAGCGGCGGGTAGCCACCGTCGCGGGTCACATCGGCCATCACGCGGCGGGCAAAGGGCAACAACTGGCGTGGGCATTCAATGAAGAGGAACGGGTGCAGATGCTCCTTCTTCACATTTTGAAGAACGAAAACGCCGGCATAATCAAGCTCGA
Source organism: Pikeienuella sp. (assembly GCA_050331335.1). Taxonomy (GTDB): domain Bacteria; phylum Pseudomonadota; class Alphaproteobacteria; order Rhodobacterales; family Rhodobacteraceae; genus Thermohalobaculum. Next base: position 349 of record JBHJGY010000063.1, read on the forward strand.
CCAGAAAGCGTGTTTTGTCTTGTCCGGTAGCTTTGGCATTGATCTTCATATTGACTTGATAGCGCTCTTCGCCGAGCGACTTCGCGTCCATGCCCACATTGACCGCGATCTGCGGATTGCCCTGGACCGGCTGACCTTCCATCACGGCGACGTTCTCAAACGAAAGATCGCGGGTGAAATGGGCGAGCATGCGCGCCACGGGAGGGTTGTTGAGATCGATCCCAGCGGGGGTCTGCGCGGTGGCGTCGGTCATCGGAGGGCTCCTGTTATCCGCTCACGTCCCAAGATTGGCTGCCGCCTATCAGAAGTCTTGACGCGCGGCAACAACAGGGGTGGCTCACGGTTCCCGGGGCGGGGGCACGACCGAGGCACGGGGTGGGTCTTGCGGGTCACCGTGATCGGCGGGCGGATTATCGGGCTCGTCCACTTCGCGGAAGCTGCCTTCTACAGTGGCGGCCCCATTGGGACTGGCGCGGGCGGTGCGCCCGGGATGCCGGCGCGCGCTTTGTGCTGCCATGACGATCACCCGCTTGGCCATCCGGCGGATCACCACGCTGCGCACGGGCGGAATAAGTAGCATGAACCCAACTGCATCCGTGAAAAAGCCAGGGGTGAGCAAAACCACACCGGCAACCAGAATGAGCGCACCATGGGCAAGTGTCGGCGTTGGGTCGTCCCCCCGGTCCAGCCGCGCCTGAAGCTCTCCGATCGCCGCGAGGCCCTGAGCGCGCAAAAGCGCCGCGCCGGCCAAAGCGGTGGCGATCACGATGCCGATGGTCGGCCAGAGCCCGATCGCGCCGCCGACCTCGATAAAGAGCGCGATCTCCAGAATCGGAACGGCCACCAGCGCAACGAAGATCCACATAATGCCTCCTGAGCCGATGCCCGGCCCCTTTGGTCGAAGTTGGCTGCCTCGATAGACTTTGCAGCCGCCGCACCTTACATATGGCCTACGCCCCGGCCGACCAACCGAGGCCGCGCAGCCTGGCGGTGCGCCGACAACGGGTCTGGCAAAACAAACGAGACTGCACGTCGATATGAGCTACCAACTTCTCGAATTCATCGTCCTGTTTGCCATCGCGGCATTCCTGTTGTTCAAGCTGCGCTCGGTGATCGGAACACGCACCGGCTATGAGCCGGGTCCATCCGGCGCGCCCGGCCCTGCTGAGGGTCTGGCCGGCGATGGGATCGGCCGGTCCGAGGATGAGGATGACGAGATGGAGGCCGCAGCCGTGCGGGAACTCGATCCCTCGGCGCGGTCCGCTCTGGCGGAGATCCGCGAGGTGGAACCCGGCTTCTCTCTCGAGGAATTCCTCCAGGGCGCGCGGTCTGCCTACGAGATGGTGCTTACTGCCTATGAGGAGGGGGACCGGAGCACGCTGCAAGATTTGCTCACCCCCGATGTCTACAGCGCTTTCGAGGGTGTGATCGCGTCACGCGAGGAGGAGGGGCTCAAGGTCGACAGTCGGTTCATCGGGGTGCGCGACATCAAGGTGGAAGAGCTGCGCTTCGACAAGGAGACCGCGGAGGCCGACCTGACGATCCGCTTCGTCGGTGAGTTGATCACGTCGGTGCGCGACGCCGAGGGCCGCGTTGTGGAGGGCGACCCGAACGAGATTCGTCGGCAGACCGATGTCTGGACCTTCAGCCGTGTGATGGGCTCGCCCAATCCCAACTGGCTGCTATCGGCCACCGGCGATTGACCCCGCTGCAGGTGGCGTGGTGTTCGGCAAACCGAAACGTCGCCGCCATCTGAGCGATGAAGATCGGGCGATTTGGGAACGGGTGGCGCGCACCGCACTCCCGCTTAAGCGTCTCGCCGGCGCCTTGGTGCCGAGCGCAGCGCCCAACCGTCCCCTAGCGAGCGAACCCGAGCCGACGAGATCTCCTGACTGTCGGCCCCGCCAGCCCACTTCGGATGCACCGCCGCGACGGGTGTTGAAACCCGAAGGCCGCCCGCTTCTTGCGCAGGTGACGGCTGAGCACCGCGCGCACCACCCGACCCCGGTCGGCCGGCCCGAGCCTGGGCTCGACCGCCGAACTGCCGAACGGCTTCGTCGGGGCGAGCGGACGCCAGATGCCCGGATCGATCTCCATGGGATGACTGCCGCCCGGGCGCATGCTCGGCTCGACGGCTTCATCCGTCAATCGATCGCCGCGCGCCACCGATGTGTCCTTGTCATCACCGGCAAGGGCGGACGCAAAGAAAGCGGTGAGGACGCGCCCTTCATGACCCCTCGCGGCGGGATCCTTCGCGATGCGGCGCCGCGCTGGCTTCGCTCGGGTCCTCACGCGCGGCAAATCGTCGGGATCTACGAGGCGCATCAGCGCCATGGCGGGGGTGGGGCGTTCTACGTCTATCTGAAGAAGAAGACGTGAACCCTTCGCAGGGTCAGGCCCTGCCGGCGGTTTCACTGTCGGCCGAGAGATAAAGCCCGTAGGCTTCCACGAAGGCTCGGGTGAAGGCCAGGACGATCTCGTCGCGGACGGTCCGGCGGTCCGGCATCCAGACCTTGCCCGGTTCTGAGGTCGTCACCGTCTCATAGATCGGCGCGTAGTCGACCCCCTCCATGGACCCCGCGCATTCGACCGCGGCCGCGTGCAGCACGCTCTTCGACGAAAGATTGGCGACGATCACATCCTGGCCGGTATAGGTCCGCTCGATCGGAACGGGCGAGACTGCGAGAACGATCTTCTGTTTGGGCGCCTCGCGTTTTAGCCGGGCGCAAATCGCCTTCAGATGCGCGGCGACCTCGTTGAAGAGCAGTCGGCGGAAGGAGAAGCGATCCGGCTCGGCATCGAACAACCGCTTGAGCGGGGGGGTGGTCAGGGCGAGCTTGGTCCGCCGGTCGAACCAAGTCTCTATTTGATCGAGTATGACGATCGTGAGATCCGCTTTGAAGGCGGCGGCGAAGTAGCCGGCGATCGCCTCCCGCCGGGTCATCAGCGCTGAAATCCCGCCATGGGCCGCGCGCTCATGCAGGCAGGGATCAGCATATGCGTCGCCCAGGGCCATCAACACCTCGCGGGGAAACTCCACCGCGCCGGATGCCCAATCGAACTCCTGCTGGATCGAGGCTGGGTTGTATTTGTTGAGATGCCCGCGGGTCGGGTTCTCGCGGGCCTCGCGCAGCGCGTGGGTGGGATCTGCGCTTAGGATTCTCAATCCGTGCAGACGCAGCGCGGCCTCCAGTTGTCGGGCAAACCCGGATCCGATGACGAAGACGCGGGCCTCCGGCGTTAGCACAAAGCCAGGGCTTCCCTGAGGGATCACCACGCCCCGGGCGATCCGGCCGCGGGCATTGTTCGGGCCGTGTGACCAGCGGTCCAGGCCGCTGGTGCCAGTGCTTGGGGGCCCGGCGCTCCGGCGCCTGGCGGGACTGCGTTCTGCCATGCGGCTGCTCCAGATTGGCCGGTCGGTCTGACCTGCCCACCAGATCGGTGTTAGCGTCGGCTACAGCGGGCGGTCAATCCGGGGAGGGGCGCGATCCCAGGCCAGATGCTCGGTGCGCAGGGGGCGAAGCGCGAAGCCAAACCGCGTCTTGGGGCAGACACAGTGCTGCGCCGCTCACTCCTTGGGCTTATCGTCGTTCTCGAAGAGGATCCGCGCCGCATCGCCCTCGAGATCGTCGTATTGGCGGCTTTTCAGCGACCACAAAAAGGCCCCCAGGCCCAACAGCCCGAGGGTTAACGAGGCGGGGATGAGGATCGCGAGAACGGTCATGCCAGCGTCTCCAAGGGCTTAAGTGTCCGGCCACCGCCGGATGGCGTTCAGCGTTACGATGATCGATGACGCCGACATTGCCAGCGCGGCGATCAGTGGCGTCACCATCCCGGCCATGGCGATCGGGATTGCGATCGCGTTGTAGGCAGTGGCGATGGCGAAGTTTTGCATTGCGCGCGACCGTGCCGTTCTTGCGATGCGGATTGCAAAGGGCACCGGTGCGAGTTTCTCGCCGGTGAAGACGAGATCGGCTGCGGCTCGGCTCACATCGGCAGCGTTGACCGGCGACATCGAGGCAGTTGCGGCCGCGAGGGCTGGGGCGTCGTTGATCCCGTCGCCAACCATGAGAACGCGGCGGCCATCGGCCCGCAGGCCCTCGAGCGCGGCGAGCTTATCAGCTGGCGTCAACCGGGGTTTCGCGGTGGGGATGCCGGCGGCCTCAGCAATTCTGGCCACCGGCTTCGACCCATCGCCCGAAAGAAGTACGGTACTCAGCCCCAACTCACCCAGGGCCTTGGACACATCGGGCGCATCCTCACGCAACACTTCTGTGAAGATGAAAGCAAGCCGCGTGCCAGTTCCGTCGCACAGGTGCACCGCGGTTTCCTCACCGGGCGCGGCGCCAGTCCAGATTGCGCTGCCGAGCCGGACCGTCCGGCCCCGGTGGCTGGCCTCGACACCGGATCCGGGGACTTCGCGGAGTTCTTCAACCGCCGCCGGTATCACCCCGCGCGACCGGGCCGCCTCGGCCAATGCCTGCGCCAGCGGGTGCCGCGAGCCGGCCGCGAGCGCCAAGGCAAGGCTCCAGGCTGGGTGTCCTTCTTCCGGGCCTTGAGCAAGCTGGGGGTGGCCCGTGGTCAGCGTGCCGGTTTTGTCGAAGGCAACCATATCGGCCTCGGCGAGGCGTTCGAGCGCCGCGCCATCCTTCAGGAAGATCCCGCGGCGGAACAGACGCCCCCCCGCGGCGGCATGAACGGCAGGCACGGCAAGCCCCAACGCGCACGGACAGGTGATGATCAGCAGCGCACAGGCGATCGTGATCGACAGCCGCAGATCTTCCGTTGCCCCATACCAGCCGATAAAGGCGACAAGCGCGATGATATGAACCCCGGGCGAGTAAAGCCGCGCGGCCCGGTCGGCCCACCGATCATACCGCGTCTTACCGTGCTCGGCCGCCTCGATCATCCGAGCGATCTCGGCGAGCAACGTCTTCTCCCCGGTGGCGGCAGCGCGCATGCGGATCAGACCCGACAGGTTGAGCATGCCGGCATGGACCTGGTCGCCGGGATGGACCGCCTCAGGGGTGCTCTCGCCGGTGACCAAGGACCGGTCGAGATCTGAGCTGCCCTCTTCCACGGCGCCATCCGCCGGGATGCGCTCGCCAGGAGCGACCTCGATGAGGGCACCATGGGCGATCTCGTCCGTCGCGACGGCGTGGCGGCTGCCATCCTCCCCGATCACGGTGGCCGACCGCGCAGCCATGGCGGTGAGCTCGGCGGCGGCTGAACGGGCGGCCGCGCGGGTCCGGTGGTCGAGATAGCGCCCGAGGAGCAGGAAGAAGATCAGGCCCAGGCTTGCGTCAAAATAGGCGTGTGGCCCGCTCAGCGATGTCTCGTAAAGGGATGATCCTGCCGCGAGCAAGATCGCCAACGAGATCGGCACATCCATGTTCAGTCGCCTGCCCTTCAGCGCTCCTGCGGCGGAGACGAAAAAGGGCCGCCCGGAGAAGGCGATTGCCGGGATCGCGATGAGCGCCGAGATCCAGTGCATCAGGTCGCGGGTGGCGGCCTCGGCGCCGGACCACACCGAAACCGACAGCAGCATCACATTCATTGCGGCGAAGCCGGCAACGCCCAGCCGCGCAAGCAGGTCACGCCCCCGGCTGTCGCGGTCGATCTCGGCCATGGCGGCGGCGTCGAAGGGTTTGGCGTCGTAGCCCATCTGCTCAAGGGCATCGGAGATGGCGGCGACCGAACTCCGTGCGGGGTCGTAGATCACATTCGCCCGCCGCAGCGAGAGATTGACCCGAACGATTTCCACTCCCGGTAGGGCACCGAGGTCGCGCTCGATTCGGGCCATGCAGCCGGCGCAGTGGATCCCCGGCACCATCAGATCGACCGAGGCGCGCCCCCCGCTCTCCGATCTGGCCCAGCGCTCTTCTGCGCCTTTGGGCGGCTCAGCCAGGGCTGCGCCGCAGCCGCAGCCGCAGCCGGCGGCCTGGTCGGTTGCTTGGGCCTGCGGTTCGGCAATTGGCGCGGTTTCGGTCGTATCGCGCATCACTCAGGCGCCACGTAGAGCTTTGCGGTCAGCTTGAACGCATCGGTCCAATCCTCGGTGAAGGCTGCGCGCCAGTTGCCCGGGGCAAGGTCGATCGCAGCCTCGTAACCGCCGTCGCGCGGCACCAGGCTCAGGGTTCGGTCGGTCTCGGCCTGTGCCGGGCGCCCGACCACGGCGGTGAGTTCGAGACCGTCGACCGCCCGACCGTCGGCATCGGTTACCTCAATGCGAAGGCGCCCATCGCCGTAGCCCACCGCGCTGGTCCAACCAAGGGCCCTAATTGCGGCGACCTCGTCGTTCCAGGCCTGGCTTGTGACATAGGAGTTCTTCACGATCAGCCCGGAGAAGCTTCCTGTCGCCGCAACCACCAAAGCCATATTGGCGCCGAAGATCACCGCAAAGGCCCCGACGAAGCAAAGCAGCACGGTGCGACCTGTCAGCGGGCGGCCTTTCGGGGCGAAGTCAGACCTGTTCTCGCTCATTGGGCGGGTCCTCTGAAATGGGTTTCGTAACCGATGCGCTCGCGCTCATTGTCCGTGTCGGCGAGCCAGACTGTGGTCTCGAAGCGCTCCGGCATGCCGAACCACGGCGGCGCGGTGAGTAAGAGACGGAGCTTGCGGGTTTCGTTGGCGTCCACCGTGAAGACGAGGCTCTCCTCGCCCTGGATCTCGGGCAGGACGTAGTAGTCGGCGGTGATACCGAGGCGGAACTCTCGGGGCTGGCCGGTCATGTTGTTGACGCGCAGGGTGTAGCCGTTGCGGATCTCACCGTCGGACATCGTGACGAAGAGTGGGTTGCGATCGCGCTCCAACGTCACGGAGAAATCCTGGCGGAGGAACAGGGCGGCCACCATGGCTACTCCGATGCCCGCCCACAGCACGGTGTAGAGGATCGTGCGGGGGCGCACGATGCGCTTCCAGGCCGGCACGGGCGCTTTGCCGCTGCGCTCGAGATGCTCGTCGGCGAGGGTGCAGTAGTCGATCAAGCCCCGCGGCTTGCCGACCCGCTTCATGATGTCGTCGCAGGCATCGATGCAGAGCGCGCAGGTGATGCAGCCGAGCTGCTGGCCCTCGCGGATATCGACACCGGTCGGGCAGACATTGACGCAAGCGTTGCAATCGATGCAGTCGCCGAGCTGCTCCGCGCCTTCCGCCTTGCGGTGTTTGCCCCTGGGCTCCCCCCGCCAGTCCTTATAGGTGACGATCAGCGACTGTTCGTCGAGCATGGCAGCCTGGATGCGCGGCCAGGGGCACATGTAGATGCAGACCTGCTCGCGCATAAAGCCACCGAGGACGAAGGTCGTCGCCGTGAGAATGCCGACCGTGGCGTAGGCGACGGTGGGTGCCTGGCCGGTGACGAAGTCCATGGCGAGGGTCGGCGCATCGGCGAAGTAGAAGATCCAGGCGCCGCCGGTTGCGACCGCGATCACCAGCCAGATGGACCATTTGAGTGTGCGCTTCGCGATCTTCTTGGGACCCCAGGGGGCGTTCCAGAGCCGGACCTGGGCGTTGCGATCTCCATCGGTCCAGCGCTCGACATATTGGTAGAGATCGACCCAAACGGTTTGCGGACAGGTATAGCCGCACCAAACCCGTCCGAGCACCGAGGTGAAAAGGAATAGCCCCAGCCCCGCCATGATCAGAAGGCCCGCGATGTAGTAGAACTCCTGCGGCCAGATCTCGATCCAGAAGAAGAAAAAGCGCCGGTTTGCCAGATCGATCAGCACCGCTTGGTCGGGCATGTAGGGACCGCGGTCCCACCTTATCCACGGCGTGACATAGTAGATCCCGAGCGTGACGATCATGATCGCCCATTTAAGATTTCTGAACGTGCCTTTGACGGCTTTGGGAAAGATGGGCTCCCGGCCGACATAAAGCGGTTGCGGGGTCTCGGTGAGATCGGCGTTGGACACGCGGGCCTCCTTTGGCGGGGTCGACGCTCGGTTTCAAATCCTGCGCCAATCTCCCCGCGGTGTCCCTGCGGCTCCTTGATCGTGATCAAAGCTGACTGGATTTTGCGGATTTTTTCGCGTCCGCCGCACGGCACCGCGGCCACCCAGCGGGTCGGGTCGCTGGCCCGATCCAGTCCAGTCCGGTCCGAAGCTGGAGGAACGGTCCGGTGGGAGGAATCGGCAAGCTACGCAGCCGACGGCCCCAGGAAAAAAACGCGATACCGACAGAACGATTCCCAACCCACCGTCACCTTTCTATTCGCAGATCATGCTTAACGCGTCGCTAACGCCAAAGTCGCAGGGCTGCCGCCGCGCCCGAGCCTTTTCGCGCGCGCCCAGATGGGCTATCGGGGCAGCCGGCGGGCCGCGGGGGCCTGAGCCATGCGGCAGACGCAGGGCGGGAGCGCGCGATGAAATTCACCCTTTCCTGGCTCAGGGATCATCTCGAAACCGATGCCACCCTCGACGACATCACCGAGGCGCTGACCGATCTCGGCCTTGAGGTCGAGGAGGTGGAAAACCCCGAGGATGTCCTCGGCGCGTTCCGCATCTGTCGCGTCATCGAGGCGAAACAGCACCCGGATGCCGACCGTCTGCGCTTGTGCCGGGTCGAAACGCGCAGCGCGCCGGATGCCGCGCCGGTCGAAGTCCAAGTGGTCTGCGGCGCGCCAAATGCCCGCACCGGGCTCGTCGGCGTGTTCGCAGCCCCAGGCACGCATATCCCTGGCACCGGGGTCGATCTCAAACCCGGCGTGATCCGCGGTGTCGAATCGAACGGCATGCTTTGCTCCGAGCGTGAACTCATGGTCTCCGAGGATCACGACGGGATCATCGATCTGCCGCAGGATGCCCCCCTCGGCGCCCGCTACATCGATTACGCGGGGCTCAACGATCCGATGATCGAGATTGCGATCACCCCAAACCGACCCGATGCATTGGGCGTCGCCGGCATCGCGCGCGACCTTGCCGCCCGCGGCCTGGGGCGCATCGTCACCCCTGCCATCGAGCCCGTTCCCGGCGGCTATCCCTCGCCGATCGGGGTGCGTCTCGAGCCGGATGTGGCGGAGAAAGCCTGCCCTCTGTTCATCGGTCGCCATATCCGCGGGGTGAAGAACGGCCCCTCGCCCGCCTGGCTTCAGCATCGGCTGCGCGCCATCGGCCTGCGCCCGATCTCGGCGCTTGTCGACATCACCAACTACGTCACCTTCGATCGGGCCCGTCCGCTTCATGTGTTCGACGCCGATAAGGTCAGCGGCGGGATCCATGTCCGCCTCTCCCGCCCGGGCGAAAGCCTCCTGGCGCTCGACGACAAGACTTATGGCTTCGACGATGCGATGACGCTCGTCTGCGACGATGCGGGCCCCGAGGGGATCGGCGGGGTCATGGGCGGGCTCGAGACCGGCTGCACCGAGGAGACGGTCAACGTCTTCGTGGAGGCCGCCTATTTCGACCCGGTCCGCACCGCGGCCACTGGGCGCAAGCTCAAGATCCATTCCGACGCGCGCTACCGGTTCGAGCGCGGCATCGATCCGGCTTTCACGCCTGAGGGCATGGAGCTTGCCACCCGCATGATCCTGGAGCTGTGTGGCGGCGAGCCCTCCGAGGTCGTGGTGGCGGGGCAGGTACCCGAGACGAAGCGGTCCTACACGCTTCGGCCGGAGCGCATGCAAAGCCTTGTCGGGATGGATGTCCCGCGTGAGGAGCAGGTGCGGATTCTGACGGCGCTCGGCTTTTCTGCCACAGGCAGCGGGAAGACGCTGGAGGTCTGGGTTCCGTCCTGGCGGCCCGACATCCACGGCGAGGCGGATCTCGTCGAGGAAATCGCGCGCGTTGCTTCGCTCACCAAGCTTCAGGGCAAACCTCTCCCGCGCGCCCTTTCCGGCGTGGCCCGCACGCCGCTCACGCCTGGCCAGCTCCGGGAGATGCGCGTCCGGCGCCGCCTGGCAGCAGCAGGGCTGAGTGAATGCGTGACCTACAGCTTCGTCGCGACGCGTGAGGCGACGCTGTTCGGCGGTGGCGAGCCAGGCCGCCAGCTCGCCAATCCGATCTCGGCCGAGCTCTCCGACATGCGGCCCTCGCTGCTGCCTGGGCTCTTGGCTGCCGCAGCGCGCAACCAAGCGCGCGGGTTCGCCGATCTTGCCCTCTTCGAAGTGGGTCCTGTCTTCAACGGATCCGAGCCCGGCGAGCAGGAGGCGATGGCCACCGCGCTGAGGACCGGGGCGACGGCGCCGCGGCACTGGTCGGGCGGTCGCCGTGCTGTGGATCTGGCGGATGCCAAGGCCGATGCGGAAGCGGCGCTTGCCGCGCTGGGTGTGCCGGTCGAGAAGCTCCAGGTGGTCCGCCCGGCACCGGCTTGGTTCCACCCGGGACGCTCCGCGGTGCTCAAACTGGGGCCGAAGGTCACGCTTGCCGCGTTCGGAGAGCTGCATCCCAAGGTGCTGACCGAAATGGAGGTGAAAGGCCCTGCGGTCGCGGCGGTCGTGCATCTCGAGGCTGCCCCGGTGTCGAAGCGCAAAGGCACCGGCCGGCCCGCGCTCGTCACCTCCGACTTCCAGGCGGTCGAGCGGGATTTCGCCTTTGTCGTCGATGAGCGGGTGGAGGCGGAGGCGATCCTCCGTGCGGCCAGGGGCGCCGACAAGAAACTGATCGCTGGCGCCGGTGTGTTCGATGTGTTCGACGGTAAGAAGGCTGTCGAGCAATTGGGGAACGGCAAGAAATCGGTTGCGATCAGCTTGCGCCTGGAGCCGACCAAGGCAACGCTGACCGAGGACGAGATCGAGGCGGTTTCGGCGAAAGTGATCGCCGCGGTCACCGAGGCGACTGGCGGGACGCTGCGGGGCTGAGGCGCCGATGCGTTGGCATGCGGTCAGACCATCAGCTGGCCGACAAGATAACCCGCCACACCGCCAAGAATGCCCGCAAGCACGTTGCGCGTGGCGATTCCAGCGGCAAAGGCAGCGCCGGCCGACAGAAGTTTGGGCGCGTCGAGCACCAGCGCACCGCCGTCGGTAAGCACCATCGGCGCGATCAGCGCGGGCAGCACCGCAGCTGGCACAAAAGCCAGCACACGACGCACCCAGGGCGCCACCGGACGCCCACCGACAAAGCCGATGAAGGAGAACCGGATCGCGTAGGTCGCAGCCGCCAGGCCGAAGATCGCGAGCCAGATCTTCCAGTCCGGGATCATCGCGTTCCTCCTCGCCTCTCGCCCCTCGCCGTCATGGCGAACCGCCGTGGTCGTGTCGGGCGCCGGCGGCCTCGGTCGCAACTCCGGCCGCGATCCCCACCGCCGCGCCGACCATGAGCCCCAGCCCGTAGGGCAGCCCCACCGCGAGTACGGCGACGGCTGAGGCCACGATCGCTGCCACCGCATTCGCGCGCCCTCGGAGCATCGGCGCCACGATCGAGATGAACGCGACCGGGATGATGAAGGATAGATCGAGTTCCTTCGGCAGAAGTCCGCCGAGCGTTGCGCCGACGAACGTCATCGCTGTCCAGACCGAGGATGTGAGGAGGCCCACGCCGAAATAAAACCCCAAACGGTCTGCCAATGACGTCTCTGGCCGCCGCGTGTAATGGGCGATAGAGAGCGCGTAGGATTGGTCGTGCAGCAAAAAGGCTGCAAAAATACGGGTGAGTAGGGGGGTGCCCTGCCAATAGAGGGCAACGGAGGCTGAGTACATCGCGAGCCGGGTATTGACCACTGCGCCGGCAAGGACCGCGAACAGCACCGGTGCGCCGTCGACCAAGAGCTGCAGCGTCGCCAGCTGGCTGGCCCCTGCGATCACCAGCGCGGTCATCACCATCGTTTGCGCCAGATTCAGCCCCGCCTCAGTGGCTACGATGCCGAATATGAGCCCAAACGGGCCAACCGCCAGAAGCACCGGGAGGGTTGCCACCAGCCCCGCCCGGAACCCGCGCCTCCCGATCGCGCGGCGGCCGACGGACCCCTGCCCGGCCGCGGATCGGAAATGGGCTTCGCGCGGCGGCGTCTCGGGAGATTTCTTCATGGCGGCCTCATAGCGTGGCGCGCCGCGGTGCACCAGACGCGCTTCGTGATGGGATCATGCGGCTTTCGTGATCGGTGCCGGTGCAGGGCACCTTGGCCATGGCTTGACCCGGGCGGGCCGGCGCGGGATGGTTTGAGCGATGGCTGAGTTTCTGATCGCCCCAGATCCCGCGGATCCGCGGCTGACCCGCCCCGTGACCGGCGTCGACCAAACCGGCCGCCCGGCGGAAATCCGCGTGGTCGAGGAGCGGGCGTTAACGATTTACCTGAATGCCCAGGAGATCGTGACCGCCATGACCATCGGCGATCACCCAGAGTATCTCGCGCTCGGCTATCTGCTCAACCAGGGCATGCTGTTGGCGGAGGACCGCGTCACTGCTGTCGATTACGATGAGGAGCTCAGCGTCGTCGTGGTCCGCACCGAGCGCGCGACCGACTACGAGGAGAAGATGCGCCGCAAGGTGCGCACCTCGGGCTGCGCCGTCGGAACCGTTTTCGGCGACATGATGGAGACGGTCGAGGGCGTGCGGCTGCCATCGGCGGAGCTGCGCAGCTCTTGGCTCTACGCGCTCCAGCGCAAGATAAACACGCAACCCTCGCTGTACCTGGAGGCCGGTGCGATCCACGGCACCGTGCTCTGTGAAGAGGATCGCCCGGAGATCTTCATGGAGGATGTCGGGCGGCACAACGCGGTCGACAAGATTGCGGGCTGGATGTTTCGCCAAGGCGTCGCAGGGGCGGGCAAGATCCTCTATACCACCGGCCGCTTGACCTCGGAGATGGTGATCAAGACTGCGCTGATGGGGATCCCCGTCCTCGCCTCGCGGTCGGGCTTCACGGCTTGGGGGGTCGAACTCGCTCGGGCGACGGGCATGACGCTGATCGGCCGGATGCGAGGGGCGCGCTTCGTCTGCCTCTCCGGCGCCGAGCGCTTGGTCTACGATGCGGATCCGGAGACGCTCCCCGCCGAAGACCCCAAGCACCGGCGCAAGGGGGCACCGGCATGAGCCACGCGATCAACGTTCAGATCGGGCGCGCGGCCGAGCTCGGCCCGGCCCTCTCCGCCGCGCCCTTCCCGGGGTTTCTCCCGCTCGATCTCGGCTTTGTGCTCTGTCCGATGGCGATCGGCGTGCAGCGCGCCTTTTGGGAGGATCCGCTCGACAGCGGCGAGGCGGCGGCCAAGGCGCTCTCCGCCCATGGCGATGTCGTCTATGCCGAGACGGAGTATTTCGGCGGGGTCGGCGGGCAGGCGGCCGTCGCTTATCTCCTCGGCGAACGGCTCTTCGCGGCGCGCTCGCCCGGGGACTTCACCTCCCTCAAGCCCGACAAGGTGATGGACTGGCCGATCAACGAGGCGCTGCGGGTCGCGTTCGGCCTCGGCCCCTCGGGCAAGCGCGATGCCTTCGACCGCCTCGGCCTCGGCCGCTGGCGCGGGATGGACGAGCTGCTCCCCGCGCTCGGCCTCTCGGAGGACGACTGGTGAGCGTCGCCGGTGTGGTGCTCGCGGGCGGGCTCGCCCGGCGCATGGGCGGCGGCGATAAGACGCTGCTCGAGGTCGCGGGCCGGCCGCTCCTGGCTCATGTGCAGGCCCGGCTCGCGCCCCAGGTGGCCGAGATCGCGATCAACGCCAATGGAGACCCCGAGCGCTTCGCCGGCTTCGGCCTTCCGATTATCGCCGATACGGTGCCGGGCTTCGTGGGGCCGCTGGCCGGCGTGCTGGCGGGCATGCGCTGGGCGGCCCGTCTCGGCCACCGCGCCGTCGTCTCCGCAGCGGGCGACACGCCGTTCTTCCCCGGCGATCTGGTCGCCCGTCTCGCCGCTGCAATTTCGCCCGCGACCCCGATCGCTATGGCCGCCACCACCGACCCCAAGCGCGGGCTCTCGGAACATCCGACCTTCGCGCTTTGGCCAGTCGATCTCGCCGACGACCTGGAGCACGCGCTGACGGTTGGGGATCTGCGCAAGGTCATCGTCTGGACCTCGCGCCACGGCTTCGCGCGGGTGCTCTTCGACGACACGCCCTATCCCTTCTTCAACATCAACACGCCGGAGGACCTCGCCGAGGCAGAACGGCTCGCGACCGGGGAGGCGGCCGGATGAAGATCTATGGCGTCGTCGGTTGGAAGAACGCGGGCAAGACCACCCTCGTCGAGCGGCTGGTGGCTGAGATCTCGGCGCGCGGTTTCACCGTCTCGACGCTCAAACACACCCATCACGGCGTCGATCTCGACCGGCCGGGCAAGGACAGCCATCGTCACCGCACAGCCGGCGCGCATCAGGTGATCCTGGCCTCCTCGGCCCGTTGGGCGCTGATGACCGAGCTCAGAGGCGCAGCGGAGCCTGCGCTTTCCGAGCTGATCGCCCGGCTCGATCCGGTGGATCTGGTCATCGTCGAGGGCTGGAAACGCGACGCCCATCCCAAGATCGAGGCTTGGCGGGCGGCCAACGGGCAGCCGCTCATCGCCCGCGACGATCCGACTGTGCGCGCCATCGCGTCGAACGATGCGCCGGCTGCCGCACAGCCGGTCATCGGGCTCGACGATATCCCCGCGATTGCCGATTTCGTGCTCGCCGATCTCGGAATGGCCGGGCGCAAGACGGCCTGAGTGATGTCACAGGGAGCCCCGCGCCGTCTCGCCGACGACTGTTTTGCCCTGCCGCGCGGGGTCGACTGGACGCCGGTGGATGTTGCGCTCGACCGGCTTCGCACAGGGCTGGCCTGCGTGTGCCCGGCCGAGGACGTTCCGCTCGCCGCTGCCGCGGGACGGGTACTCGCCGCGCCGGCCTGCGCGCTGAGGGACAATCCGCCTGCCGCGAATGCTGCGGTCGACGGCTACGCGTTCGCCTTTGCCGAGGGTGCCGAGGGCCGCGACCTTGCGCTTCACCCTGGGCGGGCGGCGGCCGGGCATCCTTGGGCGGGCGCGCTGCCTGAAGGGGCGGCGCTTCGCATCCTGACCGGTGCCGAGATCCCCGCCGGTGCGGACACGGTGGTACTGGATGAGGACTGTACAACGGCCGAAGGGCGGGTGCGGTTCCCCCAGCCGCGGCGCCGCGGCGCCAATATCCGAAAGCGGGGCGAAGACGCGGCAACCGGTGACGTTGTTCTGGCCCCGGGGCGGCGACTGGGCCCCGGGGAGATCGCGCGGGCTGCTGTCGTGGGGATCCACACGCTAAGCCTGAGGCGCCGGCTCCGGGTCGGGCTGCTATCGACTGGGGACGAGCTGCTCCAGCCCGGTGCGGACCCGCAGGCGCCCGGGATCTTCGATGCCAATCGACCGATGCTCTCGGCTTTCGTTTCGGCACAAGGGCATTTGGCGGTCGATCTCGGCGCTGTGCCCGACAGTGCTGCGGCGGTGCGGGCGGCGCTCGACCGCGGGGCGGCGGAGGCCGATGCGGTCCTGACCACCGGAGGCGCGTCAACGGGGGATGAGGACCACGTCTCGCGGCTCCTGCGCGAAGAGGGGCGGATCGAGACCTGGCGGATCGCGATCAAGCCAGGTCGCCCGCTTGCGCTTGGTCTGTGGAAAGACATCCCCGTGTTCGGCCTGCCCGGAAATCCGGTGGCGGCCTTCGTCTGTGCGCTGATCTTCGCCCGCCCGGCTTTTAGGGTCCTGGCGGGGCAGGCATGGGCGCACCCGCAAGGGTTTGACGTTCCCGCGGCCTTCGAGAAGCGCAAGAAGCCCGGCCGTCGGGAATATCTGCGCGCGCGGCTCGATGCTCGCGGGCGCGCGGAAGTGTTCCGCTCCGAAGGCTCCGGGCTCGTCGGTGGCCTCAGCTGGTCCGATGGCCTCGTCGAGCTTCCCGACGCCGCCCAGGAGATCGCCCCCGGAGACCCCGTTCGCTATCTGCCCTATACCAGTTTCGGGCTCTGAGTGCGTGCGGTGCCCGAGGTCAGCGCCAGCGGATGCTGCGGCCGCGCGCGCGGCATTCGTTGCGCGTGGTGCTGTTGGTCACGTCGCCGCGCCGCGCTGGGACATGCCGAACGAAGATCGACAACGGGGTCGCCAGGACGATCTCCCGGTCGTCCCCGTCGTGTTGGAGCTTGGCAGCGCGCTGCGCCGCTCTGCGTCCGGCGGGAGCGGAGTGCTGCCGGAGGGGCGCCCAAGGCGCCGAGCCCGCCCGAGATCCATCTAAAAGTTCCAGAACCGGACCGAGCCCGACTCCAACGCCGTGCCTAGGCGCAGACCAAGAACAATATCGATCACAAACGGGAGTGCCTTGGTCGCATCTTCGGTGGCGTGGCCGCGGGTCGCCGGCGGGGTCAGAGGAATTTGACGGCCAGGATCTCGTAGGAGCGGCTGCCGCCCGGGGTTACGACCTCGACGGTGTCGCCTTCCTCCTTGCCGATCAGCCCGCGTGCCAGCGGCGAGGCCATGTTGAGCTTGCCGTTAGCGATATCAGCCTCCTGCTCGCCGACGATCTGGTAGGTCTTCTCCTCGTCGGTGTCCTCGTCGACGAGATGGACCGTGGCGCCGAACTTAACGGTCTTGCCGTTCATCTTCGCCGGATCGATCACATCCGCCCGGCCGATCATGCCCTCGAGTTCCTTGATCCGGCCTTCGATAAAGCTCTGCCGCTCGCGCGCGGAATGATACTCGGCGTTCTCCGAGAGATCGCCATGCTCGCGGGCTTCGGAGATCGCCCGGATGACCGCCGGGCGCTCGATCTCCTTCAATGTCTTCAATTCGGTGTTCAGGGCGTCATAGCCCCGCTTGGTCATTGGAACCTTTTCCATCGGTGCCCCTTTGTGGGTGGGTGACTGTCGCGCTTGGGAGAGGTCTGCGTACCGCGCCGCGGCGCGCGCGGGGGTGTAGCCCGTCAGCGCTAGCCTAGGCCAGCGTCGCGCAACAATGCAAGACGGCCCCAGACAGATCCCTGGATTTGAATGCTCCGTGCCGGGGGACTTCGGCACGCGGTCTGCGGCCGGACACCGTGTGCACGGCGCGGCCAGCCAACCGGCCTAGCAGAGTATCACACCCGGACCTCCTGGCTCGCATAGGCCTGGAGAGGGGCCACGTCGAGCGCGCCGGCGGACATGTTCTCGATCGCGCGGGCGGCGGCATCAGCACCCGCGGCAGTCGTGTAATACGGGATTTTCTGGGCGAGCGCGGTGGCGCGGATATCGACACTGTCGCGGACCGACTGGGCGCCTTCGGTGGTGTTGAAGACGAGCACCACATCCCCGTCTTTCATTCGGTCGACGATATTGGGCCGACCCTCATAGACTTTGGCAACGCGCTCTGCGGCAATGCCTTCGGCCACCAGATAATCTTGGGTGCCGCCGGTCGCGATAAGCGTGAAGCCGAGCCGCTCCAAACGGCGGGCGGCGGCGAGGATTGCCGGTTTATCCGCGTCCTTGACCGAGATGAAGACCGTGCCGGCCTCTGGCAGGGTAACGCCCGCGCCGAGCTGGCTTTTGAGGAAGGCCCGGGCGAAGCCCTTATCGAGCCCCATGACCTCGCCGGTCGAGCGCATCTCCGGGCCGAGCAAGGTGTCGACACCGGGGAAGCGCGCGAAGGGCAGCACGGCCTCTTTGACCGCGACATGGGGCGTCTGAGGATCGCGCAGCGAGAAGGCCGTGAGCGGCTCGCCGGCCATTACCCGAGCGGCGATCGCGGCAATTGGGCTGCCGACGGCTTTGGCGACGAACGGAATGGTCCGGGAGGCGCGCGGATTGACCTCCAGCACGAAGACGTCCTCGCCCTGGATTGCAAATTGGACGTTCATCAGGCCCTTCACCCCGAGGCCGAGTGCCAACGCTTCGGTCTGGCGGTGCAGCTCTTCAACAACCTCTGAGGCGAGTGAATGGGGTGGGAGCGCGCAAGCACTGTCCCCGGAATGGATACCAGCCTCCTCGATATGCTCCATCACGCCAGCGATATGCACCAGCGCCCCGTCGGAGATCGCGTCGACATCGACCTCGACCGCCCCGGAGAGATAACTGTCGATCAGCACGGGCGAGGTGCCGGAGACCACCACCGCCTCGCGCATATATCTTGCGAGCTCATGGTCTTCTCGTACGATTTCCATCGCGCGTCCCCCGAGGACGTAGGAGGGACGGATCACCACCGGAAAACCGATCTCGCGGGCGACGATATGGGCGGTGTCGGCGTCATAGGCGATGCCGTTTTTGGGCTGTTGGAGCGCCAGATCGTTGAGCAAACCCTGGAAGCGCTCGCGGTCCTCGGCAAGATCGATCGCATCGGGTGTTGTGCCCAGGATCGGAATGTCGGCCGCTTCGAGACCGTGCGCCAGCTTCAGCGGCGTTTGCCCGCCATATTGGACGATCACCCCTTCGAGCCTGCCCGCCTGCTTCTCGACACGCAGAACTTCCAGCACATGCTCCAGGGTTAGCGGTTCGAAATAGAGTCGATCGGAGGTGTCGTAGTCGGTCGAGACGGTTTCTGGATTGCAGTTGACCATGATCGTCTCGTAGCCGGCCGCAGACAGGGCGAAGGCGGCGTGGCAGCAGCAATAGTCGAACTCGATCCCTTGGCCGATCCGATTGGGCCCCCCGCCAAGGATGGCAATTTTGCGCCGATCGGTCGGCTGGGCTTCGCACTCCACCTCGCCCATGGCATCGGCCTCGTAGGTCGCGTACATATAGGGGGTCAGCGCCTCGAACTCTGCCGCGCAGGTGTCGATCCGCTTAAAGACGGCGGTTACGCCACGATCAAGGCGGGCGGCGCGGACGGTCTCCTCGGCCAGATTGGTCAGCCGCGCGAGCCGGGCATCGGAGAAGCCCATCGCCTTCAGCCGGCGCAGCGACGCCGCGTCCTCCGGCAGCCCCTCGCCAACGAGCCTGGCCTCCTCGCTGACGATCTCTTCGATCCGCTCCAGAAACCACATGTCGTAACCCGTCGCTGCCTGGATCTCGGCAAGCGGCAACTCCTCACGCATCGCCTGGGCGACGAGGCGCAGCCGGTCCGGGGTTTGCCTGGTCAGCGCCGCACGGACCGCGCGCACCCGCTCGTCCTCGGTCTGCTCGCGCGTCACGCCCTCGATTTCGATCTCATCGAAGCCCGTGAGGTCGGTCTCGAGCGAGCACAGCGCCTTCTGAACGCTCTCATGGAAGCCTCTGCCGATCGCCATCGCCTCCCCGACCGACTTCATCGCGGTGGTCAGCTCCGGCACCGAGCCCGGGAACTTCTCGAAGGCAAAGCGGGGGATCTTGGTGACCACGTAGTCGATCGTCGGCTCGAAGCTCGCCGGCGTCGCCCCGGTGATGTCGTTGGTCAGCTCGTCCAGCGTGTAGCCCACGGCGAGCTTCGCCGCCACTTTGGCGATCGGGAAACCTGTGGCCTTGGATGCAAGCGCCGAGGAGCGGCTCACCCGGGGGTTCATCTCGATGATCACCATCCGGCCGCTGCTGGGCTCCACGGCCCATTGCACATTGGAGCCGCCGGTCTCCACCCCGATCTCACGCAGGCACGCGATCGAGGCGGTCCGCATCCGCTGGTACTCTTTGTCCGTCAGGGTCAGCGCGGGCGCCACAGTGATGGAATCGCCGGTATGCACCCCCATCGGATCGACGTTTTCGATGGAGCAGACGATGATCGCGTTGTCCGCTTTGTCGCGGACCACCTCCATCTCGAACTCCTTCCAGCCGAGGAGCGATTCGTCCACGAGGATCTGACCCACGGGAGAGGCCTCTATGCCCTGGCGACAGATCCGAAGATAATCCTCCCGGTTGTAAGCCACGCCTCCGCCGGTGCCCCCAAGTGTGAATGCGGGGCGGATGATCGCAGGAAGGCCGACCACCCCGAGCGCGGCTTCGGCTTCCGCAAGCGCGGCGGGAACATCGAAGCCCTTCTCGGTGCGCGGCGCGGTGATGATCGTCGCTGCCGGGTTCTCCAGGCCGATCCGAGCCATCGCTTCGCGGAACAGCTTGCGATCCTCGGCCATTTCGATCGCCTCGCGCCGGGCTCCGATCATTTCGACGCCGTAGGCTTCGAGCACGCCCCGATCGGCGAGCGCGATGGCCGTGTTGAGCGCGGTTTGGCCGCCCATTGTCGGGAGAATCGCGTCGGGCCGCTCACGGGCGATGATCTTTTCAACGACCTCGGGCGTGATCGGCTCGACATAGGTGGCGTCGGCCATGTCCGGGTCGGTCATGATCGTCGCCGGGTTGGAGTTGACGAGGACGATCCGATAGCCCTCCGCGCGGAGCGCCTTGCAGGCCTGGACCCCCGAATAGTCGAATTCGCAGGCCTGGCCGATGACGATGGGCCCCGCGCCGATGATCAGGATGGACGAGATGTCGGTGCGCTTGGGCATGGCGTCTCCGGAGCGCTCGGCCGCCGGACCCCGCGCGCGCCTGGATCCGGCGGCCCGCGGACCAGGGCTGAGGGTGCGTCAAAGTTCGCCGCGTTATAACCGGTCGGCGGTCGAGGGCAAGGAATCTGCGCAGCAGCTTGGCGCTCGGGGTGCGCGAAAGGGTGCGGCAGGTGTTGTTTTCCTCTGACAACGGCACTGTCCGCTGGTTATGCTCGACCCGGGCGGGGCTTCGGTGCCGGCCTGGGGGGAAACGACGGTCCGGAGAGGCCGAATGGAACACACGATCCCAAGCGAGATCGCTGCGGCACTCGAAGAAAGCCGCCGCAGGAGCCGCCGCGCCGCCAGTCGCTACCGGGTGAGCGCCGCGGACCGATTCTATCGCGTGCTGGAGATGACCGAGGACGGCTTCGTGATCGAGGCAGAGGCGCCGCCGCATCTGCGGGGGTTCGTCGATATCTGCGAGGGGGATGAACGGGTGTTTCGGCGCCTCGTCATCTGCGTATCGGCCGGAGCGGGGCTTGTGCGCTACGAATTCAAGCGGGAGAGCCCGAACCGAGCCGTGGCGGCCGACCATGTTTCGCCGGAGCGCGCGGGCCTTCTCACCCCCCCGAGCTCACGCAGGACTGGCGCGCGCTAGCCCGCACCTTCTTGTCGCCGGCGGCGCCCCGTGCTAGCCCGCTCGCAAAATGGGAGGCGCTTATGAGCCCGGACGCACCACGTCGGATCGCGGCAGAGGCCATCGGCACGTTTTTCCTCCTGGCAACCGTCGTTGGCTCCGGGATCATGGGAGATCGTCTGGCCGGCGGATCTGTGGGGCTCGCGCTGCTGGCCAACACGATCCCGACAGGCGCCATCCTCGCGGTGATGATCACGCTGTTCGGGCCGATCTCAGGCGCTCACTTCAACCCTGCGGTGACGCTCGTCTTCCGGCTGCGCGGCGAGATCGAGACCGCCGAGGCCGTTGCATTTGTCGCGGCGCAGGTTGTGGCCGGGATCCTCGGGGTGTGGGCTGCGCATCTGATGTTCGAGCTGCCGCTTTTGCAGGCTTCGGAAACCGTGCGAACCGGCCCCGCGCAGTGGTTCGCTGAGGTTGTCGCCACCTTTGGGCTGTTGCTCACCATCCTCGTTGCCCTGCGCGCGCGCCCAGCCGCGATTCCCGCATTGGTCGGGCTCTATATCACGGCCGCGTATTGGTTCACCGCCTCTACGTCTTTCGCCAATCCGGCGGTGACGATCGCCCGCGGCTTCTCCGACACCTTTGCAGGCATCAGCCCGGCCGACATCCCCGCCTTCATCGGCGCGCAAATCCTCGGTGCCCTGCTGGCTTGGCGGCTGGCCGCCTGGCTCTTCGCCGAAACGGGCCGCGCGCCCAGCCCGACCGAGGAAGCGCTATGACCGTCACCATTTACCACAACCCCGCCTGCGGGACCTCGCGCAATACCCTTGCCATGATCCGCCAAGCCGGTATCGAGCCCGACGTGATCCTCTATCTGGAGACCCCGCCTAGTCGGGAGCGCCTCGAGGCCCTGATCGCCGAGATGGGGATCTCCGTCCGCGAGCTGCTGCGGCGCAAGGGCACGCCCTATGACGAGCTGGGTCTCGACGACCCGGCGCTCACGGATGCCCAACTCCTCGATGCGATGATGGCCCATCCGATCTTGATCAACCGCCCCATTGTCGTCGCGCCCAAGGGCACCGTCCTCAGCCGCCCGTCGGAGCGGGTGCTCGATGTGCTGGAGAACCCGGAAATCGGGCCCTTCACCAAGGAGGACGGGACCGTGGTGATCGATGCGGACGGCCGCCGGGTGGTCTGACACGCGTCCCCAGCTTCCGGCCTTGCCGCGGATCTGCTAAGCCTGCCGCAAGGGGGCTGTGCGCGGCTCCAACAGCGGATCTGGGAGGGCCTACCGCCATGATTACCCTTTGGGGCCGACTTACCTCGTCGAATGTGCAAGCTGCCGCCTGGGCGCTGGCCGAGCTCGGGCTCGCCTTCGAGCGGATCGATGCGGGGGGCAAATTCGGCGGGCTCGACACCCCCGATTACCGCGCGATGAACCCCAACGGGAAGATCCCAGTGCTGCGCGACGATGCGGTGACGCTGTGGGAGAGTGCGGTGATCGTCCGCTACCTCGCGGCCCGGCATGGCGATGCGGTTTTTTGGCCGACGGATCTGGCGCGTCGGGCCGAACTCGACATGTGGGGGGAGTGGATCAAGACCACCTGGACCCCGGTGATGCAGGCGGGCATTTTCTGGTCGCTCATCCGCACGCCCGCCGCCCAGCGCGATCCGGAGCGGCTCGCGGCGCTCGTCGGAGAAGCCGGGGCGCTTGCGGCGATGCTGGACGCGCGGATCGGTGACGGCCCCTGGCTTGGCGGCGCGGACTTCACCTTCGGCGATGTGATGGTGGGCCATCTCCTCTACCGCTATTACACGTTGGAGTTTGACCGGACCGCGACCCCGGCGCTCGACGCTTACTACGCGCGGCTCACCGAGCGCCCGGCCTATCGCGACTGGGTGATGGTCTCCTATGATGGGCTGCGGGTCGAGTAATGACCGCGGCGACCCGAATCGCCGGTGAGGTGCCGGTTCCCACGCTGGAGGAATTGCGCGCAGCCTATGCAGCGACGCGGGCCGCCACCCAGGAGACCCCGCTGCTGAAGGCCCCGGCGCTTGCCGAAGCGACAGGTGCCGCGCAGGTCTTTGTCAAGCCCGAGAGCTTGCAATGGGCTGGATCCTTCAAGGTGCGCGGCGCCTATTGGCGCCTCATGCAGCTCGACGTCGAGGCCCGCGCCCGTGGTGTCGTCGCCTATTCATCGGGTAATTTCGCGCAAGGTCTGGCGGCCGCGGGGGCCAAGCTCGGCATCCCGGTCACCATCGTCATGCCGCAGGACGCGCCGGAAGCCAAACGCCAGGCGGCGGCGGGCTATGGCGCTGAGGTTGTCCTCTCCGCTGCGGAAGGTCGGCCGCGCGAGGAGGTGGCGGCGGAGCTGGCGCAAACCCTGGCGGCAGAGCGGGGCTTGACGCTGCTCCATCCCTTCGACGATCCGGCGATTGTTGCCGGGCAGGCCGGCGCTGGGCTCGAGGCGATCGCCCAGCTCGGTGCGGCCGCGGCCCATGCGGACCTCGTGCTGTGCTGTACCGGGGGCGGCGGGCTGATCGGCGGCGTTGCGCTGGCCTTCCATTATCTCTCACCGACCACAGAGGTCCTTGCGGTCGAGCCCAGCGGCTATGACGCGATGGGGGCGTCGCTCGACCGCGGAGCGATCCGGCGTGTGGCGTCGGGCCAGGCCACCATCTGCGACGCGCTTCAGGCCACGGCGCCGGGGGCAGCGCCCTTCGCCGCGGCGCGGGTCGCCGGGGTCAGGGGGCTGTCGGTCGAGGATGCCGAGGTCCGGCGGGCGCTCCTTTTCGCCTTCGAGAAACTGAAGCTCGTCCTCGAACCCTCGGGCGCCGTGGCGCTTGCGGCGCTGCTATCGGGTCAGGTCTCGGCAAGGGGCCGGAACGTCCTGGTCTTTCTGACCGGCGGGAATGTCTCGCTGGAGGCCTTCGTTCAGCACGTCGGACGCCTCGACACATGATCTTGGGCCCGGGATGCAGCGCATGGCCCGGGCTCGGTGCGTGCCGGGATCCGGAGCCTCGCGCGGAGCCTCTGGAAGATCGGCATCTTCCGCAGGGGGCTTGATGGAGGCGGATTACGTGATCGTGGGGTCTGGCTCGGCTGGCTCGGCGCTGGCCGCGCGGCTGTCGGAGGACGGGCGCCATTCGGTGTTGGTTCTCGAATACGGCGGCACCGATGCGGGCCCGCTGATCCAGATGCCGGCCGCCCTGTCCTACCCGATGAACATGGCGCGCTATGACTGGGGCTACCGGTCCGAGCCCGAGCCCCATCTCGGCGGGCGCCAGCTTGCCTGCCCGCGCGGAAAGGTGATCGGCGGTTCTTCCTCGATCAACGGCATGGTCTATGTTCGCGGCCATGCACGCGATTTCGACCACTGGGCCGAGCAAGGCGCCGAGGGTTGGGCCTATGCGGATGTCTTGCCCTATTACAAACGGATGGAGACTTGGCACGAGGGCGGCCCCTATCCGGATGTGCCGTCTGGGGATGCGTCCTGGCGCGGCGCCGCAGGCCCGCTGCATATCTCCCGCGGCCCACGGACCAACCCGCTGTTCCATGCCTTCGTCGAGGCGGGACGGCAGGCGGGTTTCGAGGTCACGCCTGACTATAACGGGGAGAAGCAGGAAGGCTTCGGCCCGATGGAGGCGACGGTATGGCGTGGGCGCCGCTGGTCGGCGGCCAATGCCTATCTCCGGCCGGCGCTCAAGCGCGCCAACCTGGGGCTGCACCGCTGCCTCGCGCGCCGGGTGGTGATCGAGGAAGGGCGCGCCGTTGGCGTCGAGGTCTCCCGCGGAGGTGCGCTCTCGGTGGTGCGCGCGCGGCGCGAGGTGATCTTGGCCGCCTCGTCGATCAATTCACCGAAGCTTCTGATGCTCTCCGGGATCGGTCCGGCAGCACATCTCGCCGAGCACGGGATTTCGCTGGTGGCGGACCGCCCAGGCGTCGGCGCGAATCTCCAGGACCACCTCGAACTCTACATCCAACAAGCCTGTCTCCAGCCGATCACGCTGTTCAAGCATTGGAACCTTTTCGGCAAAGCGCGGGTGGGGGCGGAGTGGCTGTTTTTCAAACGCGGCCTCGGGGCGTCCAACCAATTCGAGAGCGCCGCCTTCCTGCGCTCCCGCGCCGGTGTGGACTATCCTGATATCCAGTTTCATTTCCTGCCGATCGCCGTACGCTATGACGGGCAGGCGGCGGCGGAGGGGCACGGCTTCCAAGCGCATGTCGGGCCGATGCGCTCGCCCTCTCGGGGCACTGTGCGGCTGCGCTCGGCCGATCCCGACGCCGACCCGGAGATCCGCTTCAATTACATGAGCCACGAGGCGGACTGGGTCGATTTCCGCCGTTGCATCCGGTTGACCCGGGAGATCTTCGCCCAAGATGCCTTCGCTCCCTTCCGCGGTAAGGAGATCCAGCCCGGCGCGGAGGTCCAGACCGATGCCGCGCTCGACGATTTCATTCGGGAGCATGCCGAGAGCGCCTATCACCCGTGCGGGACCTGCCGCATGGGGCGGGCCGACGACCCGATGGCGGTGGTCGATCCCGAGACCCGTGTCATCGGCGTCGATGCGCTGCGGGTGGCTGACAGCTCGGTGTTTCCTCGGATTCCCAATGGCAATCTCAACGGCCCCTCGATCATGGTGGGCGAGAAGGCGTCGGACCACATTCTCGGCCGGCCGCCGCTCGCGCGGGAGAATGCCGAGCCCTGGATCAATCCCCGCTGGCGCGAGAGCGATCGCTGAGCGCGGCAAATGCCGGGGGAGCAGTCGGTCCAAGTGCGGCATGACAACCCGGGTTGCCCTAATTGCGGTTGCTCGTTCGCCCCAGACGCGTAGCGTGGGGACGGCAGTGAGGCCGGGCATGGCGCGGGTCATCGGTCTCATTGGGGGGAGCTTAGCTGCTTCGGGTTTCTAGAACATTAACCGAACAATCAACCGAATCTTCATCATTCGGGGCGAGAAACGGAAGGGAGAGGCGATGGCACGGGTTGCATTGGTGACGGGCGGCACGCGCGGG
>JBHJGY010000064.1:0-40054 GCA_050331335.1 Pikeienuella sp.
GTGCCGGAGCGCGCGCGCAGGGGTCCCGTCGGGGTGGTCCGGGTGGGGGGGCTGGGGCGGATGCGTCTCGACCCCGCCGCCATCCTCGTGTCGTCCTGGGGGCCGCCGGTGGGGGGCCACGCCAATGCCCTGGTGCTCACCGCTTTGGACGATAACGGGAACCTGTTCCAGCGCGAGACCTATTTCTCGATCGGCGGCGGCTTTGTGGTCACCGAAGCGGAGTTGAACGGCGGACCGCGGCTGGCGGCTGTCGACAATGCGCCCGGGGTCCCCTTCCCCTTCGCGACCGCCGACGAGATGCTGGCGATGGCCGCGCGCACGGGGCTTTCCATTGCAGAGATGAAACGAGCCAACGAGCAGACCCGTGTTTCGGCGGCAGAGCTGGAGGCGGGGATCGATCGGATCGTCGCGGTGATGATGGCCTGCATGGACCGCGGGCTCTCGGCCGAGGGGATCCTTCCGGGCGGGTTGAACGTCAAACGGCGGGCAAAGCGGATCCATGACCAGCTGGTGGCAGAGAGGGGGCGGAACTTGCAGCCGCCGCATACCGGAAACGATTGGCTCTCGGCCTATGCGATGGCGGTGAACGAGGAGAACGCCGCCGGCGGCCAGGTGGTTACCGCGCCCACCAACGGGGCGGCGGGGGTCCTGCCTGCGGTGCTGCGCTATTACCGCGACCACATCGTCGGGGCGACCCGAGCGGGGGAGCAGGAGCTCATCTTGACCGGGGCCGCGATCGGCGGACTGGTCAAGCACAACGCCTCGATCTCAGGGGCGGAATGCGGCTGCCAAGCGGAGGTGGGCTCCGCCTCGGCGATGGCGGCCGCCGGCCTCTGCGCGGCCATGGGAGGCACGCCCCAGCAGGTCGAAAACGCGGCGGAGATTGCGCTCGAGCACCATCTGGGGATGACCTGCGATCCGGTGGCGGGGCTCGTTCAGGTGCCGTGCATCGAGCGCAACGGATTGGGGGCGATCAAGGCGGTCTCCGCGGCCTCCTTGGCGCTGCGCGGCGACGGCACCCATATTGTCTCGCTCGACGCCTGCATCAGAACCCTGCGCGAGACCGGTCGGGACATGAGCGAGAAGTACAAAGAGACGTCGCAAGGCGGGCTCGCGGTCAGCGTGCCCGACTGTTGACGCGAGCAGGCGCCCGGCCCGCGGCGCGTCAGCTCACTCGATCAGGGCCTCGATAATAGTGGCAAGCTCGCGGTCGCCGATCTCGAGCGTCAGGGTCAGCGTGCCGTCGTCGCCCCGCGCCGGGCGGATATAACGCGTGGGCACCAGAATGTCGTGACCGCGCAACCCGAGCGCGCCCTCCGGCACCCGGACGATCGCGCGCGACACCTGACGCGGCGATGCCAGCAGGAGGTCCGAGATGGTCCCGACCTCGGTGCCCTGCTGCGACAGCAGCGAGCGGCCGAGCCAGTCGGAAAGCTTGAGCTCATCGTTGATCATGCCCGGATCGACGAGGATCAAGACCGCGGAGAGCGGTTGCTCGGGGGCCTCCCACGCGGTCTCGTCGAGACCCTCGGCGCCAATCACCTCGGCGGCCGCGGCTTCCTGCGCGGCTTCGGCGGCCAGGGGATCGGCCGCGGTCTCGGGAGTTGCGTCGACGGTCGCAGGTTCGGCCGCCCCGGAGGATGTATCGTCGGCCGCGTCAGCCGGCGTCTCGGCAGCCATCTCCTCGGTGGCCTCGGCAACGCTCTGGGCGCGGGCGGCCTCTGGGCTTGTCAAATTCAACATGGCGACTGCGACAAGTGCCATCGCCACGAGGCGCATGGCGGTCGGCAAGGGACTGCGCGCGTAAGCCAACGGATCCTCCGTGAAGACTGTATCCTTTCCGCAGAGTAAACCTGGATATTTCGACAATTTGATGACGCATGCCGGCGCCAGATCGACGATCATGAGACCTGCCGCCATGACACCTGCCGCCCGCCCAGGCCTCGCGACGGTGCTTAGCGCCCCGCTTGCCTCCCCATCGCCGCGACCAGGGCCTCGAAGGCCCTGCGCTCCAACATCAGCAGACAGCCCGGGCGGTCGAAGGCCAATCGTATGGTGGCGGCGACGGCTCGGTTCGACGTGCCGGACTGCCGCCCAGGCGCCAAGGTCAGCCCGTCGACCGGCCATTCGAGGCCCTCGGAAACCAGCCCCGTCGTCTCGGCGAACGGAAAGAGCGAGACCCGGGCGCCGGGCTCGATCGGCAAGCTCAGCACCTGCCCCGGCGCCAGGAAGGCCATCGCATCTGCTTCGCCGAGCACGGTCACCCGTTTCTCCGCCCGCACCAACAAGGTGTGAAACACCGCGAGCGTATGGTCGATCCGCCCGCCGGTGAAGCCCAGCGCCGTGTAGAAAGGCGCGTCCGTACTGTAGAGACATTTCTCGAAATCGGTCGTGTCCTGCTCGGGCAGATGGGCGAGCTCGACATCCCGCGCACGCCACAGGGCGAGATCGGAGATCGAGTCCATGTCGCCGACCACGAGATCGGGCCTGCGGCTAAGCGCCCATAGCCGGTCGGCCCCCTGATCCGCCGCCACGAGCCCCGGCGCTACCGCCAAGGCCCGCGCGAGATCGCCCGCCTGCACCGGGCCGCCGCCCACGAGCGTTACCGCTGTGGTAAAACGGCGGGTGATCGGAGGGATCATCTTGGGATCCTCCGCCGCAACGCCGTGGCGGTAAGATCCTGCCTCACGGGCCGCGCCTTGACCGAAATTTCCAAATCGTTCACGTTCCTTGTCGCAAGCTGGCACGACCACATCGCGTCCGAGGGGGAACCATGCCGGAACGGCCCAAGCGTCTCGACCTGCGTTTCGGAGAGATGGCGATCTCGGCGGAGGGGTTCGACAATCCCGTGGTGGTCGTCAAGCAGGTTTTGCGTTTCGTGCAGCGGATCACCGAAGAAACGCCGGAGTTGGCGGGCGCCTCCTTTGTGCTCGACGACCAACGCATCGAGGAGATGATGGCCGAGGCGGCGCAGCGGCTGCGCGTGTCTGAGGACGCAATCGAGGCAACCCCGGGGATCTTCTTCAGCCTTCGCGACCCGGAATATACCGCCGAGCCGGAGACGCTGACCGGAGGCAGGGCCGGGTCCGGGCGTGCGGATGCGTGGATCGAGAGCGATCTTGCGGAGTTCGAGCCCGGGACCGAGACGGCGCCCGAGCCCCTGGCCGAGCGCCGGCGGCCCCTGCGCCGTGCCGATGACGATCCATTCGACGCGCAACGACCGGAGATCCGCCCGCGCGACAGCGACGGCCGGCAAGACCAAGACGCGGTTACGCCAAGCGGGCTCGCGGCGGCGCTGGCGGCGACCCGCCGGCGCTCGGACGAAGACGAGGACGCGGTCGCGCCCCGCGAGCTTCGGGCCAGGCCCAGCGCGCCGGCAGAGATCCTCCCCCCAGAGCCCGCAGATGACGCGCAAGACGGGTCGGCGGACCTTGAGCTCGATGCGCCCGAGGATGTCGGCCCGGCCAAGGATGGTCCGCCTCCGTCCCGCGCGAACAAGAGCCCCCTTGACTTTCTGCGCGAGCGTGCCGGGTTCGGTCGGGACGAGGACGGGTCGGAGACGGCGGAGCAGTCCGATGCGTTGCTGCCGGTGGCGCCCGACGAGGCGGGGATCGATGATGGGCAGATGATCGAAGCGTCTGCCGCGGATCTGTCCGCAGATCTGCCCGTCGGGCTCGGCGAAGCGGCCCTCATTCCGGCCGATATCACAGGCGAGGTGCCGATAGATGACGGCCCCGTGATCGATGAGATCGAGCCCGAGCAGATGCCCTTCGCGCCGGATCGCAGCTACACGGATGCGGCGGACGCGGCCACGACCGCCACGGCGAGCAACCGTCAGGTCGAGCGGCCCGACCTCTTCCAGGGCGATGACATTTCGCCGGACCAGCCGATCAATGCCTTCGGCGGTGAGACGCCCCAGGCGCCGCTGCTCACGCGCCCCGCAGAGCCGTTGCCCGAGACCGGCGAGCCCGAGGAGCCGCTGGACGCCGGAGAGGCCGAGGCCGCCGCTGAAGCTGAGGCTGGGCCGGAGGCTGAGGCTGGGCCGGAGGCCGAGGCTGGGCCGGAGGCTGACATTGAGCCGCAGGCGGAGATCATCCCGGCGGATCTCGATCTCGAGACCTCCGACGCCGCTGTTACGGAAGACCCCGCCAAGGAGAGCGGTGCTCACATCAGTCCAGACCTGCCGGCCGAAGATGCGGGAGCCCAAGATGCGGGGGCCCAAGATGCGGGGGCCCAAGATGCGGGTCCGGTCCCCGAAGCCTCGCTGACCCCAATCGGCCCGGAGGCCGTGACCGTCGCGGCGGGTGCAGATCTTTCGGTACCCCCGACGGCGGATCTGGCCGGGACGGCGGCTGGTGCCTCCCCCGAGCCGACCGTTGTCTCCGAAGCTGCAGCGACAAGCGTTCCGACGGACCCTTACGATCCACGCATGCGCGGCGAGGATCTTCAGGCGCAGTCCCCGGCAGCGGCGGCCGATCTCTCCGATGAGCGCGACGCGGCGGTGGATCGTCCGGAGCCAGCGCCAGCCAACATCTTCGCCGCAGAGCTTGAACCCGAGGCTCCCGCAGAGGCGCCCGCAGAGCCGGCCGCACCGCCAGCCCCCGAGCCAGCAGCCGCGCCAGCGCCAGCCAACATCTTCGCCGCAGAGCCGGAACCCGAGGCGCCCGCAGAGCCGGCCGCACCGCCAGCCCCCGAGCCGGCGTCGGCCCCGGCGCCAGCCAACATCTTCGCCGCAGAGCCGGAACCTGTTGTTGAGACCCCAACGCCGGCCAAAAGCGACGACGCAACGATCATAGCGCCCGCAGCGAGTGCCAAGGCGCCGAAGCCGCGCTGGATCGACGACCCAAACGAAGATGCCGCCGCGGAGGCACCACCCTCAACCGGCACCGGTCGGTTCGATGCGTTGCTTTCTCGATTTCGGCGAGAAACGGTTCGAGAGGCGGCGCGCGAACCCGACGCGGACACCGAGGCCGCTCCGCAGACGCCCCCCTCGGCCGAGGATGACAACGCGCCGGACGCCGGCGTCGAGGCCGATGCGGGGGCCCAGCTTGCCCCGGGCGACCTCGCCAAGCTGTCCGGCGCAGCTACGGTGCCGGATCTCCTCACCGTGTCGGCCGCTTGGCTCACCTTAGTCGACCGCAAGGCCACTTTCGGACGCCGCGATGTCATGGAGGTCTTCGATCAGATCCCCGGCGAGCATCAGCGCACCTTGGAAGCCCGGATCAAGGGCTATGGCAAGCTGGTGCGCAACGGGGTCCTCATGCTGGTCGATGACGGCCGGTTCGCGCTCAGTCAGGAGGAGCGGTCTCGCTTCCGCGATCTGATCGGCTGACCGCGCTGCGCAGTCGGCACACAGCTCAGCCGCTGGCGTCGTCTTCTGGCGGCGCGTCCGGATCAGGCTTGCCGATACCGCGAAAGAGCCCCTTGAAGGGCAGGATCCACGCCATCCCCAAACCGATATAGATCACGAGTTCGAGCCAAAGCGGCGGGCGCTCGAAAAGCCCGACAACCGTGATGGCGAGAACGATATAGACTGGCAGCCCCACCAGGAGCACGACCGCAGCCCAGAACTTGCGCGCTTTATAGGTCATGCCGGGGAACTAGGGCAGCATGCGCTGAGGGCACACCAAGTTTGGCCGACGCCCCGACGCGAAAGGCCGGGGCGCGACACGAATTGTTGGCTCAGCTGCTCCGGCGGCGGAGCACGGCGAGGCCAGCGAGGCCGGTCAGCAGCAGAACACCACCTGCGGGCAGCGGCACGACCGATGACGGCGCGGCCAGAACAGCCACCGCACCGGTGAGGTTGGGCGTGCCAGCGAAGCCGTCGAAATTGAAAACGTCGACACCCGCAACGAAGATGTCGCCAGCAGGCGTGCCGCCTGGGAGCGTGCTGGTGCCCGGCGAAAAGCTCGCCGTCACGGCCGTCGTGCCGTTTAAAGAGTTGGTTTGGATCTTGAAAATATCGGTAACGACCGAAGAGCCCGCCGACTCGACGAAATAGACGGTTTGCGTTGCAACTCCGGCAATATTCACGTCGCCGTTATTAAACGAGCCTGTGAAGGAGACGTTCTGGTCCAAAGCAAAGCTCTCGCCTGGCGCATTGTTGGTGGCCGACTGGTTCGACCCGTCAACGTCGCCCGGACCATTGGCATCCCCGTCAGCTACATCGAAGACCGACCAGGATACGAGCAGCTGGTTCGGTGCGGCCGGGTTGGTCTCGTCGAAGAACAGCGACGCTGCGTTTGCGGTCGAGACGGAGCCGAGCGCCAACGCGGTCGCAGCGGCAACAAGCGTGCGAAGTGTCAAGACAACCCCCTATGTACACCCAAGGTTGATCGCTTTCACGCGGCCGACGGCGGCAATTGTGAATTTTTTATGAACGACGCGACAGGTCCATTCTGCTCCCGCCGAAGCAGGATGGGTGAATGCGCTTTGGCCGGGGCCGGGCTGCGCCTATCCTTATGGCAGCGGCGCGCCGGGGCGCCCTCGAGCTAGAGCATGCAATGTTGCGCGTCGGGATCGGGACAAGCTTCAGGGCTTTGCGCAAGGAGCCGCTCGGCACACTGGTGGGGCGGGTGATCGAGGCCTTTGGCGCTGCGGGGCTGGGGGCGCCCAAGGTGGCCTTTTCCTGCAGCGACAGCCCAATCTCCGGTGGCGTGGCAGCGGTCGCGCGGGCGATCAAGAAGCACCCGGAGCTTGCGCGGTTCGCGATGGAGGCAGAGCCGACCCCAGGGACTGTCGATGATGGCTATCGCGCACAGGTGCTGACCAATATGGAGGGGCCTGGAGAGGGCGCGCCCGTGGCGATCGACACCCTTTTGGCGTTGGCCGCGGGCGTGCCGCGGAGCTTGCCCTTTAGCGGGGTCGCGATCCAGCTCTCGGCGCCCGGGTTCGGCGAGGGCGAGGTGTTGCTGCCGGGGATCGCCCTGGCGCCTGGGGTCCAGATCGGCGATTCCTGGTGGGTGAGCGGGCGCCAGCGGAGCCTGGCCGCGCTCTATATTCTGGAGGTCGCGCCTGAGGCGGAGGCGCTGCCCGAGCCCCCCGCCGGGATCGCGGCGGTTCTTGCGGCCTGTGGAAAGATTGCCGAGACCTCTCAGGTGGTGATCGGCGGGCCGACCGCGCCAGATCTTACTGCACAGCAAATGCATTGGCGCGAGGTGCTGCCGGCCCTGGCGGCGGATCAGCCTCATGATTTGCCGGATCTGGAGACCGCCCGGGCGCAGACGCCCCTGGGGACCACCCCGGGCCCGATGAAGCCGGCGCTGACCAAGGCGTTCAAGACACTTGGCTATGGCTGCAAGGGCGGCTCCGGGATCTTTACGCTGACCCGCCGGAGTGCGGCCAACACGCGGCTGACGCTGACCCTCGATGTCGGCACCTGGAGCAAGCAGGTGAGCGCACGGTTCGAGGCGCAGGCGCTCTCCGGCTCGCTGCGCCTCGCCCTGCCGGTGGCCCCCAAGGCCGCAGGCGCGCTGCAATACCCGATCGGAAGCTCGGAGCGCTGGGCGATGATCGCCGCCAATCTCGCGCATCTGGTGGCCGCGATCGAGCGGGAGTTGCTGCCCGGATTCGAGGCGGCCGCCGGGCCGACACCCGCCTGGTTCGAGCCCTGAGACGCAGGGCAACAGGTCTGAGCCATCTCAGTCGCGATAGGGGTCGGTGACCAGGATCGTGTCATCGCGCTCGGGCGAGGTGGAGAGCAGCGCAACAGGGGTCTCGATCAGCTCTTCGACGCGTTTGACGTATTTGATCGCCTCGGCGGGCAGGTCGAGCCAGCGGCGTGCGCCATAGGTGCTCTCCGACCAGCCCGGCAGGGTCTCGTAGATCGGCTCGACCTGCGCCTGCAGCGCCGCCGCCGTCGGCAGATGATCGATTTCCGCGCCATCGAGGCGGTAGCCGGTGCAAAGCTTCAGCTCTGCCATCCCGTCGAGCACATCGAGCTTTGTCAGCGCGATGCCGTTGACCCCGCCCACCCGACAAGTTTGGCGCACCAACGCTGCATCGAACCAACCGCAGCGCCGCTGCCGTCCGGTGACGGTGCCGAACTCCCGCCCCCGCTCGCCCAGGCGCTGCCCCGCCTCATCGGTCAACTCCGTGGGGAAGGGACCTGAGCCGACCCGCGTGGTGTAGGCTTTGACGATGCCGAGGGTGAAGTCGATGGCATCCACCCCCATGCCCGTGCCGGTCGCGGCCATCCCCGCCATGGTGTTGGAGGAGGTGACATAGGGGTAGGTGCCGAAATCGACGTCGAGCAATGCCCCTTGTGCGCCTTCGAACAGGATCCCCCGCCCGGCCGCCCGCGCCTCGGCCAAGTCGCGCCACACGGGTCTGGCGAAGGCGAGGATCTGCGGCGCAACGGAGACGAGGCGGTCCGTGAGCTCGGCGCGGTCGATCGGCGCTGCGCCCAAACCACGGCGCAGCGCATCGTGATGTGCAAGGAGGCGGTCGAGGCGGCCTTCGAGCGTCGCGCGGTCCGCGAGATCCGCCACCCGCACCGCCCGGCGCCCCACCTTGTCCTCATAAGCCGGGCCGATCCCTCGGCCGGTGGTCCCGATCTTCGAGGCGCCCGCCGCCTCCTCGCGGATCCGATCCAAATCTTGGTGCGGGGGCAGGATCAGGGGCGCGTTTTCTGCGATACGGAGCCGCTCGGGCGTGACCTGAAGGCCCTGTTCCGCGAGCCGGGCAATCTCGTCGATCAGCGCCCAAGGGTCGAGCACCACCCCATTGCCGATCACCGAGAGCTTGCCGGCGCGCACGATCCCCGAGGGCAGAAGCGAGAGCTTGTAGGTCGTCTCGCCGATGACGAGGGTATGGCCCGCGTTGTGCCCGCCCTGAAAGCGCACGATGACATCGGCCCGCTCGGACAGCCAGTCGACGATCTTACCCTTGCCCTCGTCGCCCCACTGGGCGCCCACCACCACGACGTTAGCCATTCCGCGCCTCCCCTTGCGTCCGAGCCGCGGGAAGGTATCCCTTCAGGCCCGGCTTGGCTATGGCAGGCGTCGCCGATGGCGAACCTCAACAGGCTGTCCCGCGATCCGGACCCGCGCAGTTGTGTCGAGCTGATCGTAAAGATCAAAGCGCAGGTCGCCATCTTCCTCTCGGGGGGGCGGAGCTCGCCCGGGTCGAAACCAGGGGCGACCTCGCAGGCGTCTTGGGGGCTGCGCTCGCCAGGGTTCCCCCTGGGGCAGGATCTGACCCACCCAGATGGCCTTCCACCGGCGCCGCGGCAGGCTCGGCCAGGGCCTCTCACCCGACACCCCGCTCCGGGC
This sequence comes from Pikeienuella sp., assembly GCA_050331335.1. Classification (GTDB taxonomy): domain Bacteria; phylum Pseudomonadota; class Alphaproteobacteria; order Rhodobacterales; family Rhodobacteraceae; genus Thermohalobaculum. The sequence goes on from JBHJGY010000064.1 coordinate 9,273, forward strand.
GCTGTTGCGAGGGACCCCGCGCGACACCCTACCCGCCTGGGCAGCGGGCTTCGGCCTTACAAAGCCCAATGCGCGCGGCGGCCCGCTCGCCCGCGTCGCCCTCGCCGCCAGCCTGTCGCTGGGCGCCGCGACGCTCTTGGCAACGGCGATCCTCGATCTCTCGGTCTCAACAAGCCTTGCCGGCATCCTGGGCGCCGGGGCCTTCGGCCTCGCAACCGAGCGCCTCGACCACCGCCGCTGACCGCAAGACTGCGCCACCCTCTGCGACGGCGCCGGCTGGGCCGCCGGCCTCAACACCCGCACGCCCGCTGAAGACGGCGCCCGCCTCGGCCTATCCGGCTGTCTGAAGAGCCTCGCAGCCATTACGGCAAATCACACCGGCGACGCCCCTCCCGCATCGGCGCGGCCACCCGCACCTCCCCGGTCGAGGGCTGACCCCGCGCCTCCGGCGGCCGATGGGGGGCGTGACCTCCAAGCCGGCACAGCGCCAGCCCGGGTGGGCGGGGCCGCCGGAGGCGCGGCGGTGCCGACGCCTGCAGCCCCGCCGCTTTTTGGGGCGCCCGATCTCTTGTCACGCCGGGCGGGTCAGGCCGTCTGGCTCGCCCGAAGCTCTCCCGCGCGGACCGGTTTTCTGCAGACACGCGCCGTTCGTTCATGTACCATTCGCCGAGCTGTCCGTGTTCCCGAGACTTGCACTGTGCCCGCGACCGGCACCGTGACCGAGACGCCTCAAATCCGGAGCCTCATCATGCGTCCCCTGATCCTTCTCGCCGCCGGCGCCTTGCTGAGCCTCGGGCTCGCAGCCCTGTCGGGCACCGCCGCCCAGGCGTCGCCGGCCTCCGTCACGACCGCCAATGTGAACATGCGCGCCGGCCCGTCCACCGCCTATCCGGTGGTGATTGTCGTCCCTGCCGGGGCGACCGTGGCGACCCATGGCTGCGTCGCCGACTACACCTGGTGCGACGTCGCCTTCGGCTCTCATCGCGGCTGGGTCTCCGCGGCCTTTCTGAAGACGACGTATAATGGCGCGACTGTCGTGATCACGCCGGCTGTGGCGACCGCGGTCGGTGTCGGCGTCGTCACCTACAGCCGCGCCTACTGGGACAGGTACTACGTCGCCTATCCCTGGTACGGGACATGGACGAGTTACCCAGCGTATCGCGCGCCCGTCGCCCGCACCACAACGGCCGTCGGCTCGGCGGGCGGCACCGCGACCAGGACCCGCGGTTGCGTCGGGCTGCGCTGCGGCGCCACGGGGACGGCCACGGGGCCCTATGGCGGGACGGCTACGGGGGCGCGCGGCTGCGGACCCCGCGGATGCGGCGCGGCGGGCACAGTAACCGGCCCGGGCGGGAACACGGTCTCGGGCGCGCGCGGCTGCGGACCTCGCGGATGCGGCGCAGCCGTCCAGGGACCCCAGGGCAACACCGCCGTCCGCCGCTTTCCTCGCTGACCCCAGGCGGCGCCCGTCAGAGCTTGGCCACCGCCCGGCGCCCGCGGTGTCAGAATGCCAGCGCCTTGGCCTCCCGCACCTGCGGCAGGGCGCTGATCTCAGTTAAAACCGTCGGCGAGAGCGGGTCGTCGACGCCAAGCAGGGTGATCGCCTCGCCTCCCTTCTCCGCCCGGCCGAGGTGGAAGGTCGCGATATTGACCCCCTGCTCCGCGGTCTTGGTGCCGAGCGCGCCGATGAAGCCGGGCTCATCCGTGTTGACCACATAGAGCATATTGGGTTGGGGTTCGGCCTCCATCCCGATGCCCTTGATCTGGATGATCCGCGGCCGCCCATCGGAGAAAAGGGTCGCCGCCACCGTCCGGGTCTTGGCCTCGGTGGTCACCAGGAGGCGGACATAGGTCCCATACGCGCCTTGGGTGTCTTTTCGGGTCTCGGCGATCTGGATGCCCCGCTCGCGCGCCACGACCGGGGCGGAAACCATGTTGACCGCCCCATCCCCCATCTGAGGCGTCAACAATGCGGCCGCGAGCGCTGCCGTCAGCGGCTTGAGATTGAGCTCCGCCACCGTGCCGACATACTCGATCTCGAGCGCTTTGATCGGCTCTTCGGTCAGCTGACCGGCAAATCCGCCGAGCACCTCGGCGACCCGCACCCAAGGGCGGAGCAGCGGTGCTTCTTCGGCGGTGATCGAAGGGGCATTCACCGCATTCTGGATGGCGCCCTGCAACAGATAGTCCGACATCTGTTCGGCGACCTGAAGCGCCACATTCTCCTGGGCTTCGGTCGTGGCCGCACCGAGATGCGGCGTCACGACCACGTTCTCCAGCCCGAAGAGCGGGTTCTGCCGAGCGGGCTCCTCGGCGAAGACGTCGAAGGCAGCCCCTGCGAGCCGCCCCTCGGTCAGCGCAGCCGCGAGCGCCGTCTCATCGACGAGCCCGCCGCGGGCACAGTTGACAAGGCGCGCACCCGGCTTCATCGCGGCGATGCGCTCGGCTGAGAGCAGATTGGCCGTCTTCTCCGTCTTCGGAAGATGGAGCGTCACGATATCCGCGCGGGCGAGCAGCGCGTCGAGGTCCAGCTTCTCCACGCCGATGGCCCTGGCCCGCTCCTCGGACAAGAAAGGGTCGTAAGCAACGACCTTCATCTTCAGGCCTTGCGCGCGGGCGGCCACCACCGAGCCGATATTGCCGCAGCCGATGATGCCGAGCGTCTTGCCGGTGATCTCCACCCCCATAAAGCGGGATTTCTCCCATTTGCCGGCTCGGGTCGAGGCGTCGGCCGCGGGGATTTGACGGCAGAGCGCCATCATCATGGCGATCGCGTGTTCAGCCGTGGTGATTGAATTGCCAAAGGGCGTGTTCATCACGACGACACCCTGGCCGGACGCGGCAGGCAGATCGATATTGTCGACACCGATACCGGCGCGGCCGATCACCCGAAGCTTCTCGGCACGGGCGAGGATCTCGGGCGTCACCTTGGTGGCGGACCGCACGGCGAGGCCGTCATAGGCGGCGATGCGCTCGGCAAGGGCGGCGGGGTCTTTGCCGAGATCTGGCTCGAAATCGGTCTCGATGCCGCGGGCGCGGAAGATCTCGACGGCAGCGGGGGAGAGTTTGTCGGAGATGAGGACTTTCGTCATGGCTCTGTGCTCGTGGTTGGGGTCCGGGGGGCCCCCCCCCCCCCCCCCCCCCCCCCCCCCCCCCGCGGGGGGGGGGGGCCCGGGGGAGACGGGTCTGGCCGGCGAAACTCGTTGAAGGGTAAGCCCGCCCCGCCAGCTCCCGTTGGGTGGGTGGGTGGAGGGAGGTGGCGGGGCGGGGCTCGCGTCGAGATCAGGCGGCGATCATTCGGGCGCGGACGCCGTCAAACGCCCAGTCCAGCCATGGTCCCAGCCGTGCAACATCCGCCGCATCGACCGTCGCCCCACACCAGATCCGAAGGCCCGGCGGCGCGTCGCGGTAGCCGTTGACGTCATAAGCCACGCCTTCGGCCTCGAGCGCCGCCGTGATCCGCTTTGCCACGTCGCGTTGGCCCGCCGCGTCGAGGGCAACCACGTCAGGATCGACGATCCTGAGGCAGACTGACGTGTTTGACCGGTAAGCGGGCTCGGCGCAGAGGTTCTCCACCCAGGGCGTCGCATCGACCCAGGCTTGCAGCGCCGCCGCATTCGCGTCCGCCCGCGCGCGCAAGGCCGGCATCCCGCCGATCTCTTCGGCCCAGTCCAGCGCGTCGATGAGGTCCGCGACGGCCAGCATCGACGGCGTGTTGAGCGTCTCGCCCTTGAACAGCCCTTCGATCAGCTTGCCGCCCTTGGTAAGCCGAAAGACCTTGGGCAGCGGGCGCTCCGGCGCGTAGCTTTCCAGCCGCGCCACGGCCCTCGGCGAGAGGATCAGCACCCCATGTGCCGCCTCGCCGCCCAGCACCTTTTGCCAGGAGAAGGTGGTGACATCGAGCTTCGGCCAATCGAGGTCTTGCGCGAAGGCGGCCGAGGTTGCGTCGCAGAAAGTGAGCCCCGCGCGATCAACCGGGATCCAGTCGGCGTCGGGCACCCTCACGCCGGAGGTCGTCCCGTTCCAGGTGAACCCGATATCGGCGTCGGCACGGATGCGCGCCAGGTCGGGCAGCTGGCCGTAATCGGCCTCGATCACCCGGCAATCGGCGAGCTTGAGCTGCTTGACCGCATCTGTCACCCAACCCTTGCCGAAGCTCTCCCAGGCAAGCATGTCCACGGGGCGTGCGCCCATCATGGTCCACATCGCCATCTCGTAGGCCCCGGTGTCGGAGCCAGGGACGATCGCTAGTCGGTATTCCGCCGGCAAGCCGAGCACTGCGGCCATGCGCTCGATCGCCTCAGCGAGTTGGGCCTTCGGCTGCTTCGCACGGTGCGAGCGCCCCAGATGGGCCTTCGCCGCGACCGCCTCGGCAGACCAGCCGGGGCGTTTGGCACAGGGACCGGAAGAGAATTGAGGGCGCACAGGGCGGGCCTGCGGCATGGCTGGGAACGTCATGAGACGCGCTCCATCGTCAGGGGCAAGATCGCTGAGCCCGCCGCCGCTTGCCCCTGACCGGCAGCGCGCCCACCGGTGGCCTAGTCCGAAACCGCGCCGTTGGTCAAGCGGATGATGTCGCAGCCGGGAAGCGAAGGGTCGCAAGTGGCCGGTGCCCCGCCGCGCCTGAAGCGCTTTCTCTGGCGGCACGCCGCACCCGCCGGCGCAGGTCGTGCGCCATTTTGGCAGAGCCGCCGGCAGGAGGATCCCATGAGCCCTGGGCCAAAGGAATGGGCGTTGCTGACCATGCTCGGCATGATCTGGGGCGCGGCCTTCATGGCGACCGCCGTAGCCACGACGGATTTCGCGCCGTTGTCGCTCGCGGGTTTGCGGCTCGCGATCGCGGCTGGCGCGTTGTTGATTTATCTGAGGTTGACCGGGGGGCGGCTGCCGGGTTTCTCGGGGCCGCAACAACGGGGCTTTTGGATCGCTGCCGTCGCCGTGGCGTTCTTGTCGAATGCGATGCCGTTCACAAGCCTCTCCTGGGCTCAGCGACACATCCCCTCGAGCCTGGCGGGGGTTCTGATGGCGACCGTGCCGTTCTTCGTCCTACCGCTCGCCCACATCTTCGTGCCCGGAGAGCGGATGACCCTGCGCAAGATCGCAGGGTTCGGCCTGGGTTTTCTTGGCGTGCTGGTGCTGATCGGACCGGCAGCGTTCGAGACGCCGAAGGACGGTACGGCAGACGCCCCGATTGCCTTGGCGATCGCTGCCTGCCTGCTTACCGCCTGCGGCTATGCCTCAGGCTCCATTGTGGCCAAGCGCGCGGCGCAACCCGGACTGGTCCCATTCGGTGCGGCGGCGTTGCTGATTGCGGCTGCGATGGTTCTGCCCCTAGCGCTGCTGCTCGAGCGGCCGTTCGCCCAGGCCCCGTCCAACGCGGGTTTAGCCGCGATCCTCTATCTGGGGCTCGTGCCGACAGCGCTGGCCACCGTCATGCTGCTCGCGGTTATCCGGAGCGCCGGGCCCGGGTTTTTGTCGAATGTGAATTATCAGGTGCCGATCTGGGCGGTGCTCTTCGGGGCGGTGGTGCTGGGCGAGGCGCCGGCGCCGCAGCTGTGGTTGGCGCTCGCGCTCATCCTCTCAGGGCTCGCGCTGGCGCAGAATCTGGTGGGGCTTCGGCGCGGCGCGGTGCCCCGCGGCTAGGCCACTGGGCAGCTCGGCGGGGTCATCTGGGCAAGCTGCGCGGTTCGGTCCCGGGGCGGCGCCAAACGATGTGGACCCCGGGGACGCTCGGCACGGCGCGGACAACGGCAGCCGCGTCGAAACCCGGGAGCGCTGTCAGCTGGTCCGGCAGGGCATCGGCGCCGAGCGCACCGGCCGGGATGGTCAACCGATTGCCCGACCCGTCTCGCAAGACCCAAGCAGTGATCGCCCCGCCGGACCCGGTCTCGACCGCAACCGCGGAAATGGCGTCGAGCCCAGCAAACCCGCCGGTCTCAGGCCCGTAATACCCGATCCGCCCTTCCTCGATGCGCACCAACCCCGGTCCGCCCCCCGCCGCCTGCATCCCCGCCTTGGCCGCAAGCCGGGTCCGCCGCCAAGCCGCCAGCGCCCAAGCCCCGAGCAGCCCCCCTCCCACAAGGGCCAGCGCGGCGTCGATCCGCCCGCCCAGCAAGCCTTCGAGCCCGCTCCAGATCAGCCAGAGCGCCGCCGCCCCGGTCGCGCCCGGCTCGAGATAGGGCAACAGCGGACGCAACTTGGCGAGCGGTCCGTCGGCTCCCCCTTCGCTCACCGCCAGTCCCCCAGGGTCGCCTGGAAGAGCGCAAGCGCCGCGACCGCGGCGGTGTCGGCCCGCAGCACCCGAGGCCCCAGGGAGGCAGGATGGGCGAAGGACAGGCCCCGCAGGCGTGCGCCCTCCTCGGGGCTGAAGCCGCCTTCCGGCCCAACGAGCACTGCCCAAGGTCCAGGCCCCGCTGCATGCAGCACCGAGACTGCCGGGGCGCCGGCCCTGGTCTCGTCGCAGAACAGCAGCTGGCGTCCGTCTGGCCAGCTCGCAAGCGCTGCCTCCAGGCTGACAGGCTCGGCCACCTCCGGCACCGAGAGCAAACCGCATTGCTCCGCCGCCTCCACCGCATGGGCCTGAAGCCGTTCGCGGTTCACGCGCTCTGCATTGGTGTACTGCGTGAAAACGGGGAGCACCCGCCGGCATCCCATCTCGGCCGCCTTCTCTGCGACGAAATCCGTGCGCGCCTTCTTCAACGGCGCGAAGAGCAGCCACAGGTCTGGCGGGATCTCCTGGGGCCTCAACCGCGCCTGGCAGACCAGGCGTCCTTCTTTCTTTCCGGCGGCGACGATCTCTGACGTCCATTCGCCATCTGCGCCGTTGAAGAGCGCAACCGACGCCCCCTCCACCTGGCGCATAACGCCAAAGAGATAATGCGCCTGATCCCGCGTGAGCACGACCTCGAGCCCCTCGCTCAGAGGCGCGGCGACGTGAAGCCGGATTCGCGGCTGACCTGCACCTGGTGCCTGTGCCATAACCCCCCCATGACCGAGCTACCGATTAACCGAGTGGCCCTGCCAGAGGGAAGGGTGCGCGACGCGACGGCCGAAAACTGGGTCGACGCGTTCGCGCCGCCGCGCCTGCGGCCGTTTCTGCGGCTCTCCCGGGCGGACCGGCCCATCGGGACCTGGTTGCTGCTGCTTCCCTGCTGGTGGGGGCTGCTCTTCGGCATCTTGGACAGCGGCTGGGCATTGGTCGATCTGTGGCTGTTCCCCGCATGTACCTTGGGGGCGTTCCTGATGCGCGGCGCGGGGTGCACCTGGAACGACGTGATCGATAAGGAGATCGACGAGCGGGTTGCACGGACAAGGTCCCGCCCGCTGCCGTCGGGCCAGGTAACCGGCCGCGAGGCGCTGTTTTGGGCGATCGGTCAGTCACTCGCGGCTTTCCTAATCCTCATCACCTTCAACGCCGCCGCGATCTGGCTGGGCATCCTCTCCTTGCTTCCGGTGGCGGTTTACCCCTTCGCCAAACGCTTCACCTGGTGGCCACAGGTCTTTTTGGGGATCGCGTTCAACTGGGGTGCGCTGTTGATGTATGCGGCCCATAGCGGTGGCATCGGCATCGCGCCGATCTTGCTTTATCTCGCGGGGATCGCGTGGACGCTGCATTATGACACGATTTACGCGCATCAGGATCGGGAGGACGACGCGCTCATCGGGGTGAAGTCGACGGCGCGGCTGTTTGAAACCGAAACCGACCAATGGCTGGCGATCTTCGCAACATGTGTGGGCGGCTTCGGGCTCCTGGGGCTTCTCGCGGCGGGGGGCGGGCTCTTCTCGATTCTGGGGCTCGCTGCGATGGTGGCGCATATGTTCTCGCAACGCACCCGCTTCGATATGACCGACCCGGAGCGCTGTTTGGCCCTCTTCCGGGAGAGTCGCTGGGGCGGTGTCGGTTTCGCGGCTGGCTTGTTTCTGGACACCCTGTTCTAAGACGGCGCAGTTTAGTTGGTGAATTTTGGAAAACGACCTTAGTTTTACCGGTCAACATTTTCTTGATTTATCGCATTCCGCAGCCTGCTCTTGACCATCCTGACTAGACATGCTTTTCTTCAGTGGGTGTGAAGTTTGGGAGTGTATGAGTATGTGCCGGTTGCTGACCGCATCGTGCGTCTGCGTGGCCTTTTCGACGGTGGCCGCGAATGCTCTGGTGATCGATCATTTCGATGCAGAGCAATTCTTGATGGTGAATATGAACAGCCCAGAGGCGTTCGGCGAAGTGACCGGTCCGTCGGATCGTTTGCTCGGCGGAGCGCGCGACGTTCGTATAACCCGTCAGGAAGGAAACACGTCTTTCGTCGAGATCGTGGGCGGGGCCTCTTCGTTGAACAACGGCTCGGGTGGCGTGACGCAGGTGGAGATGCGCTATGACGGCGCGGGGTCTGAGGGCCTCGGCGGCGTCGATCTCACCGATGATGGCGCTTCCGACCGCTTCCTTATCAGTGTGCTCGAGGCCGACGCCAACGCGGTTCGGTATACCGTGCGGCTTCGCGACGGCGCGGGTCAAACCGCGGAAGTCTTCTCCGACTTCCCTGCGCCGGTTCTGCCGGAGGATCCGGAAATCGAGGAGATCGTGTTCGCATCCTTCCTGTCGAACAACCCGTCCCTCGATCTAGGCAATATCGACGAGGTTAGCCTGTTCTTCGAGGCTACCGCGGCCGCGGATCTGAGGCTGGACTTCATTGCGACAAATAGCAGCACTTCTGTGCCCTTGCCGGCAAGCCTGGTCCTGCTTCTGGCAGGGTTGGCCGGCCTGGGAACGCTGCGACAGTTCCGCCGCGGCTGACCCGCCGGGGCGGGTCTGCGGGAGCCTGCTCAGTTTTCGAGCCGGCGCCGGGTTCGACGCACCATCCCGAAGACGATCAGAACGATCGGCCCGGCAACAAGACCCGTCACGGCCTCCTTCGAAAACCCCTCGGCCGCAAGCGGATAGAGCAGATAGCTCGCGAGGCTCACGCCGTAATAGCTGATCGCCACAACGGAGAGGCCCTCCACTGTCTGCTGCAGCCGCAGCTGCAAGGCCGCCCGCGTGTCCATCGATTTCAGCAGCTGCCGGTTCTGCGCCTCCACCGCAAAGCTTACCCGCGTGCCGAGAAGCTCAGCAATCCGCCCACTGCGCGTCGACAGTTCCGCCAGTCGCCGCTCTACCGCATGACAGGTCCGCATCGCCGGATCGAAGCGCCGCGCCATGAATTCGGAGAAAAGTTGCCGGCCGCCGACCCGGACTTCACGGAGTGACTGGATCCGGCTTTCAACGATCGCCTCATAGGCCCGCCCCGCCCCGAAACGGAAGGCCGTCCCTGCCGCAAGAGCCTCCAACTCCGCGGCCCGTTCCGTCAGCTCCTCGAGGATGCTCTCTTCCGGCCGCCCCGCCTTCTGATGGGCCACCTGATCGGTCAGCCGGGTCAGCTCGTTTTCGATCTCGTTCAACCGCACCGCCGCCTGCCGCGCCACCGGCAAGGCCAGCATCGCCATGATCGCATAAGTCTCGATCTCGATGAGCCGCTGGACCAGCCGCCCAATCCGCCGCGGGCCGACATGTTCGTGCATCACCACGGCGAAACGCGTGAACCCCTCCTGATCGATCCGGAAATCGCCGAGCGCAAGCCCGGCCCCGTCGAAAACCTGGGCGACCGCCAAGCTCTCCAGATTGAAGAATTTGAGGATTGGCCCGTCGGGTGCGGCCTTCGCCGCGTCAGCCGCGTCCACGACAGCGAGTTCGATCTCCGTTGCCGCGATGACGTTCCCCGGAGCCTCAGCGAGCCAATCTTCCGGGAACATCTCCACGAGGCGACCCGCAAAGAACGCGTCTGCCTCACCGGACTCCCAGATGGTGTAGGAGACGAATTCCGTATGCCGCTCCCAGGTGAAACGGTAGCGCCCAAACTCCGCGACATGGTGGCTCGACCCTGGCGCCGGATGCCCACTGCCATGGCGATCGAGCAAGGCGCAAAGATGCGCGAGATCCGCGGCCGGATCCCGCTCCGCCGCACCTTCGGGGAGCATGAACGAGAGATGGGCCACGCGGCCCGGCGCCTCCATCGGCTGAAAGGGCCGGGCATGGAGTTCGTTGGTCAGCGCATAGCGCCGTGGATGGTGGGTCAGCGGCCTGGGCATCGGCCTTTGCCCTCCGTTCTCTGTCCGGCCTCAGCCATTGTTGAAACCCTCGAGCACCCCGACGACATTGCGGCCGAGTGCCTCGATCGCATAGCCGCCCTCCATCACGAAAACCGTCGGCAGTCCGAGCGCCGCGATCCGCGCGCCGATCGGGGGAAAGTCCGCCTCGCGCAGGGCAAAACGACTGATCGGGTCGCCCTCGAAAGTGTCGACCCCAAGCGAAACAACGAGCGCGTCGGCGCCGTAATCCGCGATCCGCCGGCAAGCCTCCTCGAGCGCTTGGCCCCATAGCACGATGTCGGTGCCGTGTCTGAGCGGGAAATTGATGTTGAACCCCGCCCCATGCCCAGCGCCGTGCTCGTCCGCATAGCCGAGGAAATAAGGGAACTCCTGCGCCGGGTCTGCATGGATCGAGAGGAACAGGACATCGGAGCGCTCGTAGAACACCGCCTGGCTGCCATTGCCATGATGATAATCGATGTCGAGAAGCGCGACCCGATCAGCGCCGCCTGAGCGCAACGTCTCAACGGCAATCGCCGCATTGTTGAGATAGCAATAGCCCCCATAAAGGTCACGATGGGCATGGTGTCCCGGCGGACGGGCGAGCGCGAAAGCCGGGCCCTGATCGGCGACCAGAGCCGCGGCGTGGGCGCAGGCCGCTGCCGAAAGCGCGGCGGACCAGGACCCTTCCGTGATGCAAGTGTCGACGGTGAAGCCGTAATGGCCCAGCGCGCCGTCGATCTCCTCGGGTGGGGCAGTACGGCGCAACCCCGGCGCCGGGTAGACGAAGGCGATGGCATCACCCGGGCCGTGCTCGGCCACCCAACGCTCATGGGCGGTTTCCAGAAAGCTAAGATAGTCCGACGCGTGGACCCTCTCGATCACAGATCGCGGGCAAGGCTTGGGCGTCTGAGGCGGCGGGAAGCCCGCTTCGGCCAGCGCGGAGAGGATCGTCGCCATCCGCTCGGGCCGCTCGAAGCTGCGGACGAGTTGGCCGTTATGCAGTTCAGACCGAGCGTCGTGTCGGGCGTGGTCCGCGTTGTGAAAGATCCGCATCGTCCCCTCGTTTTCGCGAGAGTGTCACGCGGGCTTTTGCATTGCAACGGGCGGACCGGCAGACAAGTTGGCCTCGACGCACTCCCGATCAGCGTCGCCCCTGGGGCTACCTCGCTGGTCACGGCGCGCGGCCACTTCCGTGTTGGCAAGTGGATGAAGCCTGGCATGGACAAGCGCGCAGGCCGGTCGAGGCGGCACATGTCGACCATCAGGAGTGCCGGATCGGCAGGTTTCGATGAACAAATCCGCCGCTACCGCCACTGCCCGCCCCCTCACCTCGGCCCGACAACCGCTAGACGGCAATCGATAGATTAAGGCTCAGCGTCCCGAAGGTCCGGCGCCCAGCTCCCCCGCCGATTTGCTCTGAGACCCCGTGGAGGATGCCAAAGATTAGCCCGGCGCCGGTGTCGGCTCTGCTTCCGCCTCATCGGCGTCGAGCGCTTCCATCTCCGCCTGCAACGCATCCTTGGACACGGGGATGTCGGTGACCTGCGCCCTGGAAAGGATAAGGTCGACCACCTTGTCTTCGAAGAGTGGCGCGCGAATTTGCTCCAGCGCCTCTCGGTTCTGTTTCACGAACTCGAAAAACTCGCGCTCCTGGCCCGGATACTGACGCGCCTGGGCCATGATTGCCTGGCCGAGTTCCTGTTCGGTGAGTTCCACCTTCTCCCGGGTGCCGATATCCGCGAGAAGCAGCCCCAGGCGGACCCGCCGCTCGGCGAGTTTCATATGCTCGGGCTCGGGCAAGATCTCAGGGTGGTCGTGACCCTCAACCTCCGGGTTGGCCTCGTGCCAGAGCTGGTGCGCGATTTGCTTGGCCTCCGCTTCCACGAGGCTCGGGGGGAGGTCGAAGCTTACGATCTCGTCGAGCGCATCAAGAAGACGGCGCTTGATCAGTTGGCGCGAGGCCCCGGCGAACTCTGCCGCGATCCGCTCGCGCAGCTGGTCCTGCAAGGCCGCCAGGGTATCGGCACCATAGCGCTGCGCCAAGCTGTCGTCGATCTCGGCTGCAACCGGGGCTCGCACCTCCTTGACGGTGACATCGAAGACCGCCGCCTTGCCGGCGAGATGGGCCGCGGCGTAGTCCTCGGGGAAGCTGACCTCGACGGACCGCGCATCCCCGGCCTTGGCGCCGACCAACTGCCCCTCGAAGCCGGGGATAAAGGAGTTGGAGCCGAGCACCAGCGGGTAATCCTCCGCCTCGCCACCATCGAATGCAACACCGTCCACCTTGCCAAGGAAGTCGATCACGACCTGATCGCCGTCCTCAGCTACAGGTGTTTCGCCCTCCTTGGGCGCATAGGTCGAGGTGCTTTCGGCGAGCCGGGCGAGGCCCTCCTGGACCGCATCCTCGTCGACCTCGACGACCCGGCGCTCTAGCGTGATCGACGAATAGTCGATCTCGGGCACGTCCGGCAGGCAGTCATAGACGATCTCGACCGTCAGATCGTCGCCCTCCTGATAATTCTCATTGGCAATCTTGATGTCGGGCTGGCGCGCAGGCCGATGGCCGGTTTGCGACAGATGCTGCTGCACCGTCTCCTCAACCGTCTCCTGAACCACCTCGCCGAGCACCGACTTGCCGAACATGCGCTTGAGCAGCGGCAGCGGCGCCTTGCCCTTGCGGAAGCCCTTCATCTGAAAGTCAGCCCGTACCGTCTCGAGCTTCTCGGTGGTCTTGGCCTCGAGCGCCGCGGCGCTGACTACGACCTCGTAGGCGCGCCGGAGCCCCTCCGATTTGGTTTCCGTCACTTGCATGTTCCGTCCTCGTCTGGGCGCGGCAAGCCGGGCCGCGTCCTGCCCCCGCCGGTTGTCGGGCCCCTGGTGCGGGCGGAGGGACTTGAACCCCCACGCCTTGCGGCATCAGAACCTAAATCTGACGTGTCTACCAGTTCCACCACGCCCGCCTGCGACAGCGCTGCCGCGAAACCGCCGCCCCTATAGCAAGGGCCTCGCGGGGGCGATAGAGCAAATTCCAGCCCCCGCGCAAGGTCTGACGCATCGGCCAACTTCCGCGAACGCCACCATGGGCGCCGAAGCTGCCGCGCATCCGACCAAAGGGTGGGGAGCGAAACGCTGCCGCAGCGGCGTCCGCAGCAGCCAGAACGTCAGGGGGAGGCGCGCCGAGGCGTCCGCAACCGAGCCCGCCAGCACACGCCGAAAACCGCCCGAGCAAAACGAGAACCGGCCAAGGCTCCCTTCGGTCAGACCCGCCGGGCACGGCTTCGGAAGCGCGCTCGGCCCACTCAGAGGGGTCAATCCTCCCCGCGACGACAGCATCGCCTGGTCGGGCGTCCAGGCCAGCGACACCCAGACCCGACAGATCCACCGGCCGGTCATTGTCTGTCAGGGCTTCTTCCCGAGCCGCGTGGTGTCCGATGCTCAGCCGCGCAATCTCCACGGCACCCCCTGGGCGACTGATCTGCACACCAGCCGCAGCATGACCGCGGCGGCGATCCTCGGCACCCTGCTCAACCGCCCTGAGACCGTCGCTGCCATCGCTTCATCCGCTCAAATCGGGAACCAGACCGCAGTCCGCCACGACGCGGTGACGGGTAGGTGATCGGTGAGCCAGGCGTTGGACGCCGGCCCCACCGTGGTGCCATCGCTGGCCGCGGCGCGCTTGCTCCCCGGGAAGCGGGCGGCGCTCGGGCTCAGGGCGCGGTGGTTACAATCCGAGGCCGCGGAAGACCCCCGGCAGCGCTTCCGGCAGATCCTCGGCGATCAGCCCGGGCCCGACGGCGCGCGCGGCCTCCACATGCAGCCAGGCAGCGGTCTCAGCGGCGGTCTTGGGGGCGAGCCCGCGGGCGAGAAGTCCGCCGATCAGGCCGGCCAGCACATCGCCCGAGCCGGCGGTCGCGAGCCAAGGCGCGGCGCGCCCGTACTGCGCAGAGTGGATCGCCACCCGTCCCTCCCGGCTCGCGATCACCGTGTCGGGGCCCTTCAAGAGCACCGTGCAGCCGGCGCGGGCCGCCGCCTCCCCCGTCGCATCGACCTTGGAATAGGCCGGACCGCGGATCGGCGGATCGCGGAGCTTAGCCAACAGATCCGGAAACAGCCGGCCGAATTCTCCCTCGTGGGGCGTGACGACGCACCCATCGTGCAGCATAGCAAAGAGCGCCGGAGGGTCCTCGGCAAAGGCCGTCAGCGCATCCGCATCGAGCACGGTGGCTCGCGCCGCGCCACAGGCGATCGGCACCAGCGCGCGCGCCCGGTCGAGCCCGAGCCCGGGGCCCAGGCAGAGGGCGTTGAGGCGGGTGTCGGCGAGGGTTTCAACGAGGGCCTCTGCCCCGTCGATGGGCCTCAGCATGATCGCATCGAGCCGCGCCGCATTCTCGATCAACGCCGCGGGCGGACACCCCACCGTCACCAGCCCCGCGCCGACCCGCAGCGCGCCCCGCGCCGCCAGCCTTGCCGCCCCGCCGCGCCCGACGCCCCCCGAGAGCACCAACACGTGCCCATGGTCGTATTTGTGGGTGTGCCGGAGCGGGGTTTTCGAAAGCCAAGCCGGCGCACCCCTCGGATCCAGCCCGACGAGCCCGGCGGTCGGCGGTGTCAACACCCCGCCCACGCCGCTGGAAAGATCGACGACGCCCTGCGGCGCGGCCCAAGCGGAGAGGCCGATATCCTTGCAGACGAGAGCGCCGCAATGCAGCGGGCCCTGAGCGAGGTGGTGGCCGATTTTGGGGAGCTGGAAGGTGACCGTGAGCTGGGCGTATGGCGCGTAGATGTGGTGCGGGCGCGCGCTTTTGGCGATCTCCCGCCCGCTGTCGAGGCACAGCCCGGACGGCGCGTCGATTGCGACCACCCCGGCCGCAAAACGCGCCAGCTCCCCCTTGAGATGGGCGAGGTGGCGACAGGCATCGAAGGCAGCATCCGACAGGGGCCGCGACAGTCCGCTGCCGAACAACGCGTCGACATAGAGCGCGCCATCGTGGTGTTTGCGGTCGAACGCCCGTTTGGACAGCTGACGGATGCGGCCCAGGGCGGCCCACTGGCGGGCATTCGCGGCGGCATCGGGGGGAAGCCGGTCGAGCTCCTCGGGCGCGACGCCGTAAAGATAGACCCCGACTTCCCAACCACGGGCATGGAGCAGACGGGCCACGACAAAACCATCGCCACCGTTGTTGCCTGGTCCGCAGAGAACGACGGCCCGCTGAGAGCCCTCGGCGAGCGCGGGGCGCCAATCTAGGATCGCCTCGACGACACCGCGGCCGGCCCGCTCCATCAATTCCAGCCCGGTGACAGCACCTGCCTCGATCGCCGCTCGCTCGATCGCGCGCATCTGCGCCGCCGTCAGAAGCTCCATCTTGCCCGCCCGCACCGCTGCCGAACCTATGCGGAGCGAGCCACCCGGAACGCCTGCCGTCAAGCGCCCGAACGCGAGCAAAATTTCAGCAGTCTGCCCAAAATTCAGGCTGACAGCCCGCCGAGCTTCGCGCAATTTTGGCGCCTGCCCGCGACATGGGGCGGAGAATCCAGGGAGAGGCACGCCCCTTGCCCGCTGCACGGCCATTGGCACGGTGCATGCATCATAAAGTCAAACCGCCCGCACGGGCGGCCGCTGGGCAGGCGGACACGGCCCACGAGGAAGGGAGATCCCGAGATGAAAAAAGTCGAGGCCGTGATCAAGCCGTTCAAGCTCGACGAGGTGAAAGAGGCCCTACAGGAGATCGGCATCCAGGGCCTCTCCGTGCTGGAGGCCAAGGGCTTCGGACGGCAAAAGGGCCATACCGAGCTTTATCGCGGCGCCGAATACGTCGTCGATTTTCTTCCAAAGGTGAAAATCGAGGTGGTCGTCGATGACGGGCTTCTCGAGCAAACCCTAGAGGCGATCACCTCGGCCGCCCGCACCGGCAAGATCGGCGACGGCAAGATCTTCGTTTCCACCGTCGAGCAGGCCATCCGCATCCGAACCGGCGAGAGCGGCGCCGACGCCCTCTGATCAAGCCGGCCGACCGACTTATCCCCGTTACACCCAAGAGAGAAGGGACGCGTGACATGACCACGAATGCCGAGATCGTCAAACGGATCAAGGATGAAGAGATCGCCTATGTCGATCTGCGCTTTACCGATCCGCGCGGCAAGATGCAGCATGTGACGGCGCTGGCCGACATTGTCGACGAGGACTGGATGGAGGAAGGCTGGATGTTCGACGGCTCCTCCATCGCCGGCTGGAAGTCGATCGATCAGTCCGACATGAAGCTGATGCCCGACGCCGCCTCGGCCCATGTCGATCCGTTTTACGCCGAAAAGACGATGGCGATGTTCTGCACCGTGGTCGAGCCGGACACCGGCGAGATGTATGAGCGCGACCCGCGGGCGACTGCCATCAAGGCGGAGCGGTACCTCAAGGAAACGGGTATCGGCGATGTCAGCTATTTCGGGCCGGAGGCGGAATTCTTCCTGTTCGACGACGTCCGCTTCAAGATCGACGCCAACAAGGTCTCCTACGAAGTCGATGCCCAAGACGCGTCCTGGAACACCGACACCGAATTCGAGATGGGCAATATGGGCCACCGACCCGGGCTCAAAGGCGGCTATTTCCCGGTCAACCCGACCGATGCCGGCCAGGACATCCGTTCCGAGATGCTCTCCACCATGAAACGGATGGGGATGTCGGTCGACAAGCACCACCACGAGGTGGCCTCCTGCCAGCACGAACTCGGCCTGATCTTTAAGTCGCTGACCGCCCAAGCCGACGCGCTGCAGATGTACAAATACGTCATCCACAATGTGGCCCATGCCTATGGCAAATCGGCGACCTTCATGCCGAAGCCAGTCAAGGGCGACAACGGCACCGGGATGCACGTTAACCAGTCCATCTGGAAGGACGGCACGCCGCTCTTCGCTGGCGACCAGTATGCCGATCTCTCGGAGACCGCGCTCTTTTATATCGGTGGCATTCTGAAGCATGCCAAGACGCTCAACGCCTTCACCAATCCCTCGACCAACTCTTACAAGCGACTGATCCCGGGCTTCGAAGCGCCGGTTCTTCTCGCGTATTCGGCGCGCAACCGCTCGGCCTCCGTGCGCATCCCCTGGACCGAAAGCCCCAAGGCCAAGCGCATCGAGACCCGCTTCCCGGACCCGGCGACCAACCCCTATCTCGGCTTCGCCGCGCTCCTGATGGCCGGTCTCGACGGCATCAAGAACAAGATCCACCCCGGCGAAGCGGCGGACAAGGACCTCTACGACCTGCCACCCGAGGAACTCGCCGGCATCCCGACGGTCTGCGGCTCGCTGCGCGAGGCGATCCAGGCGCTCGAGGCCGACCACGAGTTCCTCCTCGCCGGCAACGTCTTCACGAAAGATCAGATCGAAGGCTACTGCGAGCTGAAGTGGGAAGAGATCTACAACTTCGAGCACACGCCGCATCCGATCGAATTCGCGATGTACTATTCCTGCTGATCTGCCAGCAGCGTGAAACGAAAGGGCGCCCCGCCGAGGGCGCCCTTTTTTTCTGGGCGCGCGGGCGCCTCGCATCGGCGGGCGGTGCTGGCAGACGTGCGTCGCAAAAGGTATGGTCGCAAAGGATGACCCAAAGGATCTGACAGATGCGCCGCTTGCTCGTTTCCGCCGCCCTCCTCGCACTTGCCCTCGATATCTCGGCCCGCGCTGACGTCGTGGTGACAGCCACCTACGACGCGCCGGCCGACGCCATCTGGGCGTTGGTCGATTTCCATGCGCCATCGGAGGCGGTGATGCCGCCCGTCGCCTCGAGCGAGCGCACTGGCGAGGGACTCGGGGCCCTCAAGATCAACCGCCTCAAGGGCGGCGGCGAGGTCCTGTTGCAACTCGTGTACTATGCGCCACAGGACCGTGCCTTCAATTACGTGATCCGGAGCGGACCGCTGCCCGTTTCGCAGTATGTCGGCGCGGTACGCGTTGCGGATCTCGGGGAAGGCCGGTCCGCGTTGACGTGGCAAGCCCGCTACGAACCGGCGGGCGTCAGCGGCGCGGAGGCCGACGCTCTGCTCGAGGGCTTCCTGCAGAGCATCACCGCCCGGATCGGCGAGACCTACCCCGCGAAGTGAAGCGCCCCGCCGCTCAAGTTTACGTGGCGATTGTGCACCCGCCCACAAAAAAAGAACGCCGAGTTTCGAAACCGTCGCCTGCCGCTGATATCGTTTCCGGGAGTAACGTTTGTCAGGGCGGATGGACCGATGACAGCATATGAACTTGCCGAAGCGATGATGCTGATCTGTTTTTCGGTAAGCTGGTACTTCTCGATCTGGAAAATGCTCAAGATCCGCCAGGCGGTGGGCAAAAGCGCCGCGTTCGTGTTGCTGATCTGCACGGGATATGTGTTCGGCATCTCGGCAAAGCTCGGCGCCTGGCAAGCAACCGGAGAGCTGAGCGCGCTGGTCTGGCTCTATGCCTGGAACCTTTTGGTGACGCTGTTCGATCTCGGGCTCGTCATCCACTTCCAGCGCGAGGCCAAGCGCCGGCTGCAGGCGGCGCCCGTCTGACAGCGGTCTGACACAGCTGGGGACCCCCAAAGAAACAGGCCGCCCGCAGCGCGGACGGCCCGTCTACCAACCCTGCCGAGCAAAACGCGCTAGCGGCCGGCCAGGAAGTCGTCGAAGGCGAAGTCGGTGACGCCCGCATCGCGCAGCTCGGCGCGGTGAAAGCCCTTGAGGGCGGTGCGGTCATCGGCGGCGAAAAGGGTCGTGAGCAGGCGGCTGATCATGGCGGTGTCTCCTTTGGGCGACAGGGTGCGGTGCGCTGATGACCCGCACATGAACCCGCGGCGCAGTCGGGAAAAGGGCCGAATTCGCATAGCCGATTTGCATGCCGGCGATGGGTCGCGAACGGAGCTCGAGGGGTCGCCGGCGGCATCGGTTTGACCGCTTCGACCGTCAGATCCCCGACCTGGGCCGCCACACGATCAGCAGCAGGACACCCCGGGCCGAAACTGCCCGCGGCGGCGTGGGCTGCGTTGCCCCCAGAGGCGGGCGGGCTTGGCGCCAGGCTCCCCGCATCCGTCTGCCAAGGGCATGCATACGATTTGCGCCGTGGAGATCGGTCTCGATCCCGGCTAAGGATGAGCGTCGAACGCGCTGTCTCGAAAGCCCGGAAAGGATACCGCCGATGGAGACGATTTCGGAAGCCCGCGCCTTCGGCGGCACCCAAGGGGTCTATCGCCACGCCTCGACAGCCTGTGGCTGCGACATGACCTTCGCCGTCTATCTTCCCCCCGACGCAGAGGACGGACCGGTCCCGTGCCTGTGGTATCTCTCAGGCCTCACCTGCACCCATGAGAATGCCATGGTGAAGGCCGGCGCCCAGGCCCATGCGGCAGATCTCGGGCTCGCTCTCGTCTTTCCCGATACCTCGCCCCGCGGCGACGGGGTCGCGGACGACGCCGCCTTCGATCTCGGCCAGGGGGCGGGTTTCTATGGCGACGCGACCGAGGCCCCCTGGGCGCCGCATTTCGCCATGGAGCGCTATGTCGCCGAAGAACTCCGCCGGATTGTCACCGCGAACTTCGCGGTCGACGGCGAGCGCATGGGGATCACAGGGCACTCCATGGGCGGGCACGGCGCGCTGACGCTCGCCATGCGCCACCCCGAACTCTACGCCTCGGTGTCCGCTTTCGCGCCGATCGCCCATCCCACCGCCTCCGACTGGGGCCGCCCGCAGCTCGCGGCCTATCTGGGCGCCGACGAGACCCGCTGGGCCGAGCACGATGCGAGCCTGCTTCTCAAGGCCCGCGGCTGGCAAGGGGAGGTGCTGGTCGACCAGGGCGCGGCCGACCCGTTCCTGGACAAGCTCAAGCCTGAAGCGCTGGCCGCCGCGCTCGCCGAGACCCGCACACCCCATATGCTCCGCCTGCAGCCGGGCTACGACCACAGCTATTTCTTCGTGGCAAGCTTCATCGAGGACCACATCGCCTGGCATGCCGAGCGGCTCTAAACCGGGCCGAGCCGCGCGAGGGGCGCCGTGAGCTGGGTCGAGATCGCGCTGATCGGCACCACCTTCCTCACCGGCGGGTTGGTCAAGGGAACCATCGGCCTCGGCCTGCCGGTGGTCGTACTGGCACTTCTGGCGCCCGTCTTCGGGCTGAAGGACGCGCTGGCTCTGTTTCTCGTGCCGGCGCTGGTGACCAACGTCATGCAGGCCTTGCAGGGACCGGCGCTCGCCGCGCTGATCGCCCGCCTCTGGCCTTTTCTCCTGGCTTCCGTTGTCGGCATCGGGCTGGGCGTCCGGGTTCTCGCGAGCGCCGAAACCGGGCTGCTCGAAGCGATGCTGGGCGCGCTGCTGATCGCCTATTCCGCGCTCTCGCTGAGTGTGGTGCGGCTGCCTCCGCCCGGGGCGCGCGAGCGCTGGATGGCGCCTGTCGCTGGCGGCTCGGGGGGCGTGCTTTTCGGCATGGTAGGGATCTTCATTATTCCGGGGATCCTCTATCTTGAGACGCTGCGGCTCCCGCGCGACGTCTTCGTCCAGGCGTTGGGGCTCACCTTCATCACAATCAGCGGGGCCTTGGCTGTCGCGATGGGCAGCCACGGGCTGGTCTCCGAGACGCAGGCGCTCGCCTCGGCCGGCGCGGTGATCCCGACGGTGGCCGGGCTGCTCCTCGGGCGGCGGCTGCGGCGCCACGTCTCCGAAACCGGGTTCCGCAAGCTCTTCTTCGTGGGGCTGATCGGTGCAGGCGGGTTCATGATCTGGCGGGGGCTCCTGTGGTGAGCGGCCTCGGCGGCCGGCTGCGGGGGCTCTTCGAGCACCGTTTCCTGCGCTTTCTCTTTTTCGGCGGCGTGAGCGCCCTGGCCAACATCCTCGCGCGCGTTGCCTTCTCGCGCGTGATGCCCTTCGAGGCGGCGGTGGCGGCGGCGCATCTGGTCGGCATGGCTGTGGCCTACACCTCGTTCCGGCTCTTCGTCTTCGCGCCGACGGGGCGGAGCATGCGCGCGGAGGTCACCGGTTTCGTGCTCGTCAACCTCTGGTCGCTTGCGCAGATCTGGGTCGTCTCGGTGGGGCTCTACCGCTTGGCCTTCCCCGCGTTCGGCTGGACCTGGCAGGCTGCGCTGATTGCCCATTCGATCGGGGTCGGCACGACGGCGGTCACGAGTTTTCTCGGCCACAAATACCTGACCTTCCGCCCGGCGCAGTCGCCGTCCGAAAACCGACGCTAGGGCGATGCCCATGAAGGCACCATGGCGCGGGCCGTGGTGATCTAGCCACCCACTCACCCTCACCCAGTCACCCAATGGTCCGCCGCAGGGCGCGTGAGCGACATGCCGGACCCCAGACGGGGGCTGCCGCCGTTGCCATAAAGGCCGAAGGGCGCCGCACGATCGCCATCGCAAGGGGCGGGCAGAGCGACACCCACGGGCCTGATCGAGCTTCGACCGTTGACAATCCAGACGCTGTGGTCGAGCCCTCTTATTGCCGGCATCTGGCGGGGCGCCATCCCGCAGCGACCGGCACGGCCCGGCGGACCCGCCGGCGCACACCGGGTGGCCGAGGAGGGACGACAATTGGGTAGGGAGATGCGCGACCGACGGGAGGGTTTTTGCCGTCTCGCTGCCAACCCGCCCGGGCGGCGACCCTCGCGTCAAGAACGATGACACAGCGGCTTCCGTTCTCCCCGAGCCTTGCCGCCTTTCTGCTCCTGGCGGTTCTCTTCGCGCCCGTGTTCTGGATGGTCGGCACGAAGACCCTGATGTGGTCGATGTCGCTCGTTATCTACGCGAAAGTGGGCCTTGCCGGGTTGTTGCTCTCGCTCATTCTGCTCATGGGAGCAGTCCTCGCGGAGCGTCGGCTGGGCCCAAGCCGGCTCGAGCTTATCGCGGAGATCTCGTTTGCGCGCATCTCGCCTTGGGTTATCGCGGTTGTTGCGATTGCCGTGACCGCCATCGGCGTCGATCTCGTCTATCTCGGCACCGCAATCTCGGCGGATGAGCAAATGACGCGGTTCCAGGGCGAGATTTTCGCGCAGGGCGGGTTGGTGGGGACCATCCCGGAAGAGCTCAGACCTTACAGCGGGGCGGTGGCTTTTGGGTTTACCCGACAGGACCCCACGAGCGGCGCGATCGCCTCGACCTACCGCCCCGGGATGGCGGCGCTTTATGCGCTTTTCGCTCCGCTGGGCCTCGGCGCCTATGCCTCGACGCTCCTCCTCGGCGCGAGCGTCTTTCTCGCGGCCGCCGTCGCGCGGCAAATCTGGCCGGACCGCCGGGATGCCGCGGTCCTCGCCGCGCTTCTCGTTGCCACCTCGTCCCAGGCGCTTGCTGCGGCGCTCACCTCCTACGCGATGTCAGCACATCTCGCCTTCAATCTCTTGTGGCTCTGGCTGTTCCTTCACAACCGCAATTGGAGCCATGGCCTGGCAGCCCTTGTCGGAATTGCGACCGCCGCGCTGCACCAAGTGCATGTGCACGCCTTCTTCGCCCTGCCCTTCCTTCTTAGCCTTCTCCACCCGTTTCGGCTGCGGCTCTGCCTGTGGTACGGCGCCACCTATGCCATCGGCCATCTTGGGATCTTGGCCTGGGATCCCGTTGGTTGGGCCGCCGCGTCGGTGGCTGACGGGGCAGCAGGCACGGGAGCCGCAGTGGCAACAGGAGCGGCGGCAGGCGCAGGCGGGGGTGCTTCGGTTCTCGGACTGATCCAGGGTTTGCTCGTCAAAATCGGGTCGCTGCTGCGCCCTGGCTCCTGGGTCGAGAGCGCCACACTCTATGCCAATCTGGTGCGGCTCTTGGCATGGCAGAATCTTGCCCTCGTCCCGCTTCTGGTGGCCTTCGCGGTGTATGGACGCTGGTCGCGGATCACCGTGTTGCTCGCTGCCTCGCTCGTGGTGAGCTTTCTGCCCTATCCGCTGCTGATGCCAGACCAGGGGCATGGCTGGGGCTATCGCTACATGCACGGGTTGATCGGCAATCTCGCGCTTCTCGCAACCGCCGGCTGGGTCGCGCTGTCGCAGGCGCCGGAGCCCGAGATCCGACGGCTGCGGGCCGCGATCGTGCTGCTCTTGCTGGTAACCCCGCTGCCGCTCGTCGCGCAAAAGGCGATCGGCATCCACGGATTTGCCGCGACTTTTCAGCGCTCGATGGACGAGATCACCGCAATGCCGGCCGATATCGTCGTCATCGACGATCTGGAGGTGAATTACGGTATGGACCTGATGCAGAACGCCCCGGATTTCACCAATCGTCCCCTACGCATGCGTCTCTCCCGATTGACGGCCGAGCAGATCCGCACCCTGTGCGCAGATCACAGCCTTGCCCGGCTGGGCATGGGCCCCCTCGTCCCCTTCGGCGGTTTAGAGGCGACGGCCCTGCGGGAGCGCGACCCGGGCTACCGCGCGGCAGATGCAGCTTTGCGCGCATGCGTCGGGCAAACCGGGGGAGCCGCCGAGCCGGGCTGAGTGACCGGCGCGATCAACCAGGGTGCGCCTCAATGGCCTGGCTTGCCCGTTTTGCTTGAAATCGGGGCAACTCGGTGAGCATGGTGTCGCGTGCCGCCCCCATTTGCGAGAGACCGCCCCGCATGGAAGAGCCAGAGGCCCACCCCCGCGCCGTCGCGATCGTCCTGCCCTGCCTCGACGAGGCCAACACCATTGCCGCCTGCGTCCGCCGGGCACGCGAGGCGCTCGACATTTTGGCGGCCCGGCACGGCCTTGCGGGCGAGGTCATCGTGGCGGACAATGGGAGCACAGATGGCAGCCAGGAGCTCGCCAGGGCCGCTGGCGCTCGGGTCGTCGCCGTGGCGATGCGTGGCTATGGCGCAGCGCTCCTGGGCGGGTTCGAGGCCGCGCAGGCCGCCGGCGCCGATTATCTGGTCATGGGCGACAGCGATGCCTCTTATGACTTCGTCGAGGCAGTGCCGATGATCGAGGCGCTGATGGATGGCGCCGATCTGTGCATGGGCTCGCGCTTCAAGGGCGAGATCAAGCCCGGGGCCATGCCATGGAAGAACCGCTATATCGGCAATCCGGTGCTCTCGGGCATCCTCAGAATTCTCTTTCAAACCTCGATCTCGGATGCCCATTGCGGCCTGCGCGCGCTGACCACCGACGCCTATCGTCGGCTGGATCTTTCCTCTACGGGCATGGAATTCGCGTCTGAGATGGTGCTGAAATCCGTGCTCAAGCGTTTTCGGATCGACGAGGTTCCGGTCACCCTGTCACCGGATGGCCGCGGCCGCCCGCCCCATCTAAAGCCGTGGCGCGACGGGCTCCGTCACCTGATCTACATGCTGCTGCTTAGCCCGACCTGGCTGTTCTTCGTCCCGGCCATCGTCTTTTTCTTCTTCGGGTTGGCGATCGTCTCAGCTCTGGTGATCGCGTCGGATGCCGAGGTGCTCCGCTTTGGGGGGTTCTTTATCGGCGATCACTGGGCCATCGTAGGCGGGGCATCCCTGGTGATCGGGGTACAGGCGGCGCTCGCGGGGCTCTCGGCCCTTCTCTATACCTATCGTGAAGGGATCCGCCCGCCGCACAAGCTCGCAGTGCTGCTGCTTCGCCGCTCCAGGTTGCAGTATTGGATCGTTGCGGGAACCCTTGTGGCGCTGCTGGGCTTGGCAGGGGCTGGGGCGATCGGGGCCGGCTGGATCTCGTCCGACTACGGCGCCCTTAATGCGGTTCGCGGTCTCACCGCCTCGATGACAGCGATCGTCATCGGAACACAGATATTCTTCTCGGGATTTCTGTTGTCGGTGGTCTCGGGCAATCGATCCTGGCACGCGACGGATCTTTGAGGGCGCAGAGGCGATGCCCCGCCTCAGTGTCGTTATCCCGGTTTACAACGGCGCAGGCACGCTGCCGGCCACGCTCGCCTCGCTCGAAGGACAGGCCCGGCTCGACGAGATCGAGGTGGTTGCGGTCGATCAGGCGTCGCGGGACGGCTCGCGCGCCGTCCTTGTGTCACATGCGGGACGGCTGCCGCTTCGGATCGTCGATGCGCCGGAAGGCCGCAACTGGATGCAGACCAGCAACCGAGGGCTGCGCGAAGCCAAGGCGCCTCTCGTGTCCTTCCTGCACCAAGACGATGTGTGGCGCCCCGGTCGGGCAACTGCGATGCTGGATCTGGCCGCGCGCCATCCGGACGCGGCGCTTTGGCTCCACTCGGCGGATTTCATCGACGGGACGGGCCGGCGGCTCGGCCGCTTTTCGCCGCCCTTCGGAGGTCGCGAACGCAGGGTCAGCCGGCGGGACGCCTTGGCCTGCCTCCTGGTCCAAAACACGGTGGCCCTGCCGGGTGCCATGTTCCGCCGAGAGGCTGCCCTCGCGCGGGGCGGGCTGTCTGAAGCGCTCTGGTACACGGCGGATTGGGATCTCTGGCTGGGGCTTGTGTCAGAGGGGGATGAGACCGCAGGCATCGCCTGGCTTCCGGCGCGGCTTGCGGGATTTCGGCTGCATGGCGACTCCCAGACCGTGAAGGGCTCGCGGGACTTGACCGATTTCGCCGAGCAGCACCGCCTGCCGCTGGAGATCCACGGCGCAGCGCTCGGCGGCGCGGCGGGCCGGCAGGCCCGTGCGCGCGCAAAGGCGGCGGCGGAGATCAACCTTTTCCTTGCATCCCGCTTCCACGCGACGCCGATCTCGGTGTGGCGAATCCTTGCAACACTGCTTCGGTTGGGGCCGTGGCACTGGCCAGCGCTTGTTGAACGAAGCCAGATCATCCAGCGGGTATGGCCACGCCTCCGAGCCCTCCGAGCCGGCTCAGGCCCGCCGGCGGGTAATGAAGCTCCAAATCCGTAGGTCGATCACAAGCTTGACGAGCGCGGCCAGAACCAGTCCGCACAGCGCGACCTTCGACACCGTCTCCATCGTGCCCTCGATCAGCAAGGCATGAACCACTGTGCCGGTGACGATGATCGCGGCCAAGCTCACGTGATACACACGCCAAACCGAGGGACGCAGGCGCAGCCGACGGCGAAAAGCAGCGAGCAGCGAGGCAGCAAACACCGCCCACATCGCCACAACACCCCAGGCTGAGAACGGCGTCGGCGAGCGGAAGAGCAGAGCATCGACAACATCTGGCGGGCTGGTGATCCAAAGACCGCCGACATGCACGACAACGGCGACCACGATCCCGACGCCGATCCAAGCATGCGCCCGCCGCCCGTGGCGCGCCGCCACACCGGGGAGGCTTCCCCCGGCCAACAGCGGCTGGAGAAGCAGAAGCGCCAGCGCCAAAACTCCCGCAAAACCCGCGGCGATATAAACCGGCTGACGCCAGGCCAATAGCGGGCTCGTGCCGGCGATTGCAATCGGCGCGACGACCGCGGCCGCCAAGGCCGCCCAGATCAAGATCGCGCGCGCCGAAGCCATGACGGTCAGGCCGGCTGCAAGACGAAATGAGCGCTCAGCGTCTTGTCCCGCGCACTCGGCATCACCGGCCGCAGGAACACGGTCTCGAATCCGTTGTCGTCGAACTCGGCGTCGTAGGCGAGGTGCCCATGCGGCTGGCCAAAGGCGGGGACGATCTGCGGCATGTCCATCTGGAAGCGGCCCTGGGCGTCGGTCAGCGTCGCTCCATGGCTGCGCCAATCCCGCTCGTGGCCTTCGGTGGTGTGCGCCCAGATCTGGATCCGGATACCCTCCAGCGGGGCGCCGTCCCCAGCGCGCCGGACGGTGCCGGTCATCAGAAACCCGCCGCCGCCGATACGCTGCGTGAGCGCCGCGCCCGGGCGGTAGTTGTTGGCGCCGCCGCGCATGGTCGGCGTGGGCGCCAGGCCCTGTGCGTGCGCCGGGGTGATCAGCCCGGTGCCAGCGGTGGTTAGCGCGGCGCCGGCAGTGGCGGCCCCGGCGAGGATAACGGCGCGACGGGTCTGGGATGCGGTGCTCATCTCGGTCTCTCCTGCCTTGCAAGGCGCATCTGGCACTCAGGCGCGACGCCTCAAATCGATGCGTCAGGGGTGTGGTCGGACACATATGCGTATTGGAGAGGTAGGGGCCGGATCGGCGCGATAAAGCCCATCCGTGCCGCCGGTGTGTAATTTCTGTGCGAGACCATCCAGCGTCGCGACGAAACACTGCCGCCTCCCGGGCGGGCTGCGACCGCAATCGGATCGCCCGCGACCCGCGATGTGCCGCCAGCGGTCCGATCTCACTTGGTCCTCCCCCCGCCCTCCGATATCGCGGCCGTGTCGTCGACAAAGAGCTGGAGCGCACTTTCTCTCCGCGTGTCGGGCGACAGGCAGGATCGGTGCGGCGTTGCGCCCTGTGATGCCCGACTGCCCCGGCCTGCGCCAATCGAGGCAATGACCCACGGACCGGCCGGGTGGGGCGCCGGAGGGCGGGCATGGCGCTCACCAGCCCCGATGCGCTCAAGCTTGTGTTACGTTATAATGTAAGGCAAAACATCGGCGAGAGGCCGGGCCAGCGGCCCGGGGCGGGCAACGGAAGACGCGGCGCAATCCCAGGGCGGGCAGGCCGGCTTCCTCCTCAATCTCCGAACAGCCCTGGCGCCGGCCCAGCCCGATCAGGCCGTAACGCTGTCATCGCCTTTTTGACGAGGAACGAATGTCTGTCATCGACCAACGCCTTCCCGTGACCGTGCTCTCCGGCTTCCTTGGCGCCGGCAAGACGACCCTGCTCAACCGCGTGCTCAACAATCGCGAGGGCCGCCGCGTCGCAGTGATTGTCAACGACATGTCCGAGGTGAACATCGACGCCGATCTCGTGCGTGCAGACACCGAACTCAGCCGCACCGACGAGACCTTGGTCGAGATGTCGAACGGGTGTATCTGCTGCACACTGCGCGACGATCTCCTGGCGGAGGTGCGCCGGCTCGCCGCCGAGGGGCGCTTCGACTACCTGTTGATCGAGTCAACCGGCATCTCCGAGCCGCTGCCCGTCGCCGCCACATTCGAGTTCCGCGACGAGCAGGGCCAGAGCCTCGCCGATGTCGCGCGCCTCGACACCATGGTCACCGTTGTCGATGCGGTGAACCTGCTCAAGGACTATTCCAGTCACGACTTCCTGCGCGACCGCGGCGAGACCATGGGCGAGGACGACGACCGGACCTTGGTGCATCTGCTGACCGACCAGATCGAGTTCGCCGATGTCGTGATCCTCAACAAGGTGGCAGATGCCTCGCCCGAGCGCGTGGATGCCGCGCGCAAGATCATCCGCAGCCTGAACGCAGATGCGCAGATCATCGAGACCAATCACTCGGCGGTGGCGGCAGACCGGATCCTCGACACGCGCCTCTTCGATTTCGACAAAGCCCACGAACATCCGATGTGGGCCAAGGAGCTCTACGGCTTTGCAGACCATGTGCCAGAGACCGAAGAATATGGCGTTGCGAGCTATGTCTACCGGGCGCGCCAGCCCTTCGAGCCAGAGAAAATCCTTGCGGTCCTGAACGGCCCGATGCCCGGCGTGATCCGTGCCAAGGGCCATTTCTGGATCGCGACCCGGCCCGATTGGGTGGCCGAGTTCTCGCTGGCGGGCGCGCTATCTTCGGTCACCCCGCTCGGCACATGGTGGGCCGCCGTTCCGAAAGAGCGCTGGCCCGACAGCGAGGTCGCGCGCGCCTATGCGGCCGAGCACTGGCAAGAGCCGTTCGGCGACCGACGCCAAGAGATCGTCTTCATCGGCGCCGGGATCGATTGGCCGGGGCTGAAGGCGCGGCTGGATGCGTGCCTGGTGCCCGAGCATCGCGCCCCCGGACCCGATGCGCTCCCGGATTTGCCGGATCCGTTCCCGATCTGGCGCCGCGCGGAGCCGGCGGCATGAGCGTCGCTCGGCGTGCGGAAACAGACGGCGTTGTCGGCAGCGGCGCCGGTGTCAGCGTGACCGAAGACCCTGAGGGGCTGTCCGAGATCCACGACGACGGGTGCGACGCCGTTATCTGGCGGCGCGATCCTTTGCCGAGCTTCCAACCCTGGGTCGACGCCCTGAAGCCCGAGCAACTGCCGAAGGCGCGCGTGATCCTGCGCCCCGACGCAACGCGCAGCGCCCTGCGGGAGATCTGCCAAACCAGCGGAACACCGGACTGCGAGGACCGGGACAGGTTGATCGACGACGTCGCAGCCCTTTCCGAGCGCTTCGCCGGGCTGATGGAGGCGCCTTATCTCCGGCTGCGCCTCGATGTGATCACCACGAATGCCTGTCGGCGGTTCCACATCGATTCGGTCACAGCGCGCCTGATCTGCACCTATCGCGGAACCGGCACACAATACGGCCTGGCGGTGGCTGGCGCCGAGCCGGACCCGATCCTGACCGTGCCTACCGGTGCGCCGATCCTGTTGCGCGGCACGCTTTGGCCCGGCCAGGCGCAGTCTGGCCTTTTGCACCGATCACCCCCGATCGCAGGCACCGGCGAGACCCGGCTTGTGCTCGTGCTCGATCCGATCCTTAATCTGGAGGACGCACCGGATCGAGACCTGATGCACTGACACACCGAAAAGGGGAGACCCGCCATGAAAACGCGCGCCGCCATCGCCTGGGAACCCAACCGGCCCCTGGAGATCGAGGAGATCGATCTCGAGGGCCCAAAGGAGGGCGAGGTTCTCGTCCGCATCGTCACCACGAGCCTTTGCCACACCGATGTTTTCACCCTCTCGGGCGAGGACCCCGAGGGGCTTTTCCCCTGCATCCTCGGCCATGAGGGCTGCGGGATCGTCGAGGAGGTCGGCAAAGGCGTGACCTCCGTTGTCCCAGGCGACCACGTGATCCCGCTCTACGTGCCGGAAGATCCGAACTGCCCCTATATCAAGTCTGGCAAGACCAATCTCTGCCAGACGATCCGCAAGACCCAAGGTGCGGGGCTGATGCCCGACGGCACCTCCCGCTTCTCCTACAAGGGCAAGCAGATCCTCCATTACATGGGCACGAGCACCTTCAGCGAATACACGGTGCTGCCTGAGATCTCGGTGGCCAAGATCACCAAGGAAGCGCCGCTGTCGAAGGCCTCTGTAATGGGCTGTGCGGTGCCCACGGGCATCGGCGCCGTGCGCAACACCGCCAAGGTCGAAGCCGGCGCAACGGTCGCCGTGTTCGGGCTCGGCGCCGTCGGCATGGCGGTGGTCCAGGGCGCTGTGCTCAATGGCGCCTCGCGGATCATCGGCATCGACATCAACCCGGCGAAATTCCCGCTTGCCATGGCCCTCGGCGCCACGGAGTGCATCAATCCCAAGGATTTCGACGCGCCGATCCAGAACGTCCTCGTCGAGATGACGGATGGCGGTCTCGATTACACCTTCGAAGCGGTCGGCAACGTCCACCTGATGCGGGCCGCCCTCGAGGCCTGCCACAAGGGCTGGGGCGAGTGCACGGTGATCGGCGTTGCCGGCGCCGGGCAGGAGATCGCCACGCGTCCGTTCCAGCTGGTCACCGGCCGGGTCTGGCGTGGGACGGCGTTCGGCGGCGTGCGGGGCCGCAGCCAGCTTCCTGGCATGGTGGAGGAGTGGATGCGCGGCGAGTTCAGCGTCGACCCCTACATCACGCACCATATGAAGCACGATCAGATCAACACCGCCTTCGACCTCTTGAAGGCCGGCAAGTCGATCCGATCGGTCATCCACTTCCAGCCGAGCGACACGATGACCGTCAACACCCTTCCCGGCGAAGTGGTTCCCGAGTAAAGAGGCGGGCCGGCCGACCCGGGCGCGGGCGGCGCGTGCGCAGCCGCCAACACCTCACCCAACCGCAC
>JBHJGY010000065.1:0-40851 GCA_050331335.1 Pikeienuella sp.
CGCCCCGCCGCCGGGGCCCGTGCGCGGCCGCTGCGGGGGGGGGGGCGCGGCGGCGCCGGTGGCCGACGCGGCGAGACCTAAGCGGCGCGCCAAATCTGGCCTGACAACGCGTAAGACCGGCTGATCTTCGGTGGTCATGGGGTGCAGGCTTCCCGGTTGCGGCGCACGGGTTGATCCGCGCCTGCGGCGGCGCGACCTCGACGGGGGCCGATTAGGACCAGCCGTCGAATTCGGGCGCGAATGCGTAGAAGGTCAGCTTGGTATCGTCTTCGAGATAGAGATACTCGGCGTGCAGGTTGTGCGAACCGAAATCCACCGAGCCGCGCGTGTAAAGCGTACCATCGAAGAAGGTCGTGTCCCGGCCCGCGGTGAAGAGCGTCTCGAGCAGCAGGTCGATGTCGTCGGTTTCCGGCAGATCGGCACCGTCCCGCGCGAGAACATTGGTATCACCGACCGAGGCCATGAAGGCATAGGTCAGTTCCTTGGCCTCTTCGATGCTCACGACACGACGCCCGGGCAGGCCAACACCTGGCGACCCGAAGCCCTGGCCGTCACCGGCCTCCGCGCCGGCCATGGGATCGACGGGCGCGGCCGGCTGCGCAGCGGCGCTCATCAGCGGGGCAAGCCCGCGCTCGACAGGGCCGCTGCTGTCGCGGTTGCCGAAGCCGGCGCCGACCGCGTCGGCCAGGGCGGGAGGTTCCGACCGGCCGGTTGCGCCTGACGAAGCCGCGGCGTCCAGTTCCAGGCCCTGCTGGGTGTCAGCAACCGTCACATTCCCCGCAGCATCGGGATCGGCATCCGCGAGCGCGGTCTCGTCCGCCAGTTCGGCCAGGGTGTCGCGCAAGGCCGCCGCAACATCGGCAGCTGTCGTCTCCCAATCCACCGTCGTGCCCCCATCCGCGCCGCCGAGCAGCATCGCGGCGTCAGCGTCAGTGACAGCGGCGAGGTCCGGCGAGGCGAGATCACCCGCATCTGCCGCCATTGCATCACCGCCCCCATCGTCGGTGATCTGACTGAGGATGACATCCGTGACCCGCTCAAACGCGCCACCGGCGACCACCACGATCTCCAGACCGATGGACCGGCCGTCGATGTCAAACTCGATGCTGTCGGCCATCGTTACCGCGGGCGTGAAAAGATAGGCGACGAAGAGGTTGGTGAAAGGATCGTCGATAAACGCCGAGCGGCTCTCCGGTTGGCCGGCCATTTCCTCGGCGCCGCCATCGAACAAGGTTGCGCCGAGAAGCGCCGCCACCTCGAGCCCAGCCACGACATCGAGCGCCGAGGCCGCACTGCTGAACCCTCCGCTGACGAGATCCGCGACCTCCGCAAGCAGATCCTCGACCTGTGCCGCCGGGTCCTTCGCCGCGGTCCGCACGGCATCGATGCCGTCCTCGGGCTCGGCCTCCGCCGTCACCGTCTCCCCCCGAACGCGGCCGCTCTCGTCGGCAGCCTCTTCGACCGCAGGTGCCGGATCTACCGCACCACTGGGCGCCTCGCCGCTCGCCACCTCCGAGCCGGTCAGAAGCGCGAGCACCGTGTCGTCGCCCCCGAGCGCGCCGCTTTCCGCTGCATTGGCGAGATCCTGAGCGATCGCGATCGCCGCGAGCGCCATGCCGGCCGGGATCGCCGCCATGGCCGGGTTCACATAGCCCTGTTGGCCCTGAGCGGAGGTTTCGTTGCCCGTGAAGAAGTCCGCCACCTGCTGGGCCAGCGACTTGATGCGCAAGGCCAGCGGATGCGGTTGCGCGCCCGGCGCATCGGGGTCGTCGACATCGACGGCCTCGTCAACGAAGAGCGGCTGCTCCGTCGTCGCCTGAGCGTAGAGAAGCACGGTAATGAAAAGGCTGGCCAAGAGCGCGCTGGGGTGCAGGTAAACCTGGCCACGGCGTTGGTTCAGCGGTGCGGGCAAGGCGAGATCGTCGAAGAAGCGCTCAGCGCACCGCTGGAAGCTCGCGCCCTCGATCGGCCTTGGCAGCGCCGTGCTGTCGAACATGAAGCGCCCGTCGATGCAGGCAACGTGTATGATGACGTCGCCCGTCGAAGCGGCGCAGAACACGCACCAGGGCTCGCCCTCCTCGGTCACCCCATGCTCGACCTCGATCCCGAAGCCGGCATCCTGGAGCATCCGCTCGATCCTGGCGAACTGCGCGCGCTCGTCGTTGGTCCAGCCGCGACGTGCCTGAAACAGCGGAACGAGCGATGCGGTCATGGTCCCCCCCAAGGATCATTCCAGTCACGGCGGCGCGGTGGCGCCTGGGTCGTCTTCAGTCGAGCAATTCGAACCTGCCTGGCTGATTAGCGTATTCCCCGTCTTTGCCAAACAGAATTTCAAAGGTCACGGGGTCGTAGAACCGCATAATGTTGAACACCAGAGTCCAAACGGGCACACCCAGCGCCGCGGCCCACTGATGATACCGGTCGGGCGGGATGCGACCGCGGCCGTTCTCCAACTGAGAGATGAACGTGTAATACTCGGCCCCAACCGCAGCCGCCAGCTCGCGCTGCGACAGGTTCCGGCTTTGACGCAGCGATTTGAGCCACTGACCGCCGGCGCGTCGCAGCGCCTGCACATCGGCCTCGCCCGTCTTCTGGTTATGCATGTACATCGATCTGCCCTCGGTCTGGGGATTCGCACATCAGCGCGTTGGATCAAGGGTACACGCTTTGCTGTCGGTGTAAAGTTCACTGTATCCTGCAGTCTGTCGCATATCCGCCGCGGGCGGGAAAAAACGCCGACGCAATTGAGATCGGCGCCCCAAGGCGTTAGAGGAATCGCATGGAGACCGGGAAGCTCGACATGGACGCTGTGGACGGCCTGTTACCTCGCGACATGGTCGACGGGGCGTTCAGGCTCATCCTGGGCCGACCCCCGGAATCGGACGCCGCCATCGCCCATCACCGCAAGCTGAGAGATCTGGCGGCGCTGCGCCGGGTGCTTCTGAAAAGCCCGGAATTCGCCGCGCTCTATGCGCGGCTTGCGGCGGAAGCGGAAGCGACCGACAAAGCCCCCGACCGCGAGCAAACGACAGGCGGGCCGGCGTCCGAGGACCTTGGCAAACACGCGGACGAGAGGCCGGGGACGGTGCCCCATCTCCTTGCCCGTGGCATTCTGCCCGAGACCGGCCCTGTCGAGACCGATATCGAGCCCGCGTTCAGAGCCCAGCTCTGGGCCCGCATCGAGGACAGCTGGCACCGGCTGGGAGAGCGCGCTGCCCACTGGTCGGTGCTGACCCATGATCTCTTCCGTCCCGAGCGTCTCGAGGCCAATCGTCAGGCCTTCGAAGACACCGCCGAGGTAGAGGGGATCCTGGTCGATGCTGCGCTGGAGCGCGCCGGCAGTCCGGACCCATCGGGGCTCGATTGCCTGGAGATCGGTTGCGGCGTCGGCCGGGCCACGCGGGCGCTCGCTGCCCGCTTCGCCACGGTGACCGCTGTCGATATCTCGGCGCCGCATCTCGAGGTCGCAGCCCAAGAACTCGCCGCCGCAGGGATCGCCAATGTGACCCTGACGCGCGCGGCCCGCATCGAGGACTACGCCGCACTGAACCCGGTGGACGTGGCCTTCAGCCGCCTTGTGTTGCAGCACAACCCCCCGCCGGTGCAGGCGGCGATCTTGCGTGCGGTCTTTTCCAAGCTGCGGCCAGGCGGGCTCGCGATCTTCCAGGTCGTCACCTATGCCCGCGACTATGCCTATGAGGTGGCGGCGGATCTGGCGCGCCCAACGGGGGCGATGGAGATGCACGCCCTGCCTCAGTCCAAGGTCTTTAGCCTGATGGCGACCGGCGGCGTCGCGCCGCTCGAGGTCCAGGAGGACTTCGCCACCGGGCGGGACGGGCCGTTCCGGTCCCACCTGTTCATCGGTCGGAAGACGTGACGACGGGACCCGGATCCGCCCCGAGAGTTGACAGCCCGGCGCGGCGGCCCTGTAGTTGCAGCGCAAAGCGGCGCCGAAAGCGCTGTGCGAGACGTTAGGATGATCATGCTCATGGCCACGCGTCCCGTCAGCCTCCGGCAGACCGCCCGGCGCACGTCGCCCGTTTGCAGGCCTCGTCGCCTGCCCCTGCTGTGATGGCGGGTCGGATGCCGCACTCTGGGACTGGCGCCGCCGCTTCGGAGCCGCGCGCCGGAGATCGCGGGCCCCGGATCGCGCTCGTCGCGCCCCGCAACATGCGCTTTACCCCTAAAGCCGCAACCTCGATCGATCTGCACATCCACGAAGCCGCGCGCTGGAGCCGCTACCGCAACACCATCGTGGTCTTCGCCGAGGAGGTGGAGCAGCCTTTCGACGATGTGCGTGTGCGGTTCTGGCCCAAGGGACGGTCCAAAGGACACCTGGAGCGCTTGCTCGAAGAGGAACGTCCGGACCTCATCGTCGCGCATCAGCATCTGCCGACCGCCTCGCGCCTGGCTGCCAGATTCCGCCACGTGCCGGTCGCCCTTGTGCGCCACAACTTTCAGAACCCGCCGCGCAACCGCCTCTCCGGCTGGTGGAAGCGGATCAGCTTCAACCGTCTGTCGGCGATCGCCTTTGTCAGCGAGCGCTGTCGGGAAAGCTTCGAACGGCACTGGCCAGACCTCACTCCGCCTGTTTTCGTGACCCCGAACGGTGTCGACAGCCGCCTCTGGTCTCCCAGCGAGGAGAAAGCGCGGGTGATCCTGTTCGTCGGGCGAATGGCTCCGGAGAAAGGCGTGCTGGAGGCAGCCATGGGGGTTCGCGCGGTGCTCGCGGAGCGGCCGGACTGGCTGGCGACCTTTATCATCGCCTCGTCCGAGGGCCAGGGGGCTTACGCCGCCGAGGTCCACCGGGTGCTGGCAGACTGCGGTGACAGAGTCGAGGTCATCGCCGATGCGAAGCATGACGAGGTGCGGCGCCGGATGGCGACGGCCGCGATCGCCGTGGCACCGACGCAAGGGGAGGAAAGCTTCGGCCGTGTCGCAGTCGAGGCGATGGCCTCGGGCGCCGCGGTGGTTGCCTCGCGGGCGAGTGGCTTTGTCGAGGTGGTTGGCGAGGCCGGGGTGCTGCTCGAGCAACCCCAGGCGGGCCATATCCATGCCGCCATCCGCGCGCTCATCGACGATCCGGAGCGGCGCCGGGAGCTCAGCCGGGCGGCACGGGCCCGGGTCGAAGCGCGCTACGATCTCAACCGCTCCGTCGTCGCCTTCGACGAAATGGCCGCCAGCCTGCTCGGCCTGCCCTCCGAAGTGGACGGTGAGGAAGTCACTGGACCTGCCGAGCGGATTTGAGTACACGGAGCGCCGGTTACCCCCTTGTGAGGACGGCCAACACTTGGATTCAGTTTCCAACGACCCCGAACGCGCGTTCCGCCGGCTGCCCCGCGCCTTGGCGCGATGGAAAGTTTCGACCATCTGGCGCCGCGTTCGGCTACCGTTTCGGCGCAAACGGTGGATCCGGGAGAATGAGCGCGCGGTCATCCCGTTCCAAAAATCGGCGAAACCGCGGGCAGAAGGGGCCGTGGTCGCGCTGGGCGACTTCGACGGCAACACCGGGCTGAGCCGCGCAGCCGTCTACGAGTTTAGCCGGCTGAAGGCGGAGTATCCCAAGATCGAGGCGCTGTCGCTGTCCGAGCTCCGGCCCCTCGTGGAAGCCGGGAAGGTGCTCGACGGCCCGCCGATTGGGACCCTGATCCTGCTGTGTCAGCCGGAAAACCTCGCCACTCTCATGCGCGCCTTCCCGCCAGAGCGAGTCGCCGAGAGCCGTCGGATCGGCCTTTGGGTTTGGGAGACGCCGATCTTTCCCGCCGACTGGCGATTCGCCCTCGACGTGGTGCACGAGATCTGGACGCCGTCTGAGTTCAGCCGCTCGGTGATCGCACCCGCCGTGGCGCCGATCCCGGTCAAGCTCAGACCCCACAACGTTACCCGGCCCGCGGAAATCGTGCCGTTCGACCGTGCCGCATATGGGGTGCCGGAAGACGGCTTCTTCGGGCTGAGCATCCTCGATCTCACCGCATGTCCGGCGCGGAAGAACCCCTGGGCCCATGTCGCGGCCTGGCAGGCCGCGTTCGGCGACGACCCGCAGCGCCACCTGATCATGAAGCTCCGGGTCTCCAACCGCACCCGCTGCGTGATCGACGAGTTGACCGAAATGATTGCCGGCGCGCGCAACATTCGACTGCTGGAGCGGGAACTCAGCTCGGCCGAGATCGCCGGGCTGCAATCGGCGGCGGATGTGTTCCTGTCGCTACATCGCGCCGAAGGCTACGGTCTCAATATCCGCGAATGCCTCGAAGCCGGGGTGCCCGTTTTGGCGACCGACTTCTCCGCAAATGCCGAGTACGGGCCCGCCTTTGCCAATTATCACCCCCTGCCCTATCGGCCAACGCGGTATCGGGACTGGACCGGCCACTACCCCGACGCGCGCTTCCAGTGGGCCGAGGTTGAGATCGTGGCCGCCGCCGATGAGCTGAAACGGCAAGCGGCGCGCTGGGCGGTCGCCAGCGCCTTGCCCCGACCGGCGACCGCGGCCGGGGGGCGCGGCTGAGCCATGCCGACTGACGCAACGCTCGGGGCTTCCGGCGGGCCCGCGCCGGCGGCTCGGAAGGCCCCGCCGACCGAGGCGCAGCGACAGGTTCTTGTCCGTCTGTTCCGCGAGGCCGGGCTGAAACACTGGCGGGGCTATGGCGTCGCGTTGGGCTTCATGGCGGTTGTCGCCGGCATGACGGGGCTCAGCGCCTGGATCATGCAGGACGTGATCAACGAGATTTTCATCGAGCGGCGCTCGGAGATGGTCTGGGTCATCGGCGCCTCGGTGGCAGCGATTTTCATGGTCAAGGGCGCGGCGGGTTATGTCCACACGGTGATCCTCAGCCGCATCGGCAACCGCATCGTGGCCGAAATCCAGATGCGGCTGTTCGACCACATCCAGCGCCACCGGATCGACTTCTACGACCAGATGACCACCGGCCAGCTGTCGATGCGGTTCAGCCACAATGCGCGCTCGGCGCAAGAGGCGCTGAGCCTTGTGGTCACCTCGATGGGCCGCGATCTGTTCTCGTTGATCGCCTTGCTCATCGTGATGATCGTCCAGGACCCGGTGCTCGCAGGCATCGCGCTTTTGATCGGGCCGCCCGTCGCCTATGGCGAATGGCTGTTGGTGCGAAAGGTCAAATCGGTGGCGCGGGCCGAGCTGCTCTCGATGGCCAAGGTGATTACGACGATCCAACAAAGCGCCCAGGGTGCGCGCGTGATCAAAGCCTTCGGGCTCGAGCCGGTGATGCGGGCCGATATGGACGAGGCGGTCGAGGATGTGCGGGAGCGCGCCGACCGCATTGCCCAGGTTGGAGCCGCCACCAACCCGCTAATGGAGACGTTCGGGGGGCTCGCGATCGCCGCGGTGATCCTTTACGGGGGCTGGCGGGTGATCCATGGCGGCGGCGATCCGGGGGCGTTCTTCTCCTTCATCACCGCTCTGCTGCTGGCCTACGATCCTGCCAAACGGCTGGCACGGCTCAACATTTCCCTCCAGGCGGCTCTCGTCGGCGTGGAGATGCTCTATGATCTGATCGACCGTGAGCCCGCGATGGCCGAGGCCCCGAAAGCAGCGGACCTCAAGGTGGGCGAGGGCGCGGTGGCGTTCGTGCAGGTGGTTTTCCGCTATGGGGGCAAGGCCCCTGCGCTGAAGGGGCTCGACTTCGTCGCTCCAGGCGGCAAAGTCACCGCGTTGGTCGGGCCCTCCGGCGCCGGCAAATCGACGATATTCGCGCTGATCGAGCGGTTCTTCGACCCCCACCAGGGCCATGTGCTGATCGACGGACAAAACCTGCGCGACCTCACTTTCGCCAGCCTTCGCCGCGCCATCGCCTATGTCAGCCAGGATTCCTACCTTTTCGAGGGCTCCATCGGTATGAACATCCGAATGGGGCGCCTCGACGCCAGCGACGCGGAGGTCCGGGCCGCAGCCGAAGCCGCGAACGCTCACGCCTTTATCGAACGGCTGCCCCAGGGTTATGAGACCCCGGTCGGCGAGATGGGCACCAAGCTGTCGGGTGGCGAACGGCAGCGGATCGCGATCGCCCGGGCGATGCTGCGCGGCGCGCCGATTCTCTTGCTCGACGAGCCGACCTCAGCCCTCGACGCGGAAGCCGAGGCAGCGGTCGGCGAGGCGCTCGAACGGCTGATGAAAGGGCGCACAACGCTGGTGATCGCCCACCGCCTGGCGACCGTGCGCCACGCGGATGTGATCCATGTGATCGAGGACGGGCGCGTGGTGGAGACGGGGAGGCACGCGGACTTGCGCGACGCGGGCGGGCTCTATAGCCGGCTCTACAAGTTGCAATTCCGCGACTGACCCCGCGGGTGCGGCGCTAGAGCGATTGCTCCTCAGAGCTGTGCACCTTAGACGTCTCGGTAAAGCACAGGCCAAACCGGCCGACGCCTCCGGGGGAGGGCCTAATGCAACTCGCCGCCTTCGTGTCGTCCTATCAGCGCTACGGGTTCTTCGCGGGCGTGGTGCTGCTGAGCGTGGTCGCGCTTGTCGCGACGATGCTTACCCTGTGGGCCTTCCCGTTTTTCGTGGTATTCACCGGGCTTTCGCTGCTCGGGCTCTACGACTTGTTCCAGCAAAAGCACTCGATTTTGCGGAACTATCCCGTGCTGGGCCATATGCGCTTCATCTTCGAGGGAATCCGCCCGGAGATCCGCCAATATCTCCTCGAAGGCGACGAGGACGAATTGCCGTTTTCCCGCGAACAGCGCTCGATCGCCTATCAGCGCGCCAAGGATGTGGAGGACAAGCGTCCGTTCGGCACCCGGGAGAACGTCTATTCCGACGGCTATGCCTGGATCACCCATTCCATGCGGCCGGTACATGTCGAGAATTGGGATTTCCGGGTGCGCATCGGCGGGCCCGCCTGCACGAAGCCCTATGACGCGTCGGTCTACAACATCTCGGCGATGAGCTTCGGCTCGCTCTCTGCCCAGGCGATCCTCGCGCTCAACACTGGGGCCAAGCACGGCGGTTTTGCCCATGACACCGGCGAAGGAGGCATATCGCGCTATCACCGCCAAGGCGGGGGCGATCTGATCTACGAGGTCGGCTCCGGCTATTTCGGCTGCCGGGACGCGGCGGGCAACTTCTCGCCGGAGCGCTTTGCCGAGCAGGCTACCGATCCCCAGGTCAGGCTGATCGAGGTCAAGCTGTCCCAAGGCGCTAAGCCAGGCCATGGCGGCATGCTGCCGGCGGCTAAGATCACACCGGAGATCGCCGAGGCCCGCGCCATCCCGATGGGCGTCGATTGCATTTCTCCGGCCGCTCATTCAGCGTTCGACACACCGCTGGAACTCATGAGCTTCCTCGCCCAGTTGCGCGATCTCTCCGACGGCAAGCCCGTCGGCTTTAAGCTGTGTATCGGCCATCGGCGGGAATTCATGTGCCTGGTGAAAGCGATGCTCGAGACCGGCATCACCCCCGACTTCATCGTCGTCGACGGCAGCGAGGGGGGGACAGGCGCAGCCCCCCTTGAGTTTGCGAATCATATGGGGATGCCGCTGGTCGACGGGCTCTCCTTTGTCCACAACACGCTGCGAGGCGTCGGCCTGCGCGGACAGATCCGCCTCGGTGCCTCGGGCAAGCTGATCACCGCCTTCGATATCGCCCGCGCCTTTGCGCTTGGCGCCGACTGGTGCAACTCGGCCCGCGGGTTCATGTTCGCGATCGGCTGCATTCAGGCCCAGGCCTGTCATACCAACAAGTGCCCGGTGGGTGTTGCCACCCAAGACCCGGTCCGCGCCCGCGCGATTGACGTCCCCGACAAGGCCACACGGGTCACGAATTTCCACCGCAACACGCTGCGCGCCCTCGCCGAGCTTGTCGGCTCCGCCGGGCTCGACCACCCCTCGAAACTCACCCCACGCCACTTCAACGTCCGTTCCCGATCCGGCGACACGGTCGAGGGCCACAAGATCTATCCCTGGCTGCCGGAGGGCTTTCTGCTGGAGGGCCGCGATCTGGGCGACGGCTATCTCGAGCGCTGGGAGCGGGCCTGCGCCGACGGCTTCCCCCCGGTCGACTCGCAAGTGCTTTCCTGATCGGCCTTCCCGCTGCGCAAGAAGGGTAGGTCTCGCCCGCGCCGCGCGAGGTTCAGGCTTCGCCGTCACGTTTCCGTTCAGAACATCTCCGGCCGCGCACCGCACTCAGCAAGCGTGACGGCAACACGCCACGCCGCACGACAACAGAGCGGCGCGGAGAGATAAACGGAGACCGAAACATGCTCAGTAACTTCTTCACCAACTTCCTCGAAGACCTGCTCAACGAAAGCATCGACCTCGACATTGTCGGCACCAATGACACCGACGTCATCGACGGCACCCTCCTCGATGACCTGATCCTGGGCCTCGATGGTGGCGACGAGATCGATGGCCGGCTGGGCCGCGACGCCATTATCGGCGGCGAGGGCGGCGACATCCTCGAAGGCGGCCGCGGCCGCGACAAATTCGGGTATTCCGACGGCGAAGGCGGCGACATCATCCTCGACTTCTCGATCCGCCAGGACAGCTTCGTGCTCGACGCTGAGAGCTTCGGCTTCGACGGCGCGGCGCTGAACTTCCAAAACGTTGCGCGCACCGCCGACGACGACGTCGAGGCCGGCCTCGTCGGTCTCGACACCGACAGCAACCTCTATGTCCTCCAGGGTATCTGGAACAATGCCGGCCAGGCCGCGACGGCTGTGGTCGATGCCGGCGAAAACGACGACTTCTTCTTCGTTTACTATAACGTAAATCTCGATGTGAACCGCCTGTTCTTCTTCGACCAGGAGGCGGCCAATGCTGGCGACGCGTTCTCCGCAGCCGCCGGCATCCAGCAGCTGGCCAATCTCGGCGAGAACCCGAACCTGCAGGACGGCGTCAACGACGAAGGCGCAGTCGAAGACCTTGCCGAATTCGACGCCGACAACTTCAGTTTCGATTTCGACGGCCTGTTCACCTGATCTGACATCGCCGCCGCCCCGCATGGCGGGGCGGTGCGCCCTTGGGAAACGGCAAGCCATGCTGCCAATTGCGCGCCTCGCCAGAAGGATCGACCGGGCCGTCGATTGGCTGGAAGAGCTGCTCGACCGGCTCGAGGAAACCGATCCGGACCGCTTCATCTTCGGCGAGAACCCGGAAGGCACAAATGGTCCCGCAGAGGCTGCCCCGGATCAAGGCGCCTGCGAGAAACCGTAACCGCGGACGGGGTCGCTATCGGCGGCCGACGGCGCCGCGTTGCGGCTCAGGCGCAGCGGACGCAACGGGCCGCATGGGGCACTGCATCGAGCCGCGCCGCCGGGATTTCCTCACCGCATGCTACGCAGTAGCCGAACTCGCCCTCCTCGATCCGCTTGAGGGCGGCCTCGATGGCGCGCAGCTCGGCAAGCCCTGCCGTCCCCAGATCCTCCAGGACTTCGTCGCCCTCACGCTCGCTGGCACGATCCTCCCAGTCCTTCGGCGGCTCCTCGTCGAGGGCGCGCTCGATCCGCCCGAGCCGGCCGGAGAGCTCGCCCCGCCGCTCAGCAAGGCGCCGTCTGTAGACCTCGATCTTCATCTTTGCCTCCCCTTTGATGACCTGATCGCAGATGGGAGCGTAGCGCGCGGCGCGGCGCCCTGATCGAGGTCAAGCCCCGAGACGGTAGATGTCAGACGCCGGCGCAGCCCAGCGCTGCGGCGCACGGGCTCGCAGCGGCCGAGGGCGGTCGCCGCCGCTGACGCGGAAGGCGCCACCGGGCTCGCCGCAAATCCCGCCGGCCTCCCCCGGATGCCCCATGGTTCTTCCCCGCACGCAACGCGCTCCAAGACTGACGTTAGGTCACCGCATTCGCCGGCGGTTCGCTGGATAAGGTTGGCGGCAACCGGCTCTGGCTCCTCGCATGCGCTGCACATGTGGCTGCATGTGTGCGCTGCGGGATCCTCGCCGTTGCGGATCCACGAAATGGCGCGTAGCGTTTTCCCCACAGGGACACACAACCAACAGGGAGACACCCCCCATGCGCCTCATTCGGAGACTGGCGGGCCTCGTCCTCGCCGCCGCGGCCGCGCTGCCGCTTGGCCTGGGCCAAATCCGTGCCGAGACCCCGCCAAACATGCTGGTGATCGCGACCTCGATCGACGACATCGTCAGCCTCGACCCGCAGGAGAGCTTCGAGTTTTCCGGCTCCGATATCCTCAACAACATGTACGGCTCGCTGGTGAGCTTCGACCCCTCCGACCTCTCAGCTGGCTATGTGCCGGACATCGCCGAGAGCTGGACCGTCTCTGAAGACGGCCGGACCTTCACCTTTACGATCCGCGAAGGGCTCACCTTCCAATCGGGCAACCCGGTGACCGCGGCGGATGTCGAGTTCTCGCTGCGCCGCGCCGTGGCGATGGCCAAGACCCCGTCCTTTATCCTCACCCAGTTCGGCTTCACGCCCGAGAACATGGAAGAAACCCTCGTCGCCCTCGACGCGCGGACCTTCCAGCTGACCACCGACAAGCGCTATGCGACCTCCTTCGTGCTCAACTGCCTGACTGCGACGATCGCTTACATCGTCGACTCGGAGGTGGTGAAGGCCAACGAGGTCGACGGCGACTGGGGCAACGGCTGGCTGAAGACAAACTCCGCGGGCTCCGGGGCCTACAAGCTCGTCTCCTGGCGCGCGAACGAGGCCTACACCCTCGAGGCCAACCCAGACTTCTGGAGAGGCGCACCGACGATGGAGCGGGTGATCGTCCGCCACATCCCCGAGTCGGCCACCCAGCGGCTGCTGCTCGAGCGCGGCGATGTTGACATCGCTCGCAACCTCAACCCCGAGGACATCGCCGGGATCGAGGGCGCCGAGGGCATCGCGATCGACAGCGATCTGCGCGGCCGGATCATGTATTTCTCGCTCAACAAGCGGGACGACATCCTTGGCAACCCCAAGGTGATCGAAGCCATGAAGTACCTCACCGACTACGAGGGCATGGCCAACTCGTTCCTCAAGGGCCAGTACACGGTGCATCAAGCCTTCCTGCCGCTCACATATATGGGCGAGTTGAAGGACCAGCCCTACAGCCTCGACCTAGAGAAGGCGCGGGCGCTGCTCGAAGAGGCCGGGTACGGTGACGGGTTCGAGGTCGAGATCATCGTTCGCACGGCTCAGGAGCGGGTCGAGATCGCCCAGACGCTTCAACAGGCCTTCGCCCAGGTGGGCATTACGGCGACGATCTCCCAGGCCACCGGTGCGCAGACGCTCGCCAAATACCGTGCCCGCGAGTTCGACATCTATGTCGGCGCCTGGGGTCCGGACTATCCCGACCCGCACACCAATGCCGACACCTTCGCCCACAACCCCGACAACTCCGACGAGGCGGGGCTGACCGGCAAGCTCGCCTGGCGCGTGGGCTGGGACATCCCGGACTTCACGGCCCGCATCGACGCTGCCGTGGTCGAGGCCGACCGCGACACCCGCGCCCAGATGTATGTCGACATCCAGCGCGATTGGCAGAAAGCCGCCCCCTTCGTGCCGATGTTTCAGAAGATCGAACAGAGTGCCCGGCGCGAGAACGTCTCCGGCTTTGTAACCGGATCGGCGATTACCGCCGCCTTTTACTGGACGGTGACGAAGTAAGCCGGCGATGGCCGTGGGCTTTGATCGACGGCACTTTACGCCGTCCCGGCGGTGCGCGATCCCGCGCGCCGCGCTCATTTTAAACTCAGAGGTTCTCGAATGCGTCACATGATCGCTCTTACACTCCTGGTGTCGCTCATCGCGCCGGCAGCGCTCGCGCGCCAGCTCGACCTGGCCATGGCGGAGATTTCCGACCAGGTCACCCGTGCTTTCGTTGCCGAAGGGCTCGACCCCGGCACGCCGGTGCGCCTCTATCTTCGCCAACCCTTCGACGATGCGATCGGGGCAGGCTGCACGTCTATGAGCCGCGTCTTGCG
Source organism: Pikeienuella sp. (assembly GCA_050331335.1). GTDB lineage: Bacteria > Pseudomonadota > Alphaproteobacteria > Rhodobacterales > Rhodobacteraceae > Thermohalobaculum. Next base: position 13,904 of record JBHJGY010000065.1, read on the forward strand.
GCAATCGCTCGCCTCGGCTCTGCGCCGCGACCTCCGCGATACGCGCCAGGATCAGATCCGCCTTGTCACCAAACATGACAGCACGGCCGAATTCGTTGCGAACACCTCCTGGCGCCGCTTCACCGAGGCGACGATGGAACTGATCGTGGAGATCGGCGACGCGCGCGGGGGCGGCGAGCCGGCGTTTTTCTTTACCCATGACGAAGTGGTCGATGTCGCCGGACTGCCCGAGCCCGTGCGCGCCTGCCTATTCGATCTCGCCCGCGTCGACGAGGAACGGACGGCGGATCGCACCACCCGCGTTTATGGCGCACTCGGCAGCCTCCGCGACGAGATCGGCGTGATCGCCGAGGGCGAACGCTATCTCCTGATCGGCCGGGTGCCGACACAGCCTGAGATGGCCGTCGTCAAGATCCTGGAAGACCTCCCCGAGGACCGCTTCTCCGAGACCATCGGCTATGCGCTGATCGGGGTCACCTCTGTGGAAACTCAGGCCGCACAGGCTCAAAGCCCAGCCACCTCAAGCGCGGACCGGGCGGGGGCTTCGCAGCCCACGGCAGCCGCGGGGGGATCCGCAGCCCCGGCCCCGGCCGAGCCGATCGCCGAGATCGGACGGCTCGGTTTCGCCCTGCCGCAAACTGCCGACCGCGAGGCCGATGTCGGTGCCCAGAGCGGTGCCGACCACGGTGCCGACCACGGTGCCGACAGAGGAGCCACCGCCCTGCCGCCCAACCGCATGATTGGCGAATGGGGTGTCGAGCTCAGTTTGGAATCGGTTTTGGTCGACCCCCGCGCCGGGGCGCTCATCGCCCAACTGTCGCTCGCCAACAAGCGCGGCCGTCCGATCCACTTCGGGCGCGACGCCATGGGCCACTTCCGCTTCGCAACGCCACAGGGCGAGATCATCGCCCAGCGCTTCGGCAATCTGAACCACTGCAACCTGCATCAGGATCCCAATTGCGTGCGCATGTCCTTCCTCGCGACACCGACCCCACCGGGCGGGCGTCGCCCCTTTACGGCCGAAGCTTTCGGCGAAGCGATGACGGGCCTTGCTCAAGGCGACCCGATCGGGCTCGCAGGCACGCTCTTGATCCGGGAGGGCAACGCCATCCAACGCCTCGTTTTCACCTTCGACCCCGTGGCCGCCGGCATATGAGACAGGCCGACGCACAGGACTGGCGCCTCGCGGCTCGCCCCTGCGGCGATTGCGGCAGCTGCGGCCGGGTCAGGGGCGGATGCGCATGAGGCTCGCCTTGTCGCGCATAGCCGGCGCAGATGGGGCACGCCGGGCCACTTTTCTCGCCCGCGGGCGTGGGCTCCTGGGGGTCCTCGCCACCATCGCGGTCACCATGCTCGGCCTGCTCTTCGTGACCTTTCTGATCGGGCGGGTCATGCCGGTCGATCCGGTGCTTGCGGTGGTCGGCGAGCGGGCCTCGCAGGAAATCTATGACCGCGCCTACCAAGAGATGGGGCTCGACCAGCCGCTCATCGTGCAGTTCGGGATCTTTCTCGGCGACGTGCTCCAGGGGGATTTCGGCACCTCGACGCTCACCGCGCGGCCTGTGGCAGAGGACATCGCCCGGGTCTTCCCCGCGACGCTCGAGCTTGCCACCATCGGCGTGCTGATCGGCGTCATCCTCGGGGTCCCGATGGGCGTGATCGCGGCGGTCAATCAGGGCCGCTGGCCCGACCATCTCGTCCGCCTCTTCGGGCTTTTCGGCTATTCGATGCCCGTCTTCTGGCTCGGGCTCATCGGCCTGGTGATCTTCTACCGCGAGCTCAACTGGGTCGGCGGGCCGGGACGGCTCGACATCTTCTATGTCGACATCGTCCCCGTCGTGACCGGCATGATCCTGATCGACAGCCTGATCGACGGCAATACGACGATCTTCTGGAACGCGGTGCACCACATCGTGCTTCCCGCCTCCATCCTCGGCTATTACAGCCTCGCTTACATCAGCCGCATGACCCGCAGCTTCATGATCGAGGAACTGGGCAAGGAGTATGTCACAACGGCGCGGGTGAAAGGGCTCTCCGAGACCCGGGTGATCTGGCGGCATGCGCTCGGCAATGTGTGGATCCAGCTGATCACCGTCATCGCGCTCTCTTACGCCAATCTGCTGGAGGGCTCGGTGCTCACGGAGACGATCTTCGCCTGGCCCGGGCTCGGGCAATACATCACCAATGCGCTTTTGGCGGCGGATATGAACGCGGTTCTCGGCGGCACGGTGGTCGTCGGCCTGTGCTTCATCGGGCTCAACATGCTCTCCGACGTGCTCTACCGCGTCGTCGATCCCCGCGCGCGAGATGCCCATGCGCGCTGAGGCCGAGCCCACCGGCTGGCGTGCCTGGCTGACCGCGGAGGCGCCAAGCTCGCGGCTCCAGGCCCGGCTCGGTCAACTCTATCTCGGCTGGACCGCCTTTTCCGCCAACCCCCTGGCGATGCTGGGCTTTCTGCTTATCCTCGGTCTCGTGCTGATGGCAGCCTTCGCGCCGCTGATCGCCACCCACGATCCGCTCGCCCAGGACCTGCAGGCCCGGCTCACACCCCCCGGCGAAGGCGGCTATCTGCTTGGCTCCGACGAGCTCGGCCGCGACATCTGGTCCCGCATCGTCCACGGCGCCGGGATCACGCTCTTCATCGTCGGCCTGGTGGCGGCGACCGCGCCGCTGATCGGGCTCCTCGTGGGCACCGCGGCGGGCTATCTCGGCGGCTGGGTGGACACGGTGCTGATGCGGATCACGGATGTGTTCCTCGCCTTCCCGCGGCTCGTTCTGGCGCTCGCCTTCGTCGCAGCACTGGGGGCGGGCATCGAGAACGCCATCCTCGCCATCACGCTCACCGCCTGGCCGCCCTATGCCCGCATCGCCCGCGCGGAGACCATCACCATCCGCAATGCCGACTACATCGCCGCCGTCCAGCTCCAAGGCGCCGGGCCGCTGCGCATCATCACGGGACATATCTGGCCGCAATGCATGAGCTCGATCATCATCCGGGTGACCCTCGACATGGCCGGGGTGATCCTGACGGCCGCGGGGCTCGGCTTCCTCGGTCTCGGCGCGCAGCCACCCACGCCGGAATGGGGCGCGATGATCTCCTCGGGGCGGAAATTCCTCGATGCCTGGTGGGTCGCCACCATGCCGGGCCTTGCGATCTTCCTCGTTTCTCTGGGGTTCAATCTTCTGGGCGACGGCCTGCGCGACGTGCTCGATCCCCGGAGCAAGAGCCGATGAGCGCGCTGCTCCGGGTCGAGGATCTCTGGGTGCGCTTCGCCAAGCCAACCGGCGGGGTTGTGGAGGCGGTCCGCGGGATCTCCTTCGAGGTAGGCCGCGAGCGGGTCGGTATCGTTGGCGAATCGGGCTCCGGCAAGTCGATGACCGGCCGTGCGATGCTCAAACTCATCCGCCCGCCGGGCGAGATCGCGGCCCGGAGCATGCGCTTCGGCGAGACCGATCTTCTCTCCGCCTCAGAGCGACAGATGCGCAAGATCCGGGGCCGGCGGATCGCCATGGTGCTGCAAGACCCGAAATTCTCGCTCAATCCCGTAATGACCGTCGGCCGTCAGATTGCCGAGGCCTACCGCATCCACACCGGCGAGGGCCGCGGCGAGGCCCAGCGGGCCACCCTAAAGATGCTCGAGGCGGTGCAGATCCGCGACCCCGAACGTGTGGCGGGGCTCTACCCCCATGAGGTCTCGGGCGGCATGGGCCAGCGGATCATGATCGCGATGATGCTCGCGCCGGGGCCGGAATTGCTGATCGCCGACGAGCCGACCTCGGCGCTCGATGTTACTGTCCAGATGTCAGTCCTGCGGATCATGGACCGCCTCGTGCGCGATCGCGGGATGGGTCTCGTCTTCATTTCCCACGACCTCAACCTCGTTGCGACCTTCTGCGATCGGATCCTGATCATGTATGCAGGACGCATCGTCGAGACCTGCCGGGCGGATCGGCTCCACGAGGCCAGCCACCCCTATACGCGGGGGCTCTTGGAGGCGCTGCCAGATCTCGAGACACGGCAGGACCGGCTCTCGGTGATGAACCGGGACCCCGCCTGGAAGGAGGCGCCTAGTGTCGACGCCTTTCTCTGAGGAGGTCTCGGAACAGATCTCTGGGCCGGCTGCCGACCCGGCAACGAAGCCGGCGGCTGCCGCTGCGGCATTGGCAGTCGAAGACCTCACCGTAGCCTTCGGCCGAGATGCAGGGCGGATCACTGCGGTCGATCGGGTCTCCTTCGAAATCCCCCCCGGCGGCGCCTATGGGCTCGTCGGTGAATCGGGGTCCGGCAAGTCGACGGTCCTGCGCGCGATTGCTGGGCTGGTCCCCGCAGCAGGTGGACGGATATCGCTTGGCGGCATAGCCCTGGGCGCGCGCCGAAACATGGGCTTCTACCGCAGCGTGCAGATGGTGTTTCAAGATCCTTACGGGGCGCTCCACCCCCGCCACACTGTCGACCGGACGCTGGCCGAGCCCGCTCGTCTGCATCGACGGGGCGACACCGATGCCCGCATCGACGCGGTGCTTGAGCAAGTTGGCCTCGGCCATGGTTTTCGCTTCCGCTACCCGCATCAGCTCTCGGGCGGACAGCGCCAACGCGTCGCCATCGCCCGGGCGTTGATGCTGGAGCCGAAGATCCTGCTGCTCGACGAGCCGACCTCGGCGCTGGACGTCTCGGTTCAAGCCGAGGTGCTCAACCTGCTGTCGGATCTCCGCCGCGAGCGGGGACTGACCTACCTGATGGTCAGCCACGACCTCGCCGTCGTTGCTCATATGTGCGAGCGGATCGCCGTTATGCGGGGCGGACAGATCCTCGACACCTTGACGGTTGACGAGCTGCGCCGGGCAGAGCCAAGCCATGCTTACACCGCCGATCTCAACGCTGCGAGCAGAGGCTACAGCGCCGAGGAGAGCCCCCGGGAGACCGCCCAGTGACCCATGCGCCAGTGACCCCCGCGCCAGTGACCCCCGCGCCGAACGATGCAACACCGCACTCCGATCCGCTGAACAGTGCCAACCGGGTTGCAATTTTCGACGGGCATAACGACACGATTCTCAAGCTTGAGATCGCGGCGCGCAGGGGCGGGCAGGCCGATTTCGTAAAAGGCGCGCCGAAGCTCGATATCGACCTGCCGCGCGCGCGGGAGGCAGGCTTCGCCGGCGGCCTCTTCGCGATGTACACGCCATGGCGCGCGGACGATCTCGACACCGCCTATGACCGCGACGACCCGCGCCATTTCTCCCCGATCGAACAGCCGCAGGCGCTGGCCTTCACGATGGCGCTCTTTGCGCGAATGCGCCGTCTGGCGGAAGCCCATGGCGAAGCGCTTGCCATTTGCGGGTCCGCCTCCGAGGCGCGCGCGGCGATGGCTGCGGGCCTGATCGCCATGGTCCCCCATATCGAAGGAGCCGAGTGTATCGACGCGGATCTCGCCGTCCTCGATGTGCTCCATGCGGCAGGCTTGCGCTCTCTGGGTCTTGTCTGGTCCCGGCCCAACACCTTCGGCCACGGTGCACCGATGGACCGCCAGCCGGAGCTCGAGCCTGGCTTGGGGCTCACCGAAGCGGGCCGGCGACTGGTGGCGCGCTGCGAGGCCCTTGGCATCCTCGTGGATCTTTCGCATCTGACCGAGGCCGGGTTTTGGGACGTGGCCGCATGCGCGCAAAAACCCCTTGTCGCCTCCCATTCCAATGCCCATGCCCTCTCGCCCAACGCACGGAACCTGACCGATCGGCAGCTCGATGCCATCGCCGAGTCCGGCGGATTGGTCGGGGTCAATTTTCACGTCGCCTTTCTGCGCCCCGATTGCGAGACGGTCCATGACACGCCGATCAGCGCAATTCTCCGCCATCTCGACCATCTGATCGGTAAACTGGGGGAGGACGGGGTCGCGCTCGGCTCGGATTTCGACGGTTGCGAGCTGCCCAGCGAGATCGCCGATGTGCGGGGGCTCACCCGTCTCGTGGCAGCCATGCGCCAAGCGGGCTACGGTGAGGCGCTGATCGCTAAGATCGCCCGGGAGAACTGGCTGGCGGCCCTCGACAAGGCCGCTGCCTGAGAGAGCTGACGAGACCGGGGACGCCAGAGAGACCCAAAGGGACGCCGATGACCGACACCGCGACACCTCCCGAGGCGGCGGCCGCCGCTCCGCTGGCGCCCGAGCGGCGCGACCGCTACATGCCTGTGCGCAAACGCGCGCTGCTGGATGCGGCATTGGAAGACCCCGCGCTCTCGGAGGCCGACAGTGAGGGTCTCGCGGCGCTCGGCCGGCGGCTCGCGCTGCTCTTTCACCTGGCCTTTTTCGGCCCGAGGGAACGGCTCAAGGACCTCTATGTGCGTTTCAACCCCGACCAGCCGGGCACAGCCCCGGTCGCGGCAGCCCCTGAGGAGCGCGCAACCTTTCTCACAGCGCTCGACGAGACCCTAGAAGCCGCAAATTTCGCCCATCTTTCACAGGATGATCTCCTGCCCGAGCCCGACAGCAAAGGGCGTGTACGGGCCAAGGTCGCGGTGCCGCAGGACGTGTTCGAGGAGGTGCGCTTCTACGGCCGTGGCCGCCGCCAGCGAAGCTTCGAACTGCGAAGCTGGTTCGGGCTCAGGACCGAGATCCTGACGGCCATGGCCTGGGATCATGTGGTCCTCGTGGCGAGCCTGCGGCCGGAGATCCCAAAGCGGCAGATGAGGAACTCCCGCCTGCGCCCTGGAGCCATCTATCTAAAGCTGTTCCGTGACATTCCCCAGGCCGATCTCGAGACCCTTTATCCCGACGCCCGGGTGGTGATGCGGCTTCAGGACAAGCTCGTCCTCGGCGTGCCGGCGATCGCCGGGGGTATCCCGATTTTGCTCAATATTTTGCCCGCACTCTCCGTGCTCTTGGTCGTGATCGGCGCCTATCTCGGGATCTCCGGAACGGTGGAGGAGGACCAGACCAAGCAAGCGCTCGCCGCCCTTTCTGGCCTCGGCGCTTTGGTCGGTTTCATCGGCCGGCAATGGATCAAATACGAACGTCAAAAATTTAAGTATCAAAAGCAGGTTGCTGAGAACGCTTATTTCAACAACCTCAACAACAATGCAGCCTTTTTTGATTATCTGATCGGTGCATCCGAGGACTCCGAAGTGAAAGAGGCGTTTCTCGCGTATTTCATGTTGGTCAAGGCGGAAGCGCCACTCGGACGGGCGGAGCTCGATGGCCGCATCGAGGACTGGCTGAAAGCGCGCTTCGCGGTCGATGTGGATTTCGAGATCGACGACGCGCTGGCCAAGCTCGACCGATTTGGCCTGGTGGCGGCCACGCCCGATGGCAAGTTGACCGCCCCGCCGCTCGCCGAAGCCCTCGCGGCTGCGGACGGGGCGTGGCGTCAGATGGCAGAGGCCGCATTCGCCGAAACTCCGGCATGACGGACGCGGCGGAGGCCCGCCGTCTTGCATCCGCGTGCCTCGCTCTTGGCGGTTATCTGACGATAGGGTTGATTAAGGCCAGCCCCTATCTACCACATGGCCGGATGTTCGCCGAAGAGGCCGCCTATTTTTTCCCCGACATCGCCCATCAGGGCGCGGCAGGGCTCATCTGCCTCTTCAACGGCCGCCTGGAGTTCTGGACCAACCTTCTGGTCTGGCTCGCGACCTTGGCGCCGCTCGAGGCGGCAGCGGCCGTCACAACATACGGGTCTCTTTGCCTTCAGGCGGCGCCGCTGCTGTGGGTGATCGCCACCCATCGCCAGCTGGGTATCCCCGCGCCGCTGCTCGTGCCGATCGGGCTTGCCATGGCCGGCATGCCGGCGGCCGAGGAAGTGTGGGCCAACACAATCAACCTGCATTTCCATGCCGCCCTGCTCGCCGCGCTGATCCTGGCGACCCCGCTGCCACAAGCCCGCGCGCCACGACTCTGCCGGCTTGCGCTTCTGGGGGCCGCGGGGCTCGCGGGCATCACGCCGAATGTTCTGGCCGCAGTGGCCGTCCTGCGCGCGCTGATCGATCCGCAGCGCCAACGGGTGGCTGAGGCGGCCTTGCTCGGCGCGACGGCACTGCTTCAGCTGGCCCTAATCCGAGCGAGCGCGGACAGCGTGGAGGCGAGAACCTTGCCGGAGGAGGTTCTGCCCGTGATCGCCATCCTTGCGTCGCGGTTACTGGTGGCCCCGGTCTTTCAGATCGATGGCGGCACGGCCTTGCCGGACGCGCTCTTCGCGGCCGCGCCCCCCTGGCTGATCGTGCCCGTCGTGTTCCTGGCGGTCGCGCCGCTTGGTGCCTTCGCGCTTGCAACCGCCCGCTGGGGTGATGCGACGCAGCGGGTGCTTGTAGGAACAGCAATGGGGCTGGCGGTGTTCTGTGTCGCGTTCTCTCTGGAACCCAAGGCGCTGCTCGTCGCCACACGGTACGGGGACCGCTACTTCTACGGATCGGTGGTGCTCTTGATGGTCGCGCTTGCCCGAATCCGGAAATGGCCGGGCCGAGGCATCGCTTGGGCCCTGCTCGTGGCTGTGGCGGTTCAATCGGCGGTTTCGGCGCCGGACAGTCGCTTCAATGGCACCCCCTGGCAGGAAACGGTCCGAGAAATCCGAGAAGGTGAGGACGCGATCGTTCCAGCATGGCCGCACCCCTGGACGCTGGTGGTCCATCCCGAGCGGCGCGTCGTGGTCCCGTTCGCCACCGTTCCCCCAAGGCCCGCCTGCGAGGGTGCGTTCGGCCCCGGCTTGCCTTGATCCCTCGGTTTGCACTGAGGCAGAACCTCGCGACCGGTCCGACACCGGCTCGCGGGGGTCGACGGCAGGCTCAGAGGCTGGCGAGAAAGCGCAGGATCTCCGTCTCGGCCCCGTGCTGGGCGAGGTCTCGGTGGCCGGCACGCGGATAGACCACCATCTGCGCCGATGGACCGGCCGCCCGATGCAGCGCCTGCGCCTGGGAGAGCGGGATGATGCGATCGCGGGCGCCGTGGAGGATAAGAACCGGGGCGTCGATGTCCCCGATCAGATCGGCCGAGGACCAGCGCTCGTCGGTCAAGATCATACAGGCCGGCAGCCAGGGATAGTGATGCTCCGCGGTCTCGCAAAGGCGGGCGAAGGGCGCCGCGAGCACGAGAGCCCGCGCGGGGCGTCGGGCCGCGACCTGGACTGCCACCGCCGCGCCCAAGCTTGCGCCATAGAGGATCGGCGGCCCGGCGTCTTCGGTGAGCACCCCCAGGCTGTCATACACCTCCAGCGCGTCCGCGACGATTGCGGCTTGCGATGGCGACCCGGGCATTTCGCCCGCCCCGCGATAGTTCATCACAACGACGCCATAGCCATCGGCAACAAGCGGGAGGGTGCGTCGCACAGCCATCCGCAAGACGCCCGCATTCCCCCCGAAATGGAGGACAACCGGCCGCCCGTCGCGAGGCGGGGCGACCCAAACGGCCAGGGGCGTGCCGTCGCTGGCGGTAAGTTCGGCGACCGCACCCGGCCCGCCGACAGCCCGCGCATCCGACTGCCAGAGATCGAAGCGGTAGAGCAGATCGTGGCGTTGGGCATACATGATGACGACGAACCCCACCCAGGGGAGGACGATCATAAGGACCGCCACACGCAGCGCTGTCCAAACGAGCCGCTTCAAGCGACCGCTGCGCTGTACTCCGGTTTCCGCCGGCTGGGCCACAATACTGGCTCCCCCTTCCGCTCCCCGCGCGGAAATAGCGCTTGGCCCGGGCAGGGAAAGGCGCAGGGGCGCCGCAGCTGCGACGCCCCTGTCCAGGGTCAGGCCGGGCGGCAGAGCCCGCCTCAGTCCATCGCTTTGACGATGTCCTCGGTCATCTTCTTCGCATCGCCGAGCAGCATCATGGTCTGGTCCATGAAGAAGAGCGGGTTTTGGACGCCGGCATAGCCCGAACCGAGCGAGCGCTTGACGAAGAGCACCGTCTTGGACTTCTCCACGTCCAGCACCGGCATGCCGGCGATCGGCGACTGCGGATCGGTCTTGGCCGAGGGGTTGGTCACGTCGTTGGCGCCGATCACATAGACCACATCGGTCTGGGCGAACTCCGAGTTGATGTCCTCCAGCTCGAACACCTCGTCATAGGGCACATTGGCCTCGGCGAGGAGGACGTTCATATGGCCCGGCATCCGGCCCGCGACCGGGTGGATGGCGTATTTTACGTCGACCCCGTGCGCCTTCAGCTTGTCGCCCATCTCGCGGAGCGCGTGCTGAGCTTGGGCAACCGCCATGCCGTAGCCCGGCACGATGATGACCGAGCCCGCGTTCGACATGATGTAGGCCGCATCGTCCGCCGAGCCGCGCTTGACCGGCTTTTCCTCGCCCTGGGTGGCCGCGCCCGCGGCCGCGTCGTCGCCGCCCCAGCCCCCGAGGATGACGGAGAAGAACGAGCGGTTCATGCCCGCACACATGATGTACGAGAGGATGGCGCCCGAGGATCCGACGAGCGAGCCCGTGATGATGAGCGCGGTGTTCCCCAGCGTGAAGCCGATACCGGCCGCCGCCCAACCGGAGTAGGAGTTGAGCATCGAGACGACGACCGGCATGTCCGCGCCGCCGATCGGGATGATCAGCAGCACGCCCAGCGCGAAGGCCGCAATGGTGATGAGCCAGAACCAGATCGTCGCCTGGGTGACGATGAGGAGGATCACCATGACGATGATCGCCCCGGCCAGCCCGATATTGATGAGGTGGCGCGCCGGCAAGATGATTGGCGCGCCGGACATGCGCCCGTCGAGCTTGGCGAAAGCGATCACCGAGCCCGTGAAGGTGATGGCGCCGATCGCAACGCCGATCGCCATCTCGATGATGGAGGCGGTCTTGATGTTGCCGGGTGTGCCGATGTTGAAGGCCTCGGGGCTGTAGAGCGCACCGGCTGCCACGAACCCCGCAGCGACACCCACGTGGCTGTGCAACGCCGCCACCTGCTGGGGCATCTGGGTCAGCGGGAGGCGCTGGGCGATGACCGCGCCGATGGCGCCCCCGATGCCGAGGGCTGCGACGATGAGGATTGCCCCAAGCACCGTGCTCGGCGGCGCGGTGATCAGCAGCGTGGTGCCGATGGCCAGCGCCATACCGATCATGCCGTAGCGGTTGCCCGCCACCGAGGTCGTGGGATGCGACAGACCCCTGAGCGACATGATGAAGAGAATGCCGGCAACCAGGTAAAGGAAGGCTGCGAGGTTTTCCATATCGCTCAATCCTTCTTCTTATACATGGCGAGCATGCGGTTGGTGACGAGGAATCCCCCGAAGATATTCACCGCCGCGAGCACGACCCCGATAAACCCGAAGATTTGGGTCGCGACGGTGCCGCCATCGGCAAAGGAGGTCCCGGCCGCGATCAGCGCGCCGACGATGATCACCGAGGAGATCGCGTTGGTCACCGACATCAACGGGGTGTGGAGCGCGGGTGTCACCGACCAGACGACATAGTAGCCGACAAAGACGGCAAGTGCGAAAATCGAGAGCTGGAACACGAACGGATCGATACCGGTGGCAGCCCCGCCCGCCGCAGCGGCCGCGTCGGCCGCACTCGCCTCCTGAGCGGCTTTCTCGGCCAGGCCGACCAAGGCCCGCGCGTTCTCGCCGAGCGCCTCGGCGGCCGTTTTCAATTCTTCGATAGCCGACATGGCTTACTCCTTCGCCGCGAAATTGGGGTGGACAATCGTCCCGCCCTTGGTGAGGCGGATGCCCTTCACGAGTTCGTCCTCCTCGTCCAGTTCGAGCGCGCCCTCCTTCGCGAAGGGCGCCAGGAAGTTGTAGTGGTTCCTGGCGAAGAGCGCCGACGCGTCGGCCGCGAGCCGGCCGGGCATGTTCGCGTAGCCGATGATGATCTGCCCGCCCTCGGTGGTGGCGACCTGGTCGAGCTGAACGCCCTCCACGTTGCCGCCCTGCTCCGCCGCGAGATCGACCAGCACCGAACCCGGCTTCATCGAGGCGACCATTTCCGCGGTCACCAGGACCGGCGCCTTGCGGCCGGGGATCAGCGCGGTGGTGATGACGATGTCCTGCTTGGAAATGTGATCGGCCACGAGCGCGGCCTGCTGGCGCTTGTAGTCGTCCGACATTTCCTTGGCGTAGCCGCCAGCGGTCTGGGCCTGGGCGAACTCTTCGTTCTTCACTGCGACGAACTTGGCGCCGAGCGAAGCGACCTGCTCCTCGGTGGCGGGCCGCACATCGGTTGCCGAGACGATGGCACCGAGCCGCCGTGCGGTCGCGATCGCCTGGAGGCCAGCCACGCCCGCGCCCATCACGAAGACTTTGGCTGGCGCCACCGTACCGGCCGCAGTCATCATCTGCGGCATGCCGCGGCCATAGGCGTTGGCTGCCTCGATCACCGCCTTGTAGCCGGCGAGGTTCGACTGTGAGGAGAGGATGTCCATCGATTGCGCCCGGGTGATGCGCGGCATGAACTCCATGGCGAAGGCATCGACGCCCTTCTCGGCACAGCCCTGCATGATCTCGGGCTCGCTGAACGGCGCCATGGTGCAGAAGAGCTTCTGACCGGTTGCATACTGGGCCAGTTCCTCTGCGGTCGGACGCATGATCTTGAGCACGACATCCGCGCCCGAGAGGGCCGCCGACGCATCGGCCGCGATTGTCGCCCCCGCGGCCTCGAACTCGCCATCGAGGATGTTGGCAGCAGCCCCGGCGCCTGCCTCGATGGTGACCTCGAACCCGAGCTTGACGAATTTCTTGACGGTCTCGGGGACGGCCGCAACGCGTGTCTCGCCGGCCCGCACCTCTTTCGGCACTGCGATCTTCATGTGGCTCTCTCTCTTGGCTCGCGGTCAGACAGGCCCCGGACCAGGTCGCGCGCGCAAGCCGTTCTGCGCCCCCGGACCGCGGATAAAAGGGTTAGGTCCCGACGATGGCGAGGAAGATGAGGATCAAAGCGGCGATCCCAAACATCCCGCCCATCACCTTGAGAAACCATTCGAAGGTCTTTTGGTGTTCGGTCGGATCCTGCGAGCCGTGTTCCCATTCGGACATCAGTGCGCCCCCCCGATCTGTTCAGTTCTGGCAATCCCTGCTCAGTGTTCGGGGCAATACCCCAGGACGCTGCGGCACGCAATCTACCAGACCTCTCGCGCTTCGTTCGTTTCACGATCGTGCCCTCAAACCAGCGAAAGCCGACCGGTTTGGGTGATCCGCCAACCGGTCAGACCCTGGGCTGTCTCCACCGGCGGGGCATCGGTGGGGACGAAAAAGTCCGGCTGCAACGGTACGCCGGGGCGGACGGCATAGGCGTCGAAATCGCAAACCCCTTCAGCCGCGAGCACAAGATCGTCGAGGCAGAAGCGGCCGGTATAGGCATGACCCCGAAGCAGGATCGCCACCGCGGCATCGCCCATGATCCGCGGCGTTCTCGAAGCCTCGGCCATCTCGCTGCCACCGAGGAGGTTGCGCACCGCGGCAGTGTCGATCGTGGTCCGCGGCCAGAGGCAGCTGGCGGCGATGCGACCGCGGAACTCCTCCGCCCAGGCCATGGTGAGCAGGCTCATGCCGTACTTCGCCAGGCTGTAGGCCCCGTGGCGGGCGAACCAGCGCGGCGAGAGGTCCGGCGGGGGGGCGATGGTGAGGATATGCGCCGCGTCGCTCAGCAAAAGATGCGGCAACGCCGCCTGGGTTACCGCGAAACTGCCGCGCGCGTTCACGCCCGTCATGAGATCGTACCGCTTCAACGACGTCTCAGCGGTCCCGGTGAGGCTGATGGCGGAGGCGTTGTTGACCACGATGTCGAGCCCGCCGAAGCGATCCACCGCGGCCTCGACCGCCCGCGCCACCGCGTCACCGTCCCGAATATCGCAAGCAAGCGCCAGCGCCTCGCCGCCGCAGGCCCTAATCTCCTCTGCCGCGGTGTGGATCGTACCCGGCAGCTTGGGATTCGGGCGGTCGGTTTTCGCGGCGATGACGATGCGCGCGCCTTGAGCCGCGCAGGCCGTCGCAATGGCCAGTCCGATCCCGCGGCTCGCGCCCGAGACGAAGACGGTGCGCCCCGCGAGGCTCAGGCCAGACCCGCTCACCGTCCGACCCCGTCGCTGCGGGTCTGCCGTGCCCAATCGATCGCCGCCTCGAGCCGGTCATGCCCCCAGAAAAGCTCCGTCCCGACGCGAAAGCTCGGCGCGCCGAAGATCCCATGCGCCACCGCTTCCTCTACCCGGTTTCGCAGCGCCGCCTTGGGCTCGGCACCGGTCGCCCGGTCGACCGCATCGGCAGGCCCCCCCGCCCAGGCGAGCGCTTCGGCGATGACGCCACGCTCGGCGATGTCCCGCCCCTCGCCGAACCCCTTGGCGAAAACCGCGCGGATGAAAGCTCCCTGCCAGGGCGCGCCGTCGCCGACGGTTGCGACCCGAGCCGCGAGCAAACTGTGCGCAGGAAAGCGCGCGGGCATTTTGAAGGGAAGACCGAGCTGGGCGCACACCCGCTCAAGATCACGGATCATGTAACGGCCTTTGGCTGGGTGAATGTTGAACGGGCTGTCGGACCACCCCTGCGCTGCGAAGATCGGCCCCAGCAAAAAGGGACGCCAGACGAGCCTGAGCCCGGCCGCCTCGGCTGCGCGCTCGGCCCGCATCGCCGCAGGGTAAGAATAGGTCGAGGCGAACTCCACCCAGGCTTCGATCGTCCCAGCGCTCACAGGCCCAGCGCTCACAGGCCCAGCGCTCACGGGCCGGTTGCGCGAGCATAGAGCCACACGCCCCGCGGCGAGAGACGCCGCACCGCCCGCCCGGTGCGGATCAGGTGATTGCAATGCGCCACGGCCTCGACCAGGGCCAGGCCGCTTTCGCCAGGCATGATCTCGCGCCGATAGAGCGCGGGGAACAGATCGACCGTGCTCTTCTCGCCCTCTTCAAGCGCCGCTTCCATCCGCGCGAGCCCCTCCTCATGGCTGCGGATCAGCGCACGCAGTCGGGGCACCAGCCCGCGGAACGGCTGCTGATGGCCGGGCAAGACCAGCGGATCGGCGCCGAGCGCGGCAAACCGGCTGCAGCTTTCCAGCCAGCCCGCCAACGGATCCGCTTCCGGCTCGGTCGGATAGACGCCGATATTGGACGAGATCCCCGGCAGCACCTGGTCGCCGGCGATGAGATACGCCCCGTCTTGCGACCAGAGCGTCAGATGATCCGGTGCGTGCCCTTGGCCGACGCGGACCTGCCAACTGAGCCCCCCCGCCTCGATCAGATCCCCAGCCTCAAGCGCGCGGAAGCCCAAAGGCAGCGGCGTCACGCAATCGGCGAAATTGAAGGGCCTGGCCTCGCTAAAGGCGGCAAGCGCCGCATTGGAGAGCCCGGCCCGACGCCGGAAAAGGATCGCGGCCTCTGGCGGGCGCTCCTGAACATCAAGGGTGAGCATCCGGCCGAACAGCCAGGCGGTCCGAGAGGTCCAAATCTCCGCGCCACGCGCGACGAGATGGGCGGCCATGCCGATATGGTCGGGATGGTGGTGCGTGAGGATCAGACGGCGCACCGGGCGGCCTTCGAGCGGCCCCGCGAGCAGGGCTTCGAGCGCCTTGCGCCCGGTCGGCCAATCAAGTCCGGAATCGATGAGGGTCCAACCTTCGGGATCCTCGAGCGCATAAAGATTGACGTGGCTGAGCCGCTGGTTCGGCAGCGGCAACCGCAGCCACAACAGCCGCTCCGCCAACCGCACCGCTCCGCCCGGCGCGGGTGGTTCGCCGGGCCAAAGCTCCGGCGGACCGTAAGCGCCCGGATCACGGCGCATGGCGCGCGCCACCTATCCGCAGCCCTCTCGCCAGAGCCTCATCAGGCTGGGCGGCGCGTGGCGGATCCGGCCTGCGGTCTCGCATGCAATGTCCCCCTTCGCCTGCGCCGCGGTCCCTGTCGGTCAGCGGGATTGACACTTGCCGGTCGCCCCACTCGGGTCTAAGCGGGACTTAGCCCGACGGCGGCGCAGGGGGCAAGCCGCGTCCGTGCCGGTGAGCCACCTCGCCAGCCGACCGGTCCGAAACGCGCGCGGCGCACGGCTGCCGGACCCGCATCCCCAAAGTCAGACGGAGGGAGCATGACCGAGACCCTGCGCATCGCCCCGGACCCTGCCGGGATCGCCGATGCGGCAGCGCTGTTGCGGGAGGGGGCGCTCGTGGCCTTCCCGACCGAGACGGTTTACGGTCTTGGGGCCGATGCGAGCAACGAAGCGGCCGTGGCCAAAATCTTCGCCGCGAAAGGGCGGCCCGCGACCAACCCGTTGATCCTCCATCTGCCCGAAGCCTCGATGGCGGCGGAGCTCGCCGAGTTACCGCTGGCCGCGCGCCGCCTCGCCGCCCGACATTGGCCGGGCCCCCTGACCCTCGTCCTGCGGTGCCGAAAGAATGCAAACATCGCTCCGGGGATCACGGCGGGGCTGCCGACGGTGGCGCTCCGGGTCCCGATGCACCCAGTGGCCCGGGCGCTGATCCTGGCGGTGGGCCGGCCGGTGGCGGCGCCCTCCGCTAACTTGTCCGGTCGCGTCAGCCCAACCTCCGCGGCCCATGTGCTCGACGGGCTGCAGGGGCGGATCGCCGCCGTGGTCGATGCCGGCCCCGCTCCGCTCGGACTCGAATCGACGATCCTCGGCTTCGAGGACGGTCGGGCGGTGATGCTCAGGCCGGGAGCTCTCTGCGCAGAGACGCTGGAAGGCACCCTCCGCGCCCCGCTCGGTGCTGCCAAGCCCGGCAAAGTGTCCGCGCCGGGCCAGCTCACCAGCCACTATGCCACCGGCGCCCGATTGCGCCTCAACGCCGCCAATCCCCGCCCCGGCGAGGCCTGGCTGGGCCTAGGCCCAGTCCCTCCGGGCGTGTCTGGCCCAGCGCTGACGTTGTCGCGTCGCGCCGATCTGGACGAGGCAGCCGCCAATCTCTTCGGCCATCTCAGGGCTCTCGATGCGGCGATCGGCGGACGGGGCATCATTGCGGTTGCGGAGATCCCGACGACCGGGCTGGGCCGCGCCATCAACGACCGATTGCTGCGGGCGGCCGCCCCACGCCAGCAGCCGGCCTCGCGCGCAGGCTGAGGCGATGCGGGCCCCAATTCAGCGGATTTCGGCGCGGACACTGACATGATCGCGCCGGGGCCGCGGAACTCGATCACCGATGTCGCCGGGCTCCGCGTCGGTCAGGTGGCGGATCCGGCGCTTGCGACCGGTGTCACGGTCATTCTTACCCAGAGGCGGGCGACTGCGGCGGTCGATGTCCGCGGCGGTGGTCCCGGCACGCGGGAGACCGATCTCTTAGGGTTGGGGATGTTGGTCCAAGAGGTCGATGCGGTGGTCCTCTCCGGCGGCTCCGCCTTCGGGCTCGCGGCAGCGGACGGGGCAATGGACTGGCTCGCGGCCGCCGGGCGGGGCTTCGACGCGGGTGCGCACCGGGTGCCGATCGTGCCCGCAGCGGTTTTGTTCGACCTGGCTCCAGAGATGCGGTGGGACACGCCGCCCTGGCGCCGACTCGGCCGAGAGGCCTGCGCCGCCGCGGGCGCGGACGTCGCCCTAGGCAGCGTCGGCGCTGGTCGCGGCGCCTCGGTCGGACTGCGCGCGTTGAAGGGCGGGATCGGCACCGCTTCGGTCACGGATGGCCGCCTCACCGTGGGCGCTTTGGCCGCGGTTAACCCGGTCGGGCAGGTGCTGATCCCCGGCACCCGGACCTTCTGGGCTTGGTGGCTCGAGATGGCCGGCGAACTCGGCGGGCAAACGCCTCCGACGGCCCCCCCCGCGACGCCCGATCCGCGCCCCGAGCGGCCCGGAAGCCCGAACCGGGAGAACACCACCCTCGCGGTCGTGGCCACCGATTGCGGCCTCGACCGCCAAGCCCTCGCGCGGATCGCGGTGATGGCCCAGGACGGCCTCGCACGCGCTGTCCGCCCCGCCCACACGCCTTTCGACGGCGATGTGATCTTTGCGCTGTCAACCGGGACGCCCCGTCCGTCGCCACCCGGCGAGGTTGCCGCGATCGGCGCCCTGGCGGCGGATTGCCTTGCCCGGGCAATCATGCGCGGCGTCTTCGAGGCCACGAGCCTCGGCGGCATGCCCGCGTATCGCGACCGCGCGGACCGCTAGGGGCGTGCCGGGTCGGATGCTGCATCGCCCGCCGGATCCTCGCGGCGGACGAGCGTAACGGAGCGTAGCACGCCGGTCTCAGCAGAATAGGCGAAGAGCCGTTCGACACCGTCCGGGCCTTCCGCGAGGATCAGCACGTCTCCACCGCCCCGACCCAGAGCCGTCACCTGATAGCCTTGGGGCAGCGCAATCTCGTCGGCGGCAATCTGCCCCTCCTTCTCGGCGTCCCCGCCGATCCGGCCGATCCCGATGACAACGGCCGCGCTAACCGATATCATTCCGACGATGAGCACCGCCAACAGCGCGCTCACGAGCCAGCGCAGGCGCCGGATCTGGGGCGGCTCTGGCAGGTCCTCTCGGTCGAGGGCGTCATCTCGCTGATCCGGGGCAAGCGCCATGGCACCCTTTTACGTGACTGGGGACGACGAGGAAACCGGGCCCGAGACGGCAACGAGGGTGACCGCAGATGCAGCGCTCACCTTGGTGCTCGGTCCCGAAGCGGCTGGGCAGCGGCTCGACCGGGCGCTGGCGGACGCGGCCGCTGGGATCCCCGGCCTCTCCCGATCGCGGCTTGCCCAACTGATTGCCGGGGGCGCGGTCACGGCGGCGGACGGCACGCCCGCGACCGACCAGAAGCGCAAGGCCCGCGACGGCGAATGCTACCGCATCGCTTTGCCGCCACCGGAGCCCGCAGCGCCTGAGCCTGAGGCGATCCCGCTGACGATCGCTTATGAAGACGGAGAGCTTCTCGTCGTCGACAAGCCCGCCGGCATGGTGGTTCACCCCGCTCCGGGCGCCGCGCGCGGCACCCTCGTCAACGCGCTCCTGGCCCATTGCGGCGATAGCCTTTCAGGTATTGGCGGCACCCGGCGCCCTGGCATCGTCCATCGCATCGACAAAGACACCTCCGGCCTTCTTGTCGTCGCCAAGACACAAGCCGCCCATGAGGGCCTCGCCGATCAGTTCCGCGCCCACAGCGTCGCAAGGCGCTATCTTGCGGTTTGCCTCGGCGCGCCCGACCGCGCCGACGCGCGGCTCGCCGGACTTCCCACGCTCAGTTTCGGGCCAGAGGGGATCACCGTCGACGCCGCCCTCGACCGCCACCCGACCGACCGGATGCGCATGGCAGTGGCGCGGCGCGGGGGCAAGCGGGCGGTGACGCATCTGCGGCTGGTCAAGCGCTTCGGTTCGGGCGTGCGGCCGGTGGCGGGGCTGCTCTCCTGCCGGCTGGAGACCGGACGAACCCACCAGATCCGGGTCCACGCCGCCCATATCGGCCATCCGCTCATCGGCGACCCGGTCTACGGCCGCAAGCGTGCGCTGCCCAAAGACATCCCTCAGGCCGTGGCCGAGGCGATCACCGACTTCCCCCGCCAGGCGCTCCATGCGGCCCATCTGGGCTGCACCCATCCGATCAGCGGCGCCGAGCTCGCCTTCGAGAGCCCGGCCCCAGCCGACATGAAAGCCCTAGAGGACGCGCTGGCGGCTCTTTAACAAGACCAGAGGCGACACAGCAGGGCACCAGAGATGTCCAGCGCGCCAAGCATGAGCGGGAGGCGGCCGGGGCGCAGCAAAATCCCCGGTGATCTCGAGGCCGAATTCGCTGCTGTCGCCCCCCGAGGCAGCCACGACCTGAACTTGACCGCATGACGTATCGCCCGCACCGAAGAGGCCTATCCGGGCGGACACCGCCATCAACCGCTTTAAGGAAAGCGCCCCCCGCTCCCAGCGTTTTCTTGCGACGCGGGTCCCGTATCCACGAGGTGTTTGGGAAGATCGACGTCCCGGCCCGGGTTGAAACTGACGTCGCCCGCACGCGACCCACCGGGAAGGCGGAGGCGCGGATCTTCGGTGAGCTGAGCGGCTTCTCGGAGGCCGGGAGCGGTGTCCCGTCGGTGCGCGTGTCGTCGGCAACAGGTCTCACCGCCCCAGTGCTGAGGCTAAACCCGCCGGCCAGTCTCGCACCTGCAAGAATACGCGGGACATCTCAACCGTCTTTGTTCGATATCCTCGGAATAATCGAAACCTTAAAAGCGACGCGCGACAGTAGCAGCCCCCCAAGCTCTGCGAAGCACAGCCGCTGGGACCAGGGCATGCGGGGCGGTTGCATGGCCGAGATCAGCAATGCCGGAGCCGTGCAAGACATGTTGCGCCGGATCTCGGATCGCTTACGTTAGACCTAACCAGGGTGCGCGCCCGGCCGATGATACGGTGGAAGCCCCTGTCCAGTGAAAGGACTGAGCCATGTCGAATAGCTATTCAAGCCTGCCCGCGCCCTCGCCGGAGCAGGGCCTTAGCCGTTACCTCTCGGAAATCCGGAAGTTCCCGATGCTGGAGCCCGAGGAGGAGTATATGCTCGCCAAGGCTTGGGTCGAACGGGGCGACAGCGCCTCGGCGCACAAGCTCGTCACCTCACATCTCCGCCTCGCTGCCAAGATCGCCATGGGCTATCGGGGCTATGGGTTGCCCACCGCCGAAGTGATTTCGGAGGCCAATGTGGGGCTCATGCAGGCGGTGAAACGCTTCGACCCGGAAAAAGGCTTTCGCCTCGCCACCTATGCGATGTGGTGGATTCGCGCGAGTATCCAAGAGTATATCCTGCGCTCCTGGTCGATGGTCAAGTTGGGCACCACTTCCGCGCAGAAAAAGCTCTTTTTCAATCTGCGTAAGGCCAAAGGCAAGATCGGCGCGCTCGAAGAGGGCGATATGCGCCCGGAGCATGTCGAGAAGATCGCCAAGGATCTCGGGGTTAATGAGGAAGAAGTGATCTCGATGAACCGCCGCCTCTCCTCGGGCGGTGACAGCTCGCTCAATGCGCCGCTCAAGGGCGACAGCGAGGGCACCTCGGAGTGGCAGGACTGGCTCGCCGACGAGGACGCCGACCAGGCGATCGCCTATGCGGAAAGCCAAGAGATGGAGGCGCGCCACGTGCTGCTTCTGCAAGCCATGGAGAACCTCAACGACCGGGAGAAGCACATCCTCACCGAGCGGCGGTTGCGCGAAGACCCGGTGACGCTCGAAGAGCTCTCCCAGCATTACAAGGTGAGCCGCGAGCGGATCCGCCAGATCGAGGTGCGCGCCTTCGAGAAACTCCAGAAGAAGATGCGGGAACTCGCCTCCTCCAAGGGCATGCTCACCGAGGCATGAGCCCGTGCGGCGGCCCAACCGCTGATTAGCTGGGCGCGCAGCCGATCACCTCGGCTGCTGTGCCGTCTGCGCCGAGAAGCGTCACCCGCAGATCCTGCCGCCCGATCCACGCCCCTTCGCCGACCGACACGGGAGCCTCTGCGCGCAGGCGCAAGCCGCCTGCCTCCTCGGATAGCACGGCATGGCCGATCCAGATGCCCGGCGGCCCTTCGATCACCACGATGGGCTCTGTCACCGGGCCTTCGAGCGTGAGCTCGGCCTGCACAAGGCGCGCCGCCCCGCGGCCCTCCAGCCGACAGCCTGCCGCGATAAGGCCGGTCTCGGGCCCCGGCGCCCGCGCCGGCAGCCGTGCGAGCGCCTCCGAGACCGCCGCCAACCCGCCGGTCGTGTCGGGCAGCATCGTCGCCTCCACGGTCAGCTCCTCGATCAAGCAGATCTCCCGGCAAACCCCGGCAGCCAAATCGAGCGCGAGACGCATGGGCGCGGCCGGATCCGTCGGCACCACTTGGAGCGGCAGCACCACCTCCCCGGAATAGCCAAGCATCCGCATGCCGAAGCTCTCGAACATCTCAGGTGCCGGCCAGAGCACCTCGACCGCGGCAAGGTTCTCCGAGCGGGACCAGTCGAAGCGCGGCGGAACCCCAGCATCGCCGGGCGCGCGCCAATAGGTCTTCCACCCGTCCTCGATGCGAAGCTTGAGCCCCGCGAGCCGGCCCGCATCGTTGGGGGCGCCGGGGACTAGCTCGGCCGAAAGGAAGGACTGGCCGGTGGATACCAGCGACTGCGCCGGCGCCACAGCTGGCAGGCCGACGAGAAGGATCAACCAGCCAAGATGGGCCGGCGCCAATCGACGGGCTCTACGCCCCGTCGCGGGAGTGCTTTTTCGCGTGCTCATTCCGGCGGTATATGTCACCGTTGGCGAAGATGACCATAACAACTCCGAGACGCGCCCCCGGGCTGCGAACACCAGAGAGAGATGTCCCTCGATAACGCCCCTCCGGGACAACCGCCGAGCGTCCGCACCGACTTTCTAAGCGGCCAGCTCTTGATCGCGATGCCCGACATGGCCGATCCGCGCTTTCACCGGACGGTGGTGTTCCTATGCGCCCACTCCTCCGACGGTGCGATGGGTCTCATCGTCAACAAGCCGGCTGAATCGCTCGCCCTGAAGGATCTCTTCGAGCGGCTCTCGATCCCGGTATCTGAGCGGATCGCCGCGGAGCGGGTGCGCTTCGGCGGGCCTGTCGAGACAGGGCGTGGCTTCGTCCTCCACTCCTCAGATTATCACGCGGAGGATGCCACGATGAAGGTCGACCCGGAGACCTCGATGACCGCGACCCTCGACATCCTGCATGCGATGGCCGAAGGCATCGGCCCCGAGCAGGCGATGGTCGCGCTCGGCTATTCGGGATGGGCGCCGGGACAACTGGAACAGGAACTGCAGCGCAACGCCTGGCTCCATTGCCCACCGGATGCGGGCCTGCTGTTCGATGGCGCAAACGACAGCAAATGGGAGCGGGCGCTCGCCAAGATCGGCGTCGACCCGGCACTGCTGATCGGCGGGGGGACGGCCTGACCGCCCCGCCTCTCAGCCGATCAGCCGCCGCGCCGGTCAGGCAAATTGCCCCGTCGACCCAAGAAGTAAGCAAACGCATTTTGCCTCACGCTATCAGCGTTTACGCGGCAGAGTTTTGCCAATGTCGGACAGGGGGCGGGCGTCTCAGCTCTCCACCCGGCCCCGTCTGTCGGCCCGCAGTGCGGCATAGAGCACATGATTGCGCCAGCGCCCGTCGATTTGGAGATAGGCCTGGGCAACGCCCTCGTATTTGAAGTGGCACCGCTCCAGCAACCGCCGTGAGGCGGCGTTGTCCGGCAAACAGGCCGCCTCCAACCGCGAGAGGTCGAGTGCTGTGAAGGCATGGTCTCGCAGGGCCGAGAGCGCCTCCGTCATGTAACCCTTTCGGGCATGGGGAGCGCCGATCCAATAGCCGAGCGTCCCGGCTTGGGCCGGCTGGCGGCGGATGTTGGACAGGGTGATCCCTCCAAGGATCGCCCCATCGGCCCTGGCGACGAGAAACATCGGCAACGCATCGCCGGCGCGGATTGCGCGCTCTGCCCAGCTCACCCGGTTGCGAAAAGCCCGCGGCGAGAGATGATCCGCGGTCCAGGCAGGCTCCCACGGCACAAGAAACCCCCGGCTCCCCGCCCGCAACGCGGACCAATCCTCGAAATCGGCCAGACGCGGCGGGCGCAACACCAGACGCTCGGTCTCGATCTGCGGCTCTTGACGCGGACGCCGTGCAAACATCTGCGTCAAGCGCGCAGGCGCAGGGCCAGCTGACCGGCGTCCGGGGCGCCCGCCACGGGCCCGTAGAGCGCCATGGCCACCGGCCCTTGGCAGATCCGCGCAGCCACCGCCCGAGCGGCCGCGGCATCGATGGCATCGATCTTCGCCACCGTCTCCTCGAGCGGCGGCACCCGGCCCCAAATGCCCAGCGCATGGGCCAGCCGATCGGCCCGGGCCGACGCGCTCTCGAGCCCCATGACAAGACCCGCCTTGGTCTGAGCTCGGGCCCGCGCGATCTCGGCCTCCGTGAGATCATCAGCGGCCCGCGCGAGTTCGTCGGCGGTGAGCCCGGCCAGCTCGGCGACATCCGCTCCCCCGGTTCCCGCATAGACCATGAAGAGCCCCGCATCGGCCCAAGCAGAGGCCTGAGCGAAGATAGCGTAACAGAGCCCGCGCTTCTCCCGTGCTTCCTGGAACAGCCGCGAAGACATGCCCCCGCCAAGCGCCGTGGCCAGGATTTGTGCGGCATAGAACTCCGCGTCCCCATAGCCGGGCGCCGGCAGTGCGAGGGCGAAATGCGCCTGCTCCAGACCTTTCTCCACCCGACGCTCGCCACCGCCGAAGGCCGCCCGGTCGCGGCTGCTGCAGGCTTGCGGGGCCATATCGGCGAAGTGACGCTCGGCGAGCCGCAGGACTTCGTCGTGCTCGACAGCCCCGGCCGCCGCGAGGATCATTTGCCCGGGTCCGTAATGCGCGCCGATGAACCGCGCGAGATCAGCCCGACCGAAGCCCCGAACCCGCTCCGGCGGCCCTAGGATCGCCCGGCCCATCGGCTGATCCGGAAAGGCGGTCTCCTGCAGCCAGTCGAAGATAACATCGTCGGGCGTGTCGTTGACCTGGCCGATCTCGGCGAGGATCACCCCGCGTTCGAGTTCGATCTCGCCCTCGGAGAGCGCCGGCTCGCGCAAGATATCTGCGATCAGGTCGATCGCGAGGGGCACGTCACCCGGGAGGACGCGTGCGTAATAGGCCGTGCGTTCGCGAGAGGTGTAGGCGTTGAGATAACCGCCCACATCCTCGATCTCCTCGGCGATCTTGAGCGCGCTCCGCCGACGGGTTCCCTTGAAGGCCATATGCTCGAGGAAATGAGCGATGCCGTTCTGCTCCACGGTCTCGTGCCGCGAGCCAGCCTCGACCCAAACCCCCAGGGCCGCGGACCCGAGCCCTTCCATCCGCTCGGTGACCACCCTGAACCCGTTGGCGAGGGTGGAGATCTCAGTGCGCCGCGCCGTACTCATGCGGTCCGACGGCGCGTCATAAGGGCCTGGATCGCGGCGAGGTCGTTGGGCACGACAGTCATCCGTTCCGCGCGCTCGTAGAGATCGGCCATCCGTGCTGGCAGCGATGGTCGGACGCCGGACGCCGCTTCGACCGCATCGGGAAACTTCGCCGCATGGGCGCAGGCCAGCGAGACCATCGGGACCGCCGGATCGCCGCGCAGCTGCCCCGCCGCATGCACGCCGATCGCGGAATGGGTGTCGAGCAGCTGACCCGTCTCGCCATGGATCCTGGCGATGGTCTCCGCCGTCTCCGCCTGGCTTACCCGCGCGCTGTCGAACCCCGCGCGAAGGCGGCCGAGGGCGTTTGCACCAACCGTGAAGCCCCCGGTCTCGGCGAGATCGGACATCAGATCCCGCACGGCATAGGCGTCGTGGTCATGGGCATCGAACAGCGCCCGCTCGAAATTGGAGCTGACCTGGATGTCCATCGAGGGCGCCGTGGTCTGGACGACGCCGGCGCGCGCATAGCGCCCCGTCGTGAGACACCGGTGAAGGATGTCGTTCTCGTTGGTCGCGTTGATCAGGCGGTCGATCGGCACCCCCATGCCGCGGGCGATATGCCCCGCATAAATGTCACCGAAATTCCCAGTGGGCACCGAAAACGAAACGCGCCGGTCCGGGGCGCCGAGCGCCAACGCCGCCGTGACATAGTAAACCGTCTGCGCCATCACCCGGGCCCAGTTGATCGAATTGACGGCGCCGAGGGCGACCTCCTGGCGGAAAGCCTGGTCGTTGAACATCGCCTTCACGAGCGCCTGGCAGTCGTCGAAATCCCCTTCGACGGCAAGCGCGTGGACATTCTCTTCGACCGGCGTCGTCATCTGCCGGCGCTGCACCTCAGAAACGCGGCCATGGGGGAAGAGAATGAACACATCCGCCCGGACATTCCCGCGAAACGCCTCGATGGCAGCGGAACCTGTATCCCCCGATGTCGCGCCGACGATGGTCACCCGCTCGTTGCGCCGCGCCAGCACGTATTCGAAGAGCCGGCCGATCAGCTGCATCGCCACATCTTTGAAGGCGAGCGTCGGCCCGTGATGCAGCTCCAGCACCCAGTCGTTAGGCCCGATTTGCGCCAAAGGGCAGCGCAGTTTATGCCCGAAGCCTTCATAGGCGGCGTCGATCATCGCTCGGAAGTCGTCCGGGTCCACAGTACCCTCGACAAAGGGAAGCATCACCCGGTGCGCCACGGCCTCGTAAGGCGCCCCCACGAGCGCCGCCAGGTCCTGCGAGGTAAGCTTGGGCAGCGCGTCGGGAACATAGAGCCCGCCGTCGAGCGCGAGCCCGGCCAGGAGTGTTTCCTCGAACGGCAGGGCGGGCGCTTGCCCGCGGGTGCTGATGTAC
The DNA here is from genome assembly GCA_050331335.1 of Pikeienuella sp. Lineage (GTDB taxonomy): Bacteria > Pseudomonadota > Alphaproteobacteria > Rhodobacterales > Rhodobacteraceae > Thermohalobaculum. The sequence continues at coordinate 40,034 of JBHJGY010000065.1, forward strand.
CGCATCTCTCTCCCTTCCGCAGCCTGCCTTGCTCTATGCGAGCGCTCGCGCGGCGGCAATCCCCAGCGCTTCAGCCTGCCGCAGCGCGCCCTGAACCGGTGAGCTCCCGGCGCAACCAGAGCCCGGACATCACCGCCCAGACCGCCGCCATCAGCCCCCAGGTGATCGCATAGTTCAAATGATTGTTCGGCAGATCCACCCCGAGCCGTTCGGCACGCGGCAAACGACCCAAGGAATGGCGCTCGGCCACGACCAAGACCGGGGCGGTACCGAGCGCTGCCGCCAGCGGGCCGACCTCGCGGCTGAAAAAGACGTCACCGTTCGGATCTGGGGTGAAGGCGTCGCCCTCGGGCCAGAAAAGGGCGCCGATCGCCGAGATCTCAGTGCCCGGCGCCGGCAGCACCTGCGCGCGTTCCGCCTCCCGGACGAAGCCCAGATCGACCAGCAACCGCCGCCCGCCCGTGTCGATGGGAACGATCAGCCGGTAACCAGGGCCGAAAGGCCGTTTGGTGGTGAGCACATAGGCCGCGCCCGGTGCGAGCGATCCCTCGAGAGAGACCCGGAGGAAGCGGTCGGCTTGTGGGTCTGCGGGCACCGGCACCGCCACGGGATCGGCGGCGAGACGGGCTTCGATGCGGGCGATCAGCTCCTCCTTCCAGCCGAGCCGCTGCAACTGCCAGAGACAGAGCGCGACCAACAGGGCTGTGCCGAGCAGGCCCGTGACAATCGGGGGGAGGATCCTGCGGGTCATCGATCGGCCTCCTGATCGCCCCGCATGCGCCGCTCAGGCGCCGGGTCCGCAGCCTCCGGGTGGGCGG
>JBHJGY010000066.1:0-15027 GCA_050331335.1 Pikeienuella sp.
CCGGACGCAGCGGTGTCAAGAGCCTGTCGCCGGTTATGCGCCCCCGGCGCGCCGAGAGCCGCCTGGACGGCTTGGCGGGGAAGTCGCGGGGATGTCGCGGGCCAGCGGCGCATGCCCTGCATCCCCAGGGCGCCCCTTGAATCCGGGGCTGAGCCTGATTACACAGACGCCGGATCGTGGAGAGGTGCCGGAGTGGTCGAACGGGGCGGTCTCGAAAACCGTTGTGCCCGCAAGGGTACCCAGGGTTCGAATCCCTGTCTCTCCGCCACTCAGTCAATTGGCTAATATCATTCAATAAACACCGCTCATTTCTGGCCTCTTTTCGGGGGTTTGGGACGGTTCGTGCTGCGCGGAGACCGGCGCGGGAGACGTCTTGGGCGCGTATGGGGGGTTAGGTCTCTGGCGGCGGCATCTTGGGTGGCGGTTTTCGCCCAGGTTTCCCTGCTCGCCGGGAATTTTCTTGGATTCGGGGCTTCCGGAGCTCGCGCGGACGCGAGATTTCGAGTGCGTTCAAACGCTTACGGGGGGCGCTGTCAGAGGAACGTGGCTTGAGCGGGCCAGGGTCGTCTTGTAGCTTTGGCCTATCCCTAAACGCTCGCCCGTCCGCTACGTCAAGACGGTGCCTGAGGTCATCCGCCTGGCGGTGATGCTCTACGTCCGGTTCCCGCTTTCGCTCCGAAATGTCGAGGATCTGCTGCATGAACGCGGTGTTGACGTCAGCCACGCGACGGTGCGGTTTTGGTGGCATCGGTTTGGGCCGCTGTTTGCCTCTGAGATCCGGAAGCGCCGGATCGAGGGCATGCGGTCAAGCCGCTGGCGCTGGCATCTTGGCGAGGTGTTCGTGAAGATCAACGGCAAGCGCCACCACCTCTGGCGCGCCGTCGATCACGAGGTCGAGGCTTGGTGCCCGATTTCGCCGGGAGACGGGACGCTCGGTCCACAACCGGGCGGAGACCCCACATTTGCCACACCGACGACGGGACCGGGCGATGCGCCGCTTCCGGCGCCTGCGAAGTCTGCAAAAGTTAGCCGCCGTGCACGCCTCCGTCACCAACCATTTCAACACGGGCCTTAGCCTTTCCAGCCGACCCTAGTTCAAACCTAACCGCGACGCCGCCCTCGGCGAGTGGCGGCGGCTCGGCGCTGCCTGAGGGACCGCGGCACCTCGGAAACGGAGACCGGTTCGCATTCGTCTGACAGCACCCAATTGGGGGCTCCGCCCCGGGGCTGGCCGCCCCCGAGCGGGCCGCGTCGGATCAGGATCGTCCGTTGGGGTGCCAGTCCAGATGTGAGAACATCTCGTCGAGATCCACCGAGGACCGGACGCCAAGATCATCGAAATGCGCGCTGAGCCATTGGTCCGCCGTTGACCGCCCGATCTCAAAGAGATGCAGCAAAAAATCCCACTCGGCGTTGAGCTTTGACGAGGCGTCGAGATGGCTCATCCGGTCATTGGCATGCACGATGTGGATGTGCATCCGACGATGAACCTCTGGATCGAGTTGGCCGGCCGCGACCATCCCTTCGATCAGGTGGACCATGCGCAACTGGTGCAGCAGCGACGCGTTGAAGGTGATCTCGTTCATTCGGTTCTGAATATCCGCCGCGGTCTTCGGCGTGCCGGGGCGGGTCACCGGGTTGATCTGAATGATCAGGATGTCGTTCGTCTCTGAGCCGTTGATCAAGGGCATGATCGGCGGATTGATGATGAAGCCCCCATCCCAATAGGGCACCCCGTCGATCTCCACAGCGTGAAACATCGAGGGCAGGCAGGCCGACGCCATGGTGGCGTCGAGCGTGACCTCCTCTCGGGTGAAGAACCGGACCTTGCCGGTCTCGACATTGGTGGCCGACAGGAACACCTCCATGTCGTGACAGCCGCGCACCTTGTCGAAATCGACGACCTGCTCGACGATCTCGCGCAAAGGATCGTAGCGCAGGGGATTGAGGTCGTAGGGCGAGGCCAGCCGCTGCAACATGCTCATCATCATAAAGCCGGGAGAGCCTTCGAGCGACCAATCGCCGGTCACCTTGGCCCACGGGCTGCGCTGCATCGGGCTCAAGCGGGCCGCATCGCTGACCGCCTTCCAGAACTCGCGGAGTTTTCTACGGGCACCCACGGCGCCCCCCTCATACATGCCATGCGCCGCGACCACCGTGTTCATTGCACCCGCCGAGGTGCCGGAAATGCAGTCGATCCAGATCCGATCGTCCTCGAAGAACTTGTCGAGCACCCCCCAGGTGAAGGCCCCATGCGCGCCGCCGCCCTGCAGGGCGATGTTAACCCGCCGATGCTGGGCCGTCCGCCGGGCCGGGCCCGTGACCGTTTTATCGCTCATCTTGTGTCTCCACCCTTCCCTCAGGCGCTGCTAGCGGAAGCCAAGTCCCGCGCGCTTTCTCTTACCGGATCAGCCTCGCCGCTGCAGCTTTGATCTTGGGGGGAGGGGTTGGCGTCGGGGCCTCTGGGCGCAACTGGCGTTGCCAGGCTCCGACTGCGGGCGGTTGCGCAAACGTCGGATCGCCCCTGTCACGAAGGGCCGCGCCGCCCGGAGGCAGCGCGGCGGGCGGCAGCTCAGTTGTTCGGCGCGAGTTGGTGGATGTCGCCACCGTCGACCACCGCGTATAGATTGCCGTCAGGCCCCTGGCGCACGGAGCGGAACCGGCCGGAAGCCATCGGCAGCGACATCGTCGTCACCTCGTTGACCGACTGGCCGTCATCGGCGATGTCCACGATGTCGATGCGCATGCCGACCGGGGTGCCGCCGAAGCCGATCCCGAGGATGCCCACGACCATCTTGCCGTCCCAGGCGCCCCAGTGGTCGCCGGTCAGGAACTCGGCCGATGAGGTGCCCTGGGAGAGGCCGTTGTTGGTCCAGATCGGCGGCATCGCATCCGGGTAGGTCGCGGTGTCGGTCATCGGCATGAACTTCGCCCGCTCGGCCGGCTCCATGCCCTCCATTTGGTTGGGCATGTAGCCGCAATAGCCGTCCGGACAGTCGCCGCGGCCGGCCATATTGGGACGCGGGTCCCAGCCGCCATTGCCGCCATTGACCAGCACGGTGATCTCGTCGGAGTGCCACGGCCCGTGCTCGGCGACCACGGGGGTGCCGTCGGTCGGGCGGAAGGCGATGCCCTGCACGTTGCGGTGGCCATAGGTGTAGACACGCGCGTCAAAGCCCTCGGGCGGGCTGTTGCCCTCGGCGGCGTTGCCGTCGCGGTCGATGCGGAGGACCTTGCCGCCCATCATCGTCGGCGACTGCGGGACCGGGCCGTTATGCGTGTCGCCAGTGGTCAGGTAAATGAACCCGTCCGGGCCGAAGCGCACGCGCCCACCGTTATGCGCGCCGGGTCCGCCGAAGGGGTGCTCGGTCGCTTGCGGCTTGTAGGGCACGTCGTCGACGATGTCGGTGCGGCCTGACACGCTCGCCAGATCATCGCCCACGGTCAGCCGCATCAGGCGGTTGGTGCCGGGCTCGGTGAGGCTCGAGGTGGAGTAGACGTAGATCTGGCGGTTCTCAGCGAAATCGGGATCGACCTCGACCCCCATCATCCCGGCTTGGCCTTCGCAGAAAAGATCATCTGCGGTGCTGGCATAGCCTTCGGAGCCGGTCATCCCGAGGAGCTTGTTGACCTCCCCCGAGGGCAGGCGCACCGAGAGCCCGAGGCATTTCTCGGTGAAGAACATCGTCCCATCCTCGAGGAAGGCGACGTCCCAGGGGCTGTCCAGCCCGGTCAGAACGACCGTGTTGGTCAGATGCGGTCCTTCAGTGTCGGTTGCGGCGAAGGCCGGTGCGGCGAAGGCCACGGCGGATGCCATCAGCGCACAGAGTGTAAGGGTCTGTTTCACGGAAAATCCTCCCATTGTTTTTTGTCTTGCCCAACAGAGTCGGGTCCCAATCAGCCTACCCCCGGTAAGCCCGACTGCAATCTGTTTTCCGATGATCAGTGGATGAGAAGAAACCAAAAGGCAGCGCCCTTGGGCGGCCGCGCAATCAACAGAAACTAAGGTTCATAATCATTAAATAACATCTGCCTTGTGTTTATTGGAGATCCGGACGGCCGAAGATCAGTGTGTCGGGCAGCTCGAAGCGCTGATCGTCAACGCGGACCCGGTGTGTCCCGCCCACCAGCAGCCAGTCAAAATCGCGACCCGTGCCGGACATCGTCACATCTGCGCGGATGAAGCTGCGATCGACGTAATAGAGCCGGCGTTTAAAGCCGTTGGGAAAGGTGGCGACGACAGTCGCGTCCCCGCCGCCGGCCCGGGCGATTTCGGCGCGGCACCTCGCCCAGGGTTGGCCGCGGTCCATGGCGCAGCGGATCTCGCCGCTTGCATCGATCGCACCGCGCTGTGCACGCGCCGGGCTGTCATTGGGCCCCATGGGCACGACGCCGTCGGGGCCACGCGCCGGTCTGAGTTTGACGGCCTCGACATAGCCGCGAAGCCGGCCGCCGATCGGTTGCACAGCGCACCAGACCCCACCAGGCGTCGCCTCGCAGCCCAGATTAGCGACGATGGCGCCGGCATCCAGCGGGGCGACGAACCCTGCCCTGCGGTCCGGAGCCGCCCGGATCTGGGTGCCAGCGGAAGCGACGAGCTCGAACCGCCGCGGGCCACCGTCCACGGCCGCGGCAAAGGGCTCGGTCATGGCGGCATCGAGGGTGGCGCTCCGCGGGTCTTCAGCGCCGGCGGCAGCGGTGAGCAGCAAGAGCGCCAGGGAGGTGAGGCCCACGGCGCGCAGGGCGGCTTTGCCAGTCGCGGCAATCATCGATCGCGCACCCCGCTTACTGCAGGCAGATCAGTTGGTCGGCTGATCGCCAAAAGTGGCAGCCACATAAGTTGCCAGATTGGCAATGTCATCATCGGTCAGATCTGCTGCGAGATGCATCATGATGGCGGAATTAGGCCCCACCTTTTCTTTTGCCCGATAGCTCATCAAGCGCTGGGCGATAAATTCCACATCCCGCCCCTCAAGCGCCGGAAAACTTGCCATGCCCTTGCCGGTCTTGCCGTGGCAATTCACGCAATTCATCAAATACCGCGTTTCACCAGCCGCCAAATCGGCCGCATGTATACTGGTCGCGGCCAATGCAAGGCCGGTGTAGATAGCGAAAACGATTGCGGTTCTCACGTTTGGCTCTCCCGATTCGTTTGCCACCAAAAATCAGCGCCGGCGGACAGGCTATGAGTGCTCAATAGCATGTCAATTCCAGTGTACCGGTACTCATAGCGCAGATGCGTTTTGAAGGAAGTATTTCACCTTTGATTCTTGTTGATTTCGCGGGTGCAAACAGCTTGGCGCCGGGAAAACCGGTTGACTGGCCAGCATCCGCGTCCACATATTTGAACAGGGTGCTGTAAATTGCATCTGCGATAGAATCACAGGAGGATCGAATGGCTTGGACTGCGCCAAAAATGGAAGAACTTGCTTGCGGCATGGAAATCAACATGTATTTCCCGGCTGAAGACGACGAGCGTACGCTGTTCTGAGACGTTACCTGGAGCGAAGACCTCGAATTGAATGGCTTTCGCGCAATCGTTTTAGGGGCTGCGGCGGGCGGTGGCTTGCCGCAGTGGAATTGTGGGTGCGCGAATTGCGCGGCAGCACGACGGGGCGACATACCACCGGCGACGCAATCGTCGCTCGCCGTCTCCGTGGATGGGACCGCATGGGCGCTGCTCAATGCCTCGCCTGATCTGGGCCGCCAGACTTTCGTGACCCCCCAGCTCCACCCGACCGGCCCGCGGCGCTCGCCGATCAGCGCGGTCTTGCTCACCAATGGCGATATCGACCATGTCGCCGGTTTGTTGACCCTGCGGGAGAAGCAACCCTTCGATCTTTTCGCCACAGCAGAAATCCTCGAGGTGCTTGCGGCGAACCCGATCTTCGGCGCGCTGGACCCGAGCCTTGTCGCCCGACGCGCGGTTGCGCTCGAGGCGCCCTTCGAGCTGCTGCCCGGCCTCACGGCGCGGCTGTTTCCCGTTCCAGGCAAGGTGCCGCTCTATCTCGAGGGGGCCACCGTCCGAACCGACTTGGAGGGGGAGCAGACGGTGGGCGTTGAACTGGCTGAGGACGGCCGGCGCGTCTACTACATCCCCGGCTGCGCACGCGTGACCCCGCGCTTGGCTGAGCGGATCCAGGGGGCCGAGCTCGTCTTCTTCGACGGCACGCTCTGGACGGATGACGAGATGACCTGCCTCGGCGTGGGACAGAAGACCGGCGCTCGGATGGGTCACATCTGCATGAGCGGGGCTGACGGATCGATGACCGCCCTTGCCCCGCTCGGGATCGCGCGCAAGATCTATATCCATATGAACAACACGAATCCGGTGATGGTGCCTTCCTCGCCGGAGCGCCTGGCGGTCGAAGCCGCGGGGTGGCTCGTGGGACAGGACGGCATGGAGGTCAGCCTGTGATCGAAGCCCCCGCCTCGCGCACCGACTTCGAAGCCCGCCTCCGCCGGATCGGCGATGAGCGGTATCATGACAAGCATCCGTTCCACCATTTGCTGCATTCGGGCGGGTGCACAGCCGACCAAGTGCGCGCCTGGGTCATCAATCGGTATTATTATCAGAGCCGCATCCCGATGAAGGACGCGGCTTTCATGTCTCGGGTGGAGGATCCCGCCTTGCGCCGCGCTTGGCGCCGCCGGATCGAGGATCACGACGGCACCGATGAGACGGAGGGCGGGATCGCCCGGTGGCTTCGTCTGGCTGAGGCGGTGGGGCTCGACACGGCGTATGTGGCCGCGGGAACCGGGATCATGCCGGCCACCCGGTTCGCCGTCGATGCCTATCTGCGCTTCGTTCGGGAGGCCTCGCTGCTCGAAGCTGTGGCCTCCTCTTTGACCGAGCTCTTCGCGCCGAAGATCCATGCCGCGCGCATCGAGGGGCTCCTGAAGCACTACGCCTTCGCCAATGACGTCTCTCTCGGCTACTTTAAAAAACGGCTCGATCAGGCGCCGACGGATGTCGCGTTCGGGCTCGCCTGGGTGCTCGACCATGCTGATACGGCGGAGAAGCAAGACCTCGCGGCGGCGGCGCTCACCTTCAAGACCGACGTGCTATGGAGCCAATTGGACGCGCTCCATTCCGCTTATGTCGAGCCGGGCCGCATCCCTCCAGGCGCTTGGCGACCCGGCGAAGGCTTGCGCGAGGAGGCGGCGGCGTGAGGCTCTCTGAGGAGATGCGCCCGCGGCTACTCTCCGGCGTGCGGACCAAGTTCGACCCCGTCCGCCAGACTTGGGTACTCCTGGCGCCGGAGCGCACGATCCGGCTCGATGCGATCGGCGCCGCCATCCTCGCCGAGACCGATGGCGAGCGCAGCTTCGGCGAGATCGTCGATGCGCTGGCGGAGAAATACGCCGCCCCGCGCGGGCAAATCGCCAGCGATGCAGCGAAGTTCCTGGGCTCGCTCATCGAGCGGCGCATGGCGGAGGCAGGGCCATGAGCGCCGGGGTTGCCGAGGATCGGGAGCGTGCGGCGCGTCCAGCCGCGCCCCCGGTCCGGCCGCCGATGGCGTTGCTGGCCGAGCTCACCTATCGCTGCCCGCTCGCTTGCCCCTATTGCTCGAACCCGATCGAGATGGCGCAGCGCGATGCGGAACTGCCCCGCGAGATTTGGCGTCGGGTCTTTGCCGAAGCCGCCGAACTGGGGGTTCTGCATGTCCATCTGTCCGGCGGCGAACCCGCCGCTCGCCGCGATCTCGAAGCGCTGGTCGCGGACGCCCGGGCGCAAGACCTTTACACCAACCTCATCACCTCCGGGATTGGGCTCACCGAACGCCGGCTCGATGCCATGCAGGACGCTGGGCTCGACCATGTGCAGCTCTCGCTCCAGGGTGTGGATGCGGCGACGGCCGATCTGATCGGCGGCTATAAGGGCGGTTATGCGCGCAAGATGCAGGTCGCCCAGTGGGTCCGCGCCCGCGATCTGCCGCTCACCCTCAATGCTGTGATGCATAAGCGCAATCTCGACCGGCTGGAGGAGACCATCGCGCTCGCCGTTGAGATGGGCGCCCGGCGGATCGAGGTGGCCACCGTCCAGTTCCACGGCTGGGCCGAGCGCAACCGCGCGGCGCTGATGCCGACCCGTGAGCAAGCCAAAGCCGCGGGGCGGATCGTTGCCGACGCCCGGGTACGGCTCAAGGGCACGCTGGTGATCGACTATGTGCCCGCCGACCACCATGCCGATTATCCCAAACCCTGCATGGGGGGCTGGGGCGCCATCGGGCTCAATGTGACCCCGGATGGTCGGGTGATGCCCTGCCATGCCGCGCATACGATCCCCGATCTCGACTTCCCGAGGGTGACCGAGCTGCCCCTGCGCGAAATCTGGTATCACAGTCAGGCTTTCAACGCCTTTCGCGGGTTCGACTGGATGCAGGAGCCCTGCCGGTCATGCGACAGGCGCGGCATCGATTTCGGAGGCTGCCGGTGCCAGGCGATGGCAGTAACCGGCGACGCACGGGCGACCGACCCCGTCTGCATCAAATCCCCCCATCACGCCGCCCTAGCTTCCGCGGCGGAAGCGGACGCGCACGCGTCGGGGGAGGTCTCTTTCGTTTACCGAGAAAGCCCCTGAGCGTCGAGCCGTTCGTCTAGCTTAGCGTCTTGCTTAACCGCTGGTCTGGCCACATCCTGCTGACAGACGGCGGGCAGATCCCGCAGCCCTTATGCCCCTTGGGTGAGGGGGTGGCGGGAGCCGCCCGCGGCCTGACACCAAGGCGGCCCCTGGCGGCCGCAAGGACCATGGATCGGGAGATACAGGATGGCGCTTCTCAAGACGCTGCTCGCCGTCGCGCTGGCCGCGGTCGTGCTGAGCTCGCCTCTGCAAGCGGAGGCCGGGGAGCCCCCGCACCATTTCTTCTACAACATAACCACCGATGACAGCCTGGCCGCCGGGCGGGCGCTGACCCATGCGAGCGTGGCGGTCAACCGTGGCCACCGCGTCACCGTCTTCTTGAATGTCCGCGCCGTGCATCTGGCGGAGCGGGACATCGCGCAAGGCAGTTATAGCGTGACCGCCAAGACCCCGCGGGACGTGCTCACCGAGCTGATCGCGAGCGGGCAGACGGTTCTTGTCTGTGGCATCTGCATGGTGGCCGGCGGCGTCGGGAAGGACGATCTGATCGAGGGCGCCACGATAACGGGGCCTGAGACGACCTTCACGGCGCTCACCCAGCCCGATACGATCGTGCTGAGCTACTAGCAGCTCTGAGCCGCCGAGCCGGCTGACCTGTGCGCTCGCCGAGACCCGGGAGATACACGGCGCCCGGGGCTGTGCCCGGCCTGGTGTCGAAGTGCGTCTACCAGGCCAGTGTGCTTGCCTGTCTCATGGCGAAGCTCAGGAGCCGTCGAACCTCTGAGGAGATCCCGGACCGCAGGGTTGCGCTGCCGTCCCTGTCATGAGGGATCTCCGTCGGCGCATCCGCAAGCGCCATCCGGCCGCGGCGACCGGGCGAACAGCGCGCCACCCACGGGTAGAGGAGGCCACGGCCAAGTTGAACTTTGCGCCCCGCTATGCAACCCTCAGTCCCGAAAAGTTGGAGAGAATCAATCAGAGCGTGTCGCCTTTGGCCTAGGCCATCGCGGCATCGCTATAGCGGTTTCGACGAACCGAGGTGAGCCAATTCAGGGGTGGGGCAATGCCGGCGGACACGATCAAGATTGAGTTGGAAGACCATATTCGTTGGGGCTTTGGCGCGCAGTCTCGCGAGTCGGCGTCCGGCGGGGGGATCGCCACGCTGCCGGGATGGGGCTTCGGACGCGCCGCAACGCAGTTCGAGGGTGAGAGCGGCTACTACCAGGTGGTCATTCATTATCACGACCTTGCGGGCGCAGCGGGTCTTTCGCTCAGGATCGGCGATGGTCGGGCCCGGATCCGGCTAGACGAAGATCACGACGGCGACGAACCGTCCTCTGCCAATGCGGTGAGCGAGGTGATCTTCGACGAGGTTTGGATCGACAACGGGGCGCGGGTCGCGCTCTGGGCCAACTCCCGTGGGCTGGACCCTGCGGCCGTCGATTTCATCGACTTCATTCCGGTCACGGTTGACGACACACCGCCACAGGACGACGACACGCCGCCCCCACTCGAGTGGCCGGAGGATTTCGGCGATTTCGAGATGGAGGTGTTCAACCTGACCAATGATTTCCGTGTCGAGAACGGTCTCCTTCCTCTCGAACTGAGCTTTGATCTGTCCCGCGCGGCGGAGGACCACAGTATCGACATGGCCGATAACGACTTCTTCTCTCACACCAGCAGCAATGGCGACAAACTTGGCACGCGGCTGCGAGATGCGGGTTACGACTACACGACGGCCGGCGAGAACATCGCCGCCGGGTACCAAACGCCCGAGGCTGTCGTGGATGGGTGGATCAACAGCAGCGGTCATCGGGCGAATATGCTGAACCCGAACTTTACCCATTTGGGCGTCGGCTACGTTCTCGATACCGATGGCGTCGGGTACGGCAAGTATTGGACCCAGAATTTCGGCGCCGGGGACAGTGACGACCCACAGACCGGGGCTGAATTTGCGTGATCCATCGCGGTGCTCGGACATCGAGACTGACCCTGCCCCCTGAAATGCCCGCACCCCGCGCTGTGTCTGTCGCCTGAGAAGGAGGCGGACGAACGCGCAAGAGTTTCACGCCGCGCGCACCGCTTCGCGACATCCGCGAAGAGCCGCGCACAGGTAACCTGCGGGAGCAGCAGGCAGGGGTTAGCCTGGCGGATCTGCACCGTCGCGACGGGCTCCTCCGCGCTGCGACGTGCCTCATGCCTGGAAGGAAGAGCACGGCGGCAAAGCACGGCGGCGGGGAGCGGTTGGCTGCCCGACCGCTGAAGACGGAACCATCGTCGCCGATGCCGGCCGCCTCATCGCCACCGCTCCTCCAGCGCGTCGCCGGCCCGTGACATGGGCCGGCCTGTGTGCGCCCCGGTCGCTCTCCTCGGCGAAAACCACGAAATGAGCGAGCGGCGGCCGAGCCCCCCGAGCGAGGCGGCCTCAGCGATCGAATCCGACGGCGAGAAGACCTGAAACGCGCTGCGGCTGGCGACCGCGCCGGGCCAGCCCGGCGGAGATGGCGCGCTTTCGCAAAATCGAGACAAAAGCTTCGCCTTGGATTAAAAAACCCGAGCTCTTGTATGTGATAACATAAAGTTCTGCGGCCAGCTTAGACCGGCTCCCGCAGCCTCAATCGGTATATGCGCGCTGCGCCAACCCTCAACATACGAGACGGGGACACGTGATGAACGACTTCGAGAACAATTTTGCGCTCCAGCTCTTCCACTTCTCTGACCAGGAGGCGAACACTACCTCGACCGAGCTGGCTCCAAACCTCTCGGCGGTCCTCAATGCGCTGCGCGCGCAGGACATCGATGGCGACGGAACTGACGGCTATGTCCATACGCTGACGCTCTCTTCTGGCGACGCATGGATCCCGGGTCTGTTCTACTCCGCCTCGGAGACGATTTACGGTGCGCCGGGCGCAGCCGATATCCTCATCCAAAACGAGCTCGGCGTCCAGGCGATCAGCTTCGGCAACCACGAGTTCGACCAGGGCACCGGCATCATCGCGGAACTCATCTCGGGCGATATCGACTTCGGTGACGACGATCCGGCCGACTTCCAGCCCTTCGAGGGCGCCAATTTCCCCTATCTCGCTGGCAACCTCGATTACTCGCAGGACGCCAACCTCGCCCCGCTCGCGACCGCCGACGGCCAAAACGTCGCCGACATCGCCGGCCAGGTCTCGGGCACCGCGCTGGTCACCACCGATGGCGGCGAGACGATCGGCCTCGTCAGCGCCGTGGTTCCGACCATCGATGACGGCCTGACGAGCCCAGGGCCCGATCTCATCGTTCTCCCGGAATCGAACGACCTCACCGACCTCGCCGCGGTTATCCAAGAGGATGTCGACGCGCTGCTCGCCGCCAATCCGGACCTCGACAAGATCATCCTGCTCTCCCACCAGCAGCTTCTGTCGCGCGAGGTCGAGCTGGCCGGTCTGCTTGAGGGCGTCGACATCATCATGGCCGGTGGTTCGAACTCGGTGCTGCTCGACGAGAACGATGCGGGCTTCGACGGCGAAGCGGCTGACGAAGTTTACCCGATCTTCGTCGACGGCGCCGACAGCAACCCTGTCGCGGTTGTCAACACCGACGCCGCTTACAATTATGTTGGCCGCCTCGTGATCGACTTCGACGAGAACGGCGTGATCATCCCCGAGAGCTACGACGCCGAGATCTCCGGCGCCTATGAGACCTCGGATGCGGGCGTTGCGCGCGTCGGGGCCGAGGGCCTCGCGGATCCGGAGATCGTCGAGATCGCCCAGCTCGTCGAGGACACGATCGTCGAGGGCGAGAGCACGTTCTTCGCGGTCACCACCGAGTTCCTCAACGCCGAGCGCGCCGGCGGCGGCACCGACGGTGTCCGCACCCAGGAGACGAACCTCGGCAACCTGACGGCGGACGCCAACCTCTCTTACGTGCAGCAATTCGACGACGAGGTGGTCTTCTCCTTCAAGAACGGCGGCGGCATCCGCGCCAATATCGGCCAGATCGTCCAGCCGGCCGGCGACGGCGACCCGCAGCGCCTGCCCCCTGAGGGCGTGCCGGGCGCGAAGCCCGAGGGCGGCATCAGCCAGAACGACATCAACGACACGCTCGCCTTCAACAACGGCCTTACACTGCTGAGCCTCACCACGCAGCAGATCGTGGACACGGTCGAAGCGACGCTCGAGAACTACACCAGCCTTGAGCAGAGCGCCGGAGGCTGGGGCCAGTTCGCGGGCCTTCGCTTCTCCTTCTCGCCGGATCTGCCGGCGGGCGACCGGATTGTCGACGCGGCCCTGGTCGACGAGGAAACGGGCGAAATCATCGCCGAGCTCGTGCGTAACGGCGAGGTGGTCGACAACGGCGACACCACCTTCCGCACCGTGACGCTCAACTTCCTCGCGAATGGCGGCGCCGACGGCCTGCCGGTGACCAACCCCGACGAGGACGGCTTCGACGCCGACATCGCCGCGGCCACCAACCGCGTCGATCTGGTCAATGACGAGAACCCGGTTTTCGACGGCGGTGCGACCTTCGCGGCGACCGGCTCCGAACAGGACGCGCTCGCAGAGTATCTGCTGGCCGAGTTCGGCAACGAAGAGGGCGACCCGACCGTCGATCTCGTGGACACCACGCCGCGCCTCGACGCCCGCATCCAGAACCTCGATTTCCGCGCGGGCGATGTCTTCGACGACCGCGAGATCGCCGAGACCGCCACCGCCGTCATCGGCGAGGACGCCGTGGTCTCGGCCAGCGACGTCACCATCACCGGCAGCGCGGCGGATGTGGCCGTGAGCGGCCTCGGCGGCGGGGTGTCGCTTCTCGGCGATGCCGGCGCCACGCTGGTCTTCGGCGCCGAGAGCCTGACCTTCGACGATGCGGTTTGGCGCGCCGACGATAGCGTGTCCGCGCTGACTGTCGGCCAGATGTATTACACGGCCTTCGGGCGTCTCGCGGATGTGGGCGGTGCCACGTTCTGGGCCAACCTCCTGGACACCAGCATCATCACCGCAAGCGATTTGGCCGACGTCCTGGTGGGCTCCAGCGAGTTCTCCGACAAGAACGGCGAAGATCTCTCCGATGAGGCGTTCGTCGATGCGCTGGTCGCCAATGCCAATGCGACCGACCTGTTCGAGGAAGCCGAGCTCGACGCATTCGTCGCAGCGCTGGCGGACGGGTCTGCCTCCCGCAGCGACGTGTTCCTGGAAATCGCAACGAGCGACGCTGTCGGCGAGGCGACCGAGGCTGTTCTCGGCGGCGGCGTTATCGTCAACGCCGATGACCGGATCGCTCTGCCTTTGGACGAATTCCGGGTTCTGCCTTACCTCCAGCAACCCACCGAAGACGGCATGCTCGTCACTTGGTTCACCGAAAACGAGGCGCCTGGCGAGCTGGTCGTCTCGGGCGGCGGCCTCGCTGAGCCGCTGGTCTTCACCTCGACCCCCGAGTACCAGTCGCTGCTGGAGTATCGCGAGCCTGCCCTCGAAGATGCGATCGAGAATGACTACCCGATCCTCGCGAATACGAACTACAAGCACAGCGTAATGCTCACCGGCCTTGAGGCGGGGACGACCTATGACTACTCGGTGACGCAAAACGAGGCCGAGTTCAGCGCGCAACTGACGACCAGCCCCGGCGACGACTGGCAGCAGATCCGCTTCGTGGCGCTCGCCGACAGCGAGACCGAGCCGCGCGGCGCGACGCAGATCCGCGACTGGACCCCGGGCGTTCAGGCCGAAGACAGCCTCGGCCGACCGGACAACCTGCCCACCGACAGCAGCGGCCGCGACCTCTATCTGCTGAACCAGACCGACGGCTATGCTCAGAACGTCCGCATCATCGACGAGCGCAACCCGGACCTGGTGGTGATGCCGGGTGATCTCATCCAGGGCGGCGGCTATCAGTTCGCCTGGGACGAGTTCTTCCGCCACAACGCGGGTGAGTTCGACGATCTGCTGACCGAGACTCCGCTGCTCCCCGCCCTCGGCAACTGGGAGAACTTCAGCGCCATCAATGGCGGTTACGGTATCAGCGAGGACTTCAACTCGGTCGCTTTCGGGCGCAGCAAGTACAAAACCTATTTCGACATGCCGTCGAACGGCACCGACAGCCACCAGGACAACTACTACCGGTTGGACTACGGGCCGATCACCTTCATCACGCTCGACTCGTCGAACGGCGAGCCGGACGTGGCCGGGGATGAGCGCGGCGACCGCAACGCCCCGAACTCCGACACCAACACCAACATCGACGCCGCCGAGTACCGCGCCAACAACGACAACGAATTCACGGACGGCACCGATCTGTCGGACTTCAACGAGGGCTCAATCCAGGCCGCCTGGCTCGAAGAACAGCTCGCCGACGCCCGTGCCAACGGCCAGATCGTCTTCGTGCAATACCACCACGCGTCCTACACCTCGGGCACCCACGGCATCCCCAACAGCGGGCTTGACGGCATCGATGGCGGC